>DASVGE010000348.1:0-25934 GCA_036379695.1 Pyrinomonadaceae bacterium | reverse complement strand
GCTTTGTTATCGATCGTGCTTGATCGAGACTAAAGCGGCGGCAAGCCGCCGCACTCCAGGGAGTAGCTCAAGATGGAAGGATTGAATTAAGCCAACGGAGGTAGGGCGCCGAACCCGCAATCACAGGAACGGCGATGATCTCCGGAACGTCGTAGCTGTGCAGCGCTCGCACTTCGCGCTCCAGCTCATCGAACTTCGCTCTCGTAGTTTTGGCGAGTAATAAAACTTCCGACTGGCGCTCAATCTTTCCCTGCCAGCGATAAACCGACTCCATCTCCGGCATGATCTGAACGCACGCGGCGAGGTGTGCACCAACCAGCATGTCAGCAAGCCGCGCGGCCTCTTCGCCGTTGGCCGCCGTCATGAAAACTACAATCGGATCATCAGACATCGGAACTACTCTTCTTCATCGCGCTCCAGATCTTCGTCTTCACCCGTGCCACCGGTGAGCGGCGTCGAATCGCTGCCGAAGAATGCGCTGTAGATTTCTACCGCGCGGTCGAAGTCACGTTCATCGACAAGGATAATAGCGCCTTCCGCAGTCGCCGATAACAGCGGCGAAAACGCGTCGGCGCCGCCAGACTTCACCACGGAGCGAATCCCGTTCTGCCTGAGCATGTCGTTCACCATCTCGGCCTCCGCCGGTGAACCCAATCTACGAAACGGCACAAACTCGGCTTCACTGACATCGCCGGTACTTTCCGGACTCAACCGCTCAACCAGCGGTGTGTCGTCGTCAGGGCACTGCGTGATACCCGCTTCGTACTCAGCCTCACAAACAGGACAGAACATAAGAAACTCTCCTCACTTAGCTTTTCGCCTCAAACGGAATCTCGTCAAAGTGTGTCATGCGTTTGAAGGCACGAAAACGATCGTTGATTTCCGCATGTGTGAGACGCCTGACGCGATCGGTGCCAAACTCCTCCACATTAAACGACGCCATCACCGAACCAAAGATCATCGCTCGTCTCATTGCGCTCTCGTCCAGCTTTTCCTGGCTCGCGAGATAACCCATGAAACCACCCGCAAAGGTGTCGCCGGCGCCGGTCGGGTCAAACACCGATTCCAGCGGGTAAGCCGGGATCGCGAAATAATTATCGCGCGTAAACAGCGCCGCGCCATACTCGCCGCGTTTGATGATCAAGGCTTTGGGTCCCCAACTGAGCAATTCGCGCGCGGCTTTGATCAGGTTGGGAATGCCCGTGAGTTGTCTCGCTTCAGCGTCGTTGATGATCACGACGTCTACGCCCTGGATCGTGCGCACCAGCGAATCGCGTGTATGTTCGATCCACAGGTTCATCGTGTCCAGCGCGACGAGCTCGGCATCGGGCATCTGCTCTCTCACGCCGCGCTGAAGATCGGGTTGAATGTTGCCCAGAAACAGCAGTCGCGAACGTTTCGACTCGTCAGATAACTTCGGTTGAAAGTCTGCGAAGACGTTCAGGTCGGTGAATAGCGTGTGCGCGACGTTCAGATCGTACTCATAACGACCGCCCCAACGAAACGTTTTGCCGTCAGGGATCCTTTCGAGATCGTTCGTGCCGACGCCGCGACTGTCAAAAACTTCCTGGTCAGTGAAATCACCACCGACGACGCCGACTATGCTGACGTTGGTAAAGAAGCTCGCGGAGATCGAAAAGTGCGAGGCCGAGCCGCCGAGCATCTGGTCACATTTACCGAAAGGGGTTTCGACTGTGTCGTAAGCGACGGAGCCGACAACTAGAAGAGACATGTGTTCAATTTGGTCCTGGTTACGGTTGTTTGGCTGCGGCGTCCAGCTCACGCAACTCTTCCTGCGCTTGTTTGGCGTAGGGGCTATCCGGGTAGTCGTTGATCAGCTTCTTGAGATACCCGACGCCCATTTCGCGAAACTGTTCCGAGGTGAGCGTCTTCTTTTCACCACCATCGAAGCTCACGTACAGATCCGACTTTTGCTTGCCCTTGTTCTGCGAAAGCCACAGGCTGCTCTGGCCCGCCATCAGCAGTACTTCTTCGATCTTGGAGAAATTCGGATTACCCGCGATGATCTCCTCGCAACGTTTCAACGAAGCAACGTAAGCCTTCTTCAACTTGAAGTAGTTCTTTGCGACTTCGAGATTGTGATGAGAGTCGCGCTCCAGATCCGGGTCGCGAAGCGTCGACGCATCAGGCCCACTCCTCACGCCCTGCCCGAAAGCCGCGGGAGCTGAAAACACGAAAACAAGTAACAGAAGAAAAAATTTAATTCTCATAACTCACCTCGATTTGTGTCTTGGTGTCTTAGTGGTTAACGATACTTTTTAATGATCGCTTCCAGCTTCTTTGTTGTCGCCTCAGGCCAGAGATCCGGCGCCGTGAAGATCGCATGTTTCAGTGCCGAACCGCACTTGCAGTCGCGCTCTCCGGTCTTCAGCCGCTTGAGCGCCTCGCGCAGGATGATTTGCGCGTTGCGCACGTTCTTATTCAGGTATTCAACCACCGTGTCGATAGTCACAGCATCATGCCCGGGATGCCAGCAATCGTAATCCGTCACCAGCGCCAGCGTCGCATAACAAATCTCCGCCTCGCGCGCGAGCTTCGCTTCCTGCAGGTTCGTCATCCCGATTATGTCCATGCCCCACGAGCGATAGACATTCGACTCCGCAACCGTCGAGAACGCCGGCCCCTCCATGCACAAATACGTTCCACCACGATGTGTCTTCACGTCCGCCACCTGGCACGACTCCTCCAGCACATCACCTAACCTGCTACACACCGGATGCGCAAACGACACGTGCGCCACAATCCCCTCGCCAAAAAACGTCGATTCCCTCACCCGCGCTCGCGTGCGATCAAAAAACTGATCAGGAATGACCATATCCAGCGGCGCATATTTCTCCTGCAACGACCCGACCGCCGAAGCCGAGAGAATGCTCTCCACGCCGAGCAGCTTCATCGCATAGATGTTCGCACGAAACGGAAGCTCCGTGGGCGTGAGCCGGTGGCCACGTC
The DNA here is from genome assembly GCA_036379695.1 of Pyrinomonadaceae bacterium. Taxonomy (GTDB): domain Bacteria; phylum Acidobacteriota; class Blastocatellia; order Pyrinomonadales; family Pyrinomonadaceae; genus PSRF01. The sequence continues at coordinate 22,964 of DASVGE010000348.1, read as the reverse complement.
CGTGACGCGGCAGGAAGGCAACTCGTTCGCCCTCGAGAGTTCCAACGATGAACGAATCCGAGGGTGGTCCAAAAGGAGTGTCGACTTTGACCTCTTCGATCGCCGTCAACTCAGGCATCTGGTAAAGACCGCTGCCACCGATGATGCCGACCCGAACTCCTGACGCTGTTGTCATGAAAGCTGCTCCCGATACGGAATCGGACTAAACTCCTTCTCTCCCTGCTGTAACCGGCATAACGGCTCATCAGGATCGTGGTAGAACATGCAAATCCACTGTTCGCGCGACGCCTGCGGCAGTAGTCTCTTCTTCGCGTCGAGAGTCTCCACCGGATAAAGGTCGTAACCCATAATCCACGGCAGGCGAACGTGCGCACGCATCGGCACGAGATCGGCAAACCCAAACATCGTCTGACCGTTGCGCGCGAGTCGCCAGCACTGCATCGAGCGATTATGACCCGCAACCGTTTCCATGCTCAGACCAGGGACGACTTCGTATTCCGAGTCCTTTGTTTCGAGCTGGCCCGAATCGATCACCGGTCTCCAGTTCTCGGGCAAATAGCTGGCGCGATCGCGTTCACTCGGATGCTCCGCATGGTCCAGCTCAGCGCCGGAAACGAAATAGCGAGCATTGGGAAATGAAGGTACCGGTTTGCCCGAAGCGTCGAGCTTCGTATTCCCGCCGGCGTGATCGAAATGCAGATGAGTGTTCACCACGATGGTGATCTCATCAGCCGTATGACCGGTGCGCATTTCCAGTGTTTCATTCAGCGGACGCACGCGGTCGATGCCGTACATCGACAGTTGTTTCCCCGTCCACTTATCGCCGATGCCGGTCTCGATCAGGATCTTTTCCGCTCCGGTATCGATGAAAACACAATTCATGTTCATGCGAATTCTGTTTTCATCGTCAGGCGGACACTCCTTAGCCCAAAGCTTGCGCGGAACCACTCCGAACATCGCTCCTCCGTCGAGGTGGAATTCGGAATCCGGAACGATCTCCACGCGATAGTCGCCTAACTGCATCGGCTTGGATTGGGCGCCTCCCTGGAGTGCGGTGCCTTGGCACCGCTTTGGTCTGGCTAAAGCGGTGCCCTGGCACCGCACTCCAAGGAGGCGCTCACGCTTTACTGCTGCTTCGGGCTGGGCTTAGGCTGCTGCGCCTCTTCCGCAGGAGCCGGCGGCGCGCCAAATCCTGGCGGCAACTGCATCTGCTGCTGCGGCTCGGGGGCCTTCACGGTGAAATTGTCAGGCACCTTGACGTGCGAACGGCTGACGATCTCGTCGAGCACTTTCTTGGCCTTGTCCTGCTCAACCGCAGCCCTCGCTTTGTCGCGCCCTGATTGCGGTGGCGCAAACGGATTGGCGCCGGCATCGCTGATCAGAATATGACGCGCGTGTACCTTCTCTTCCGTCTTCCCGTCTTTCGTCTCGTTCTTTTTTTCTTCGAGCTTGATGATGTGAAAACCAAACTTGCTTTGAACGATGTCGCTGATCTCGCCGGGCTTCAGCGCATAGGCAGCCTGCTCGAATTCGGGCACCATGTCACCACGCCCAAACCAACCGAGATCGCCGCCCTTTTCTTTGCTGCCATCCGTTGAAAACTCCTGCGCGAGTTTTCCAAAGTCTTCACCCGCCTTCGCGCGCTTGAGCACTTCTTCCGCCTTCGCACGATTCTTCTTGTCGGTGTCGAGATCGGGATGGCTCGCAAGGTAAGCATCGACTTCCGCGTCGGTCGCCGTCATCTTGTCTTTCAACGTGTCCATGGCGTACTTCTGCGCCAGCACGCGCGCGTGCTGCAACACCATCTGCACTTTGACTGCCGGTTCTTTGTCGAGACCCTGCGCGATCGCTTTCTTCTCGGCGATATAGATCCGGCCCAGACGCTGCTTGAGCATGTTTAGCTGCTCAGCTGGAATCTCCTGCGCCGCGAATTGCGGATCTCTGCTCTTCGCGTCGGCGATGATCTGATCAAACTTCTTCTGATTGTCAGGTACTTTGAAAAACTCATCGACCTCGGTGTCGGGAATGTCAGGAGCTTTATCACCCTGCTTCTCAAAATAGTATTGAGCTATGACGCTGGCCTTCTGAAATTCGAGCTGTCGCTTCATGTCGGGCGCTTTATCGACGCCATGCGCCTGCGCCTCCTCAGCCACGGCCAACAGCCGTCGCACCTCGAGCGCGAAATCCTTGCGCGCAGCTTCGTCGCTCGCGAGGCGCGCACGCATCTGCGGCGGCTGATCTTCTGCGATCAAGGTCATGTCTTCAGCCGTCAGTTCGACCGGGCCCGCTTTTCTGGCTTTGACCTGCCAGAAGATAAGTCCCACGGAAAAAATCACTGCGACAGCGGCCGCGATAAGAGCTTTTCTTGTGGAGTTCAAAATACTATCCTTTCCTAAAACCTATTGATGCTGCACCAACTCGAGCAGCACTCCATTAATCGAAGACGGATGAACAAAGGCTACCAAACATCCACCCGCACCTACACGCGGCGTTTCGTCAATTAGCCGCGCCCCTTTGTTTTTTAACTCCGCGAGCGACGCGCGTATGTCCTTCACCTCAATCGCGATGTGATGCATTCCCGGTCCGCGCTTGGCGAGGAATTTTCCCACGGCGGTATCCGGACTGAGCGGCTCGAGCAGTTCGACGTGAGTATCGCCGATTGCCAGCATGCATACCTTAACGCCCTGTTCCTTAACTTCTTCGGTCGAATGAACCTCCAGGCCCAGCGCATCTCGCCAAACCGATAACGCCTCTTCGATGCGGTTGGTGGCGATCCCGATGTGATCAACTTTCAGCAGCCTGAATAATCTCCTCTACGGCAGAATAAGGGTCTCGCTTCCGCGTTGCAACTTCGTCAGCCAGCCTGTTAAGCATAGCAACCGACGCATCAGTTGCCAAAACGCGCGCCAGCAGACTTTCCCGCAACAACTCCACAATTCGCCAGCGCGCGATAGCGCGGCGACGCTCGCTGGTGACCCGGGCGTCGAGTTGTGTCTGGCAAAAGTTCTCGATGGCCTGCGCGAGGTCGGCCAGCCCAATGTTTTCAGTGGCTACAGTCTTGACTATGGGCGGGTCCCAACCGTCGCCACGCGAGGCCAGCGACAGAAGCGACTGCAGCTCCTTTTCCGTGGCGTAAACACCTTCCTTATCGGCTTTATTGATAACGAAAATGTCGCCGATTTCCATTATCCCGGCTTTTATCGCCTGGATGTCGTCGCCCATGCCGGGCACTAAAACGACGACCGAAACGTCGGCGGCTTTAACGACCTCCACCTCATCCTGTCCGACGCCGACAGTCTCGACGATGATCTTTGCGTAGCCTGCGGCGTCCAGGATCGCGACCGCGTCAACAGTGGCTCGGGCGAGTCCCCCAAGGTTGCCGCGTGTGGCCATTGAACGGATGAATACTCCGTCGTCCAACCCGAGCGCCTGCATTCGGATGCGATCGCCGAGAATCGCGCCACCGGAAAACGGGCTCGACGGATCGACCGCAACTATGCCAACGCGTTCACCGGCGTGACGATAAAACAACGCCAGCTTATCCACGAGCGACGACTTGCCGGCGCCCGGAGCGCCTGTGATTCCGATCACCAACGCGCCGCGCGAGCGCTGATAGATCTCTTTCATCAACGCCGCCGCGCCCGCCGAGCCATCCTCGATCTTCGAGATGGCACGCGCCACCGCCGCAGCCTCGCCCCTGCTCACACGCTCGCTGAGATTGCTTTCTTTAGCCACAAAAAAGCACAAAACGATCAATTAGCCATCTGTGATTTTGTGCTTTTTTGTGGCTTAGACCTGCTTCAACACTTCACGAGCGATGATGAGGCGCTGGATCTCCGAGGTGCCTTCGCCAATCGTACATAGCTTCGAGTCGCGCCAGTATTTCTCAGGTGGATAGTCTTTCGTGTAGCCGTAGCCGCCGTGTACCTGGATCGCTTCTTCACAAACGTTCACGCTGATCTCCGAAGCAAACAGCTTCGCCATCGACGACTCTTTCGTCGTCTTCTTACCCTCGTCTTTCATCCACGCGGCGCGATACATCAACAACCTTGCGGCATCGATCTGCGTTGCCATGTTGGCCAGCTTGAATTGAATGGCCTGAAACTCCGAGATCGGCTTCCCGAATTGCTGTCGCTCCTTTGCATACCGCACCGCCGACTCATAAGCACCCTGTGCGATGCCGACAGCCAACGCCGCTATCGAGATACGACCACCGTCAAGTATCTCCATCGAGTTTACGAATCCCTGACCTTCCTCGCCCAGCAGGTGTTCGTCGGTGATGGGGCAGTCTTCAAAAACCACGCTCGCCGTTTCCGAAGCGCGCAGACCAAGTTTGTTCTCCTTTTTCGAAGGCGAGAACCCTTTCATTCCCTTTTCGAAGATGAACGCTGAAATGCCTTTGCTTCGCTTCGACTTGTCTGTGACTGCCATCGCGACGCAGGTGTCAGCATGGATGGCGTGAGTGATGAAGTTTTTCGAACCGTTGACGATCCAACCGCCGTCAGTGCGTACGGCAGTTGATTTGGTGCCCGAGGCGTCAGAACCTGCGCTCGGTTCGGTGAGTCCCCACGCACCCAGATGTTCGCCGGTGGCGAGCGGCACGAGGTACTTGCGGCGCTGCGCTTCAGTTCCGTACCGGTAGATGTGATTGGAGCAAAGCGAATTGTGCGCCGCTATCGATATGCCGACGGAGCCATCGACGCGCGACAACTCTTCAATGATGGTGGCGTACTCGACGTAGCCCATGCCCGCGCCGCCATACTCCTCCGGGAAAATCACACCCATCAAACCGAGCTCCGCGAGTTTTGGTTTGAGCTCGATGGGAAAATGCTGAGACTCATCCCACTCCATAACGTGAGGCGCGATCTCCGACTCCGCGAACTCGCGCACACTCATCTTGATCTGTTGTTGCTCTTCGGATAACTCAAATTGCATAGTGCTTTGTTTTTACCACGGATTATACGGATACACATACTGATCAGCGCTGATCGGTACTTGTATCCGTGTCATCCGTGGCCAGGTTTTCCTTTTTTCATCAGTCTCGCGACTTCGCCCGGCGATAAAAACCGCCACGCGCCGGGCTTCATCTTATCGTCCGTCAGAAACCCGATGCGCACGCGTCGCAGCTTCAACACCGAATGTCCGATCAACTCAAACATCCGGCGCACCTGCTGGTTGCGTCCCTGGTGAAGCGAAACTTCGTACCACGCGTTCGTCTGTGTTTCGTTAAGCTTCGTGATCTTCGCGGGCGCCGTGCGTGTGCCGTCTTCCAGAGTAACGCCACGACGTAGTCGCTGAATTCCACCCTCAGCCGGCACGCCCTTCACTTTAACCTCGTAAACCTTCTCGACACGATTGCGCGCCGCCGTCACAAAGTTTGTGAAGTCGCCATCGTTGGTGAGCAGCAATAGACCTTCAGTGTTGAAATCGAGCCGGCCCACCGGATAAAGCTTACCGAGCGCAGGCGGCAACAACTCCGTCACCAAAGGACGAGCTTCAGGATCCGAGACACTCGACAAATACCCCTTCGGTTTATTCAACAGGACGTAAACTTTTTCGCGAGACCGGAGTTGAGGATTGATGAGCTTGCCGTTGACCTTGATGTGGTCTTTGTCTGGATCAGCCTTCGAACCGAGTTCCTTAACTACTTCACCGTTGACCGTCACGCGCCCGGCAGTGATCAGTTCTTCTGCATGTCGTCGTGAGGCGACACCGGCCGCGGCAATGAGTTTTTGCAGTCGCTGCTCCACAACTACGATCCGCCACTCAGATCATGGAAATCTTCGACACTCGGCAACTCCGACAAGTCCTTCAAACCGAATTGAAGCAGAAACTCCTTCGAAGTTCCGTACATCATCGGACGCCCGACAGTATCTTTTCGTCCCTTCGCCACTATCAATTTCTTATCGAGCAGCGTCTTGATCGACGACGGCGACTGCACGCCACGTATTTCGAGAATCTCCGGAACCGTCACCGGCTGTCGATACGCGATCACAGCGAGCGTCTCGAGCGAGGCGATGGTGAGCTTCGCGCTCGGGCGCGTCTTCAGAAACGCCCGCACGTGCTCGTGATACTCGGGCCGCGTTGCAAACTGCCAACCACCAGCCACCTCGCGCAACTGCAATCCGCCATTGCGTCCATTAAACTCCTCAGCCAGCGCCCTGACCGCCTCGCCGATGACTTCCTTATCTTCCTTCAGCACGTCGGCGATAGCTTTAACACTCAGCGGCTCATCGGAAACGAAGATCAACGCCTCGATCACCGCAGCACGTTCCGACTGGCTTTGCGGCGCAGATAATAACCCCTCGTCACCGCTCTCTTCGTCAGACTCTGTGGAAGACTGCTCCGCCTCAGCAACCATCGCGGCGAGCTCGCGACTCGCCTCTTCATTCAGCGCCGCCTCATCGACGACTTCGTGATTCACATTCTCTTCGTTGCTTGCCATCTGTTTAGCCTGCTACGCGCGCGACGATGTCGCCGAAAGTTTCGCGCTGAAATAATCTGACTTCGGTAGTTCGCACTAACTCCAGCACTGACAAGAACGCCAGCACCAGCTCGCGTCGCGATCGCGCCCTTTCAAAAAAGAGACGTAAATTGAGTTCGCCTGACGACATGACCATGTTACGCAAACGCTCGAGCATCTCCGCCATCGAGATCTCTTCCCGTTCGATTTCGAGCAGCTTTTCTTCCTTGTGCCGCGCCAGAATGTCCTGAAAGACCTTCAGCAGATCGAATAGACCAACCGCAACTTCGGGATTGTTCTTGTCAGTTTCCAGCTCCGCTCGTTTGAAGATCGCCTGTTCGACCGTCGCACGCGACCAGAGCATCTCGGCAGCGGCTTTGTATTTCTGGTATTCGAGTAACTGGTTCACCAGCTCGGTGCGCGGGTCGTCTTCTTCCTCCTGCGGCGCGAGCGGATCGCGCGGCAGCAGCATCTTCGTCTTCAGCTCGATCAGCGTTGCCGCCATGACCAGGAAATCACCGGCGACGGCAATGTCCATCTCCTGCATCACGCGCAGGTAACGCAAGTACTCGTCAGTGATGCGTGCGACGGGAATGTCGTAGATACTGACTTGCTCCTGCCGGATCAGGTGCAGCAGCAGATCCAGAGGTCCTTCAAACTCGCCAAGCAGGATTTTGAGGTCGTCAGTGTTGTCGTCGGAGACGATTTGCGGCACCGCGCCGGCTACGTTCAGCGGAACAATTGGTTCTTCAGGTGAGTCTTCGTTCATCGTAAAAGGCCATCCACAGATTTCACAGATTTTTTCTGTGTAATCTGTGGATAGATTTGATCAGCGATGCGGACTTCGGGCCAGACCAGTGCGTTGAAAGACGTGGTCCAGCGTTACACGTGCGATCTGCTCGGCTTTCTCACGTCCCTGGTCCAGGATCGCGTCGAGTCGTTCATCCGTAATCTCGCGCACACGCTGTTGAATCGGCCGCAGAAATTCGACCGTTGCCTCTGCCAGATCACCTTTTAACTGCGCGTACCCCTTGCCTGCGAAATGATCTTCAACTTCCTGTTGCGACTGGCGAGTGATGAGGTGATAAATCTCGAGCAGGTTGTTGATTGCCGGTCGCGACTCGTCGAACCGGATCTCAGTGCCTGAATCCGTCACCGCACGTTTGAATTTCTTTTGCACCGTGTCAGCGTCGTCCATCAACAAAATGCAGCCATTCGGATCGTCGTCTGACTTTGACATCTTCTTCGACGGATCCGACAAAGACATGATGCGCGCGCCAACTTTCGGAATGTAAGCGTCAGGCACTTTGAACGTCTCGCCGTAATCACGGTTGAAGCGGATAGCGAGATCACGAGTCAGTTCGAGATGCTGGCGCTGATCGTCACCCACGGGCACCAGGTCAGTCTGGTAAAGCAGGATGTCGGAAGCCATCAAAACGGGATAATCAAACAGCCCGACGGAGATGTTTTCCTGCTGCTTGCGTGCTTTGTCTTTGAACTGCGTCATGCGCTCGAGCTCAGACATACGCGCGACACAGTTCAATACCCACGTCAGTTCCGCGTGCTCTTTAACGTCCGACTGAATGAAGACTGTGGAGACTTCCGGATCGATTCCCACGGCGAGATAGATTCGTGCGAGCTCGCGAGTCTTCTCAAGCAGCAGCGCCGGATCCTGGGGCACTGTGATCGCGTGCAGGTTCACGATACAGAAGAAACTCTCGTACTCGTGCTGCAAGGCAACCCAATTGCGCAACGCTCCAAGATAGTTTCCGAGGTGAACGTTGCCGCTCGGTTGTGCGCCACTGAAGATTCGTTTGGTCATCTCAAAGGCCAAGGAATAAAAGGTATTGGACAACGGCGATCACGGGGCTGATGATTGCGTTGAAAACACCCAGGTAAATAAACAGCATGAGAAGGATGAAGCCGTACTGCTCCAATATTTCCAGGAACGGTTGCATGCTGGCGGGCAGGAACGTCTCGAGCACTTTACTGCCGTCAAGTGGAGGAAACGGCAGGAGATTAAAAACCGCGAGCGAAATGTTCATGACCAGCATGTCGCGCAGCAAAATTCCGACGGGCTCTTGTATGGATTCCGGGAGAGTCTCAAAGCCGCCGTTATGCAATATGATCTTGAAAGCTATAAAGCCGATAGTTGCCAGAATAAGATTCGCCAGGATGCCTGCGATCGAAACCATCACGTTCGCGACATCTTTGTTGCGCCATCGCAAGGGATTAACCGGCGTCGGTTTGCCCCAACCGATTAGAGGTATCGCCGCCAGTGGACTTCCCGTGGCGCTGAAAATAAACGTCATGATCGGAATCAGCAGCGTTCCGATGGGATCGGTGTGCGCCACCGGGTTGAGCGTGACGCGCCCCAGCAAATACGCTGTGTCGTCCCCAAACCTGTGAGACATCCAGGCGTGCCCGGCTTCGTGTGCCGATATTGCAAGCAACAGCACGACCATGTAAATCACGAGTTGTGGAATCAGTTGTTCCGGACTCAAACAGGCATACCCGTACTAACAAAATGCAGAGCAAGACAGAGGAATGAACTTAGCAATTCTGATCAGGGCTGTCAAAGTAGGTTTCAGCCGCGCAAGAGTGTTCCTTTGATCTGCGTGGACACGCTGTAAACTGAATCGATCGAAACAACTGCCATCTCTCCGGTCCCGCTAAACGCAAGTCCAACTAAGTTGATGCCGGCCACAACCACCTTCGCTTCGGTGCCGTCCGGTGAAAGGCGAACAATCCCGCGCCGGCCGCGCAGCGCAGCGGCAACGTACAAATTACCCTCGCGATCAAACGCGAGCCCCTGAGGCCGCCCTAGACCTTTGAAAAACACATCAACGTCGCCGTCCGGGTTGATGCGCCAGATCGAATCAAAACTCGTAACCGTTGGCCCCGTGACGTACAGTGAATCATCCGGACCAAACGCCATATGAAACGCCGACACTGATGGCTCAATCTGCGTCCACGCTCGCTCTTCACCAATGCCGTTCACTTTGAAGATTGTTCCCGTGCGATCGCCGATGTGCATCAACCCGCGACTATCGAAGGCGATCCCAGTCGCGACCCCCAGGTTGCGCGCGAACGCAACCGCTTCTTTAAACGGCGTCAACTTGTAAACAACGCCCTCGAGCCTGCTCGTCACGAACATCTGGCCGTCAGGACTAAACGCGATACCTGTCGGATTCGCGATATCACCCGAATACTCCGAAACATCGCCACTGATATCGATGCGAAACAGCGTCACCGGCAACTCCTCGCCTCGCGATCCGGAACGCGTGACAAAGAGCGCGCCATCATCAGGGTCAAAAGCAGGATTGGCGACGGGATGAAGATCGCCGGCGAGTTTCTTCGCAAGCGTGACAAACCCGGGTTCGCTCACGTCGCCGTTGCTGTTCGTGAGCCTGACCTCAACCCTGCCGCCCTTTGTTTCGGGCACAACAGCCAGCACTCTGCGCGGGCCAAGCGCCACGATCTGCGCAGGCGCATCAGCAATCGTTACCGCACAACGAGACGGATCCGTCGTATCGAACCCTTCACAGTCGATGACGAGCTCGCCCCCGGCAATCGCGTAAGCAGGATCTATTTTGACGATTTTCGCGCTGGCCATAAAAGTCGTTCATAATACTGCCAGCCGCAAAGAAGCACAAAAAGCACGAAAACTGGCTACAATCGTTTTGTGGTTTATGTGCCTTTTTGTGGCTAAATTCGATGGCGAACCCTATGTTATAATCCGCCCCCTGAGAGGATACTTCTATTAGCAGCGTTCTGGGCAATACACTGGGGTTAAAACCAAATCAACTGCGGCGCATAGAAAAGCTGTACACTCGGCGCATACCTCCAAACCAGATCGTCACACATGAATTCGCTCGCCAGCTTGGCGAACTGTCTCACGAAACACGCAGACAGATCGGCGCGCTCATCGATCGCCAGGGACACATCCAGTACGTAATGGTCGGCGACAACCGGCGCATCGAGCTGCCCGACTTCAAACGCGTTCGCGTTGCTTCGGGAAGGTTTCGCGGTCTTCGTTGTGTACACACGCACCTGCGTGGCGAACCACTAACGCAGGACGACCTAACAGACCTCGCCCTGCTGCGCCTCGACTTGATGGCCGCCATCGACGTCGATGCTGAGTCAGGCCTGCCTGGTCTGGTGCGCGCGGCACACTTGTTACCCCTGCACGCGGGCGAGCTCGATAACGCTACCACTCCGGAGCTCTACGCTTTCCTGGAACCGAAAATCGCTTCGCAGCTCGATCTCGATTTTCAGGCGCTCATCAATTCACTCGAAGAAGAGATGGCGCGCAATCGTCGCACCGCGCGACGTGCGGAAGTGCGCGACCGCACGATCCTGGTTGGCGTGGCCACCGGATCGCTGGCTGATGCCGAAGAGTCGATGGCCGAACTCGCCGAACTTGCCGGCTCCGCGGGCGTCGTGGTCCAGGACAAGATCATTCAACGTCGCAGCGCGATCGATCCGCGCACGGTGCTGGGCAAAGGCAAACTCGACGAACTGATTATTCGCGCACTGCAACTCGGCGCCGACATGCTCGTCTTCGACAGCGAGCTTTCACCGGCTCAAGTGCGATCATTGTCAGAAGCGACAGATCTCAAAGTCATCGATCGATCACAGTTGATTCTCGACATCTTCGCACAGCGCGCCCAGTCGAAAGAAGGAAAGATCCAGGTTGAGTTGGCACAGTTGAAATACCTGTTGCCGCGTTTAATCGCCGGCCAGGATTCGGCGTTCTCGCGGCTGGCGGGCGGCATCGGCGGCAGGGGTCCCGGTGAAACGAAGCTCGAAACGGATCGCCGTCGTGTTCGCGATCGCATCAATCGACTCGAACGCGAGATCGAGGGACAGCGACAGCGGCGTCAGGAACGTCGCAAGGGACGCACAAGACAAGGACTGCCGGTGATCTCGATCGTGGGTTACACCAACGCCGGCAAATCCACTCTGTTGAATGCACTGACAAAGAGCGAGGTACACGCCGAGCAACGCATGTTTGCGACGCTCGATCCCACTTCGCGACGACTGCGGCTGCCGCGCGAACAGGAAGTAATCATCAACGACACGGTGGGATTCATTCGCGCGTTGCCGCCGGATCTTCTTTCCGCTTTCCGCGCCACGCTCGAAGAGATTAGCGACAGCCGTATGCTGATTCACGTCGTCGACATCTCCAACCCGCGTTGGGAGCAACAGGTTCAATCAGTAAAGAGAATTCTGGCGGAACTGGAACTGGCAGAGATTCCCACAATACTTGCACTCAACAAAGCTGACCTCGTCGAGCCCGAAGCTGTAGAAGCGGCTGTTCGTCAGGCGCATCAGCTCGACAGCAGTGAAACAGTTGTTATCTCTGCGCTCAAACCAGCAACCCTGGATGCATTACTGGAAAAGGCAGTAGCGGTATTGGGTCACAAAAAGGCACACAAGACACAAGCGACTAAAAACCAGGAGTTACAACCAATTGGATAACTCTTCTATGGTTTTCTCCTTTGTGTTTTATGTGCCTTTTTGTGGCTAATTAAATGTGGCCTCTTGAGGCGATATGGGGCTTCGTCCACGATTCAAGACTCCCCTGAGCGAGGCGCGCGATAAGCTACTCGCTTACGCAATCCGCCCACTAATGGTGTTTCAACCCCGGACCCGCTTTCTCATCGGGTGCGGCGCCCTCGTCCTACTCACCACCCTGCTCCTCCTAACCAACAGGTCTTCCAGCTTCAATGAAAACTATAAACTCGGCGATGTGCTTGGGCGATCGATCGTCGCTCCAACCGATATCACCGCGGTTGACCAGGCGGAAACAGAGCGGCGCAAGACTGCCGCCAGAGAATCAACTCGGGCTGTTTTCAATTGGGACTCGAGCCGCGCGGAAACTTCCGTTCAAAGCTTTCGCTCCAACTGGGAAGATCTGAAAAAACAGACAACGGCTGGCCAGAACAAGTCTCCTGTCTGGAATGGTGAGGGTGGTCCGGCAGTAGCGCAGGCAATCATCTCGCACAACTTCGACGAGACAGATTTCGAACGCCTTGCCTCCATCATTCGAGAGATCGGTGCCGGCTACATTTACGACGACGACGATGTGAACCGCCTGCAACATGAGATCGTGCTTGTAGACGTTCGCAGTCCAGCAGCCCAACTCATCTTTCCGGCGCCGAGAACGAGGATGACGTCGCTCTCGTCCGCCCGTAGAAATCTGGAACTGCGTATCGTCAACCTCCAGGGCTGGTCATCCGAACAAAAGGCTGCACTGACCGCCGCACTATCGCCACTGATTCGCCCTAACGTAGTGCTGGACCAAACGGCAACCGCCGCGGCTCGCGAGATTGAAGCCAGTCGCATCCAGCCGGTTACGATTTCTTTGAAGCGTAACCAGGTCGTGGCACGCGAAGGCGACACGGTTACTCCCGGCGTTCTCGCTCAACTTGCCGCAATCAAGAACGCCGGCCACACGGGCAGGCCCTGGCACCACTTCTTTGGACTGTTGTTCGTCGTGATCGGAGTCTACTGGGCGGCCTGGAAGTTTGCGGAACACAGGAGCGGCAGCAGCGCGCTGAGTTTGAGTAAACAAAAGGCATTCGCGCTGGTTGGCTCCGCAATCCTTGTCCAGACGGCGCTCATGAGAGTCGGCTTCACTTTCGGTGAGAGCGTGGCGGCGCGGATGCAGGCGCCATTCAACGATCCAATCATCTGGAACTTCGCCATTCCCTTCGCTGCGGCCGCGCTGCTCGTGGCAATGCTGGTTGATACCCCACTCGCATTTTTGACCGGAATCATCACAGCGCTGTTCGCGGGCATGCTGGCTCCCGGCGGAATGCAAAAGCTTTTGTTCGCGATGGTCTCGTGTTCCGCTGCAATTTATGGCATCGGGCGCTATCGCGAGCGGCAATCAGTGACGCTGGCCGGTCTGTTCGTCGGCGCTGTAAACGTGGTGATGGCTATCGCGCTGATCGCGTATTCCGAACAGCCGCTTACGCTGAGAACATTTCTGATGGCAGCCGCAGCGGGAATGATGGGCGGGCTATTGACAGCGGTGTTTACCGCTGGAGGTTTGCCGATCAATGAGTCGCTCTTTGGGATACTGACGGACGTCAAACTGCTCGAGCTCTCAAATGCAGATCTGCCCGTGTTGGGCCAACTGGCACTGCGCGCCCCCGGCACGAACCAACACTCGCACGCCGTGGGCCAACTCGCTGAAGACGCGTGTCGCGCCGTTGGCGCAAACCCACTGCTCGCACGCATCGGCGCGCTTTATCACGATATCGGCAAACTCGCAGCGCCCGAATACTTCGTTGAAAACCAGCAGGGCGACAATCCACACGATCGCCTGCGACCGTATCAAAGCGCAAAGATCATCACCAGCCACGTTACGTACGGCTCAAAGCTCGCGAAAGAGATCGGGCTGCCGGCAAAGATCGCGGATTTCATCCCGCAACATCACGGCACGCGAACGCTGCACTACTTCCTGCGCAAAGCCCAGGCCCAGGCCAAGCCGAATGAGACTATAGACGAAGCTGACTTCCGTTATCCCGGACCCAAACCGCAATTCAAAGAAGCGGCGATCATGATGCTCGCCGACTCTTGTGAAGCAGCCGCCCGTTCGCTGGCCCGTCCCGATCCGGAGAACATTCGCGCGATCGTGATCAAGATCGTCGATGCCATCATCAGCGATGGCCAGCTCGACGAGTGTGACGTGACGTTGCAGGAGTTGACGACGATTCGGGAGGCGATGATTAGCGCGTTGACGGCGATCTATCACGCGCGCATCGATTACCCCGGCTTCAATCCACCAGCCATCACCGGACCGCTACAACCACTACCCGCAGCAAACCTCGACAGCGAAGAACGTGGCATCACCTACAGCAAACCATCCGAAGTCCCAATCAGTCGTGGCGGCGAAGTCGAAGACGAGGCAATCCCACGAAAAGTCGGGAAACGCTGATGACGCGGATTAAAAAATCCGGATTAAATCCGTGATCATCCGTGGCTGAATTTTGGGTGGAGTTTTGCATACGTTGTGGTGAGGTCTTCGGGGAGGACGCGCGTTTCTGCAACGGGAGTCATGAAGTTAGTGTCGCCCGGCCAGCGTGGCAGCAGGTGAATGTGCAGGTGGTCCACGATGCCCGCGCCTGCCGCAGCGCCCAGGTTCATACCCATGTTGAAACCCGCCGGAGAATAAACCTCACGCAACGCAGTTTGAGAGCGTTTGGTCAGGTCCATGAGCTCGTCCGTTATCTCTTTGGGCATCGAATCAAACTCGCTGGAGTGCAGGTAAGGAACGACCATCAGGTGTCCGCTGATGTACGGATAAATATTCAGGACGACGAATCCATGTTGGCCGCGATGCAGGATGAAATTTTTCTCATCATCCTCGGCATGCTTCGCGATCAGGCACAACACGCAGCCATCGCGGGAATCTACGCCTGATGCGATGTACCTGGCGCGCCAGGGACTCCACAATCTTTCCAATTCAGGCACCTCGACTTTGTTGGCAGCTTAAAGAATGGGCGGCTGACGATTGTTGTCATCGCCGAGGGGACGCGAAGAGTTCGCCGACGGCGCGTGAGAGCTGGAATTCTCGTCGTTAATAAGTTCTTTTAATTCTTTGCCGGGTTTGAAGTATGGAACTCGTTTGGCAGGAATGCTGACCGGATCGCCAGTCTTTGGATTTCTGCCACGCCTTGCGCCTCGCTCACGCACGCGAAAACTACCAAAGCCGCGCAGCTCAATCTTCTCGCCCTGGTTCAGGGTTTCAATGATGCTTTCAAAAACAATTTCGACTAAACGCTCGGCGTCTTTCTTTGTGAGTTCAGCCGCCCGAGCTACGTCCTCGACGAGTTCAGCTTTTGTCATGCACCACCTCGAATGATTGAAATCTAACGTCTTGATAATGGCGAGGTTATGTTGCCTTTACACTATCAGAAAACGAACGGATGGGGCAAGATCCATCCACAGATTACACAGATTGTTTTGCTGACCCGGAATCTGTGTAATCTGTGAAATCTGTGGATTGCTAATTAGTCGTCGTTGCTGTCGGACTTGTTGAGGCCAAAGTCGGCCAGCTCGCCCAGTGAGGCCATGCCGCCGCCGGCTTCGGATGAGTAGATCTTGGTGTCGATGATCGGCTCGTCCTTACCGACTGCCCTCGCCGAAAGTCCAATCTTCTTCGTCTCAGGATCGATGCGCAGGATCTTGAAATCCATCTCCTGACCGAGCTGCACCACGTCTTCCGGCTTCGCTACCCGCTCTTCCGATAGCTCGGAGATGTGGCAAAGACCTTCGAGATTGTCGTCCAGTTCGATAAACGCGCCGAAGTTTGCAAAGCGCGCCACTTTTCCATGAACCACATCACCGGGTTTGTGTTCAGTGGTGAACTTCTCCCAGGCATTCGGTTCCAGGTCCTTGATTGAAAGCGACAGCCTGCGGTTCTCGGTATCGATGCTGGTGATAACGGCATCGATCTCCTGACCCTTCTTCAACACTTCGCTCGGATGCTTGATTCTCCGGGACCAGGAAATGTCTGACACGTGAACCAGCCCATCGACTCCGTCTTCGATCTCGATAAACGCACCGAAGTCGGTAAGATTCCTGACGCGGCCATGAACACGCGTGCCAACCTGGTAACGCTCGTGCAGCGTCTGCCACGGGTTCTCCTGCACCTGCTTCATGCCGAGGCTGATGCGCCGTGCTCGCGGGTCGACACTCAGCACTTCAACTTCGACCAGGTCGCCCGGGTTGACCACCTTGCTCGGATGCTTGACTCGTTTCGACCAGCTCATTTCGGAAACATGAACCAGTCCTTCGACACCGCTTTCGAGTTCCACAAACGCGCCGTAATCAGCCACGCTGGCCACACGACCGTTCACGCGCGTGCCGACTGGAAAACGTTCTTCGACGCTGGACCATGGATCGGGAAGCAGTTGTTTGTAACCCAGGGAGACGCGCTCACGCTCGCGATCGAATTTAAGAACTTTGACCTGAATGTTGTCGCCTACGCGGAACAACTCGTTCGGATTCTGCAAACGTCCCCACGACATGTCGGTCACGTGCAGCAGTCCATCAACGCCGCCAAGATCGACAAACGCGCCGTAGTCGGTGAGGTTCTTGATCTGTCCTTCCACGACGATGTCTTCTTCAATTTGCTGGAGAGTTTGATCTTTCCTGCCGGTGTTCTCCTGCTCGATCACCGCTTTGCGCGACAGCACAACGTTGGACCGTTTGCGGTTCAGCTTGATCACTTTCGCTTCGATCACCTGGTTGCGCAGGCTGTCGAGGTTGCGTACCGGGCGCACGTCTACCTGCGAGCCGGGCAGGAAAGCTGCGATGCCGTCAATGTCGACACGCAAGCCGCCTTTAATGCGATCGACGACGCGGCCTTTTACACTCGAGCCTTCGCGATAAGCTTTCTCGAGGTCGTCCCAGGCCTTCATCCGCACCGCATCGGCGCGCGAAAGCACGGGCAGGCCATCGGACGTTTCCATGCTCTTAACCAGCACTTCCACTTCGTCGCCGGCCTTCACCGTGAGTTGGCCGTTTTCAGTGAACTCGGCGGGGTTAACAATTCCTTCCGACTTGTAGCCGAAATCGATGACGACGCCTCGTTCGCTTAGACCTACTACGGTGCCGCGAACAACTTCGCCCTCTTCGAGCGTGGCCTGTTCCTGTTCGAACTGATCGAGAAGTTGACCGAAGTCGACGTCCGGGCGTGTTTCATCCGACTCGTCGGGTTCATTTGCGCGTGGCGCTGGTGCGGGTTGAGAAGCCATAACGTTCTGTTGCGGCGCAGTCTCGGACTCGCCGGAGGTTGAGTTTTGGTTTACCTCGCTGTTATTCAGCTTGGGTTGTTCACTAGACATTGATACTCCTGTAGTCCCGGTACCCTTCAGCGCGTGCAAGATCTTATCGCGCTTCACTAAGCTGAACAATCAGCGCAGGTGTTCGCTGACTGTCAGACAGTGTACAGCGGCCAGTAACTTGATTGACCTTTGGCGTTGTCGGGAGTTGAAGGCTGGCGAGGAAGCGAGCCGTTTGGATTTGAAATGTCGAGCTAATTTGTTTCGATTACCGCCCTGCCGCGTAGTTACCCCGCTTGGTCCGACAAACACCCGCCGCCTTTTTACCGGGTAGGGCGGCAATGTACACGCCTGAATAAGCGCATGTCAAGGAAAGCGGCGCGCAAAGACGGATCTTCTTCTTGAAAATAGGTCCTATAGCACATATAGGACCTATTTAGATGATTCACTGTGCCGCGGATATCGAGTCGTTGCTTCTTGGAACAACGTACACGCCCGCGGAGTGGGAACCAACAAAGAGCACGTTCTGATCGTGGGCATCAAATGCCAGCGCCCAGATTCTCTGACTCGGTAAACGTCCGCCCCTGGGGTCAATTCGCGCCCAGGAGAGCCCCGCGTTGGTGCTGCGATAGACGCCGCCGCCGACCTCTGTGATCTGGTAAGCGTTGCCCGCGAATATCTCATCACCGTTGCGCGGGTTGATCAGGATGCTGGTGAAGTCGCCGAACGGAAGATTGCCGCCGCGAACTTTCCAGTTGGCGCCGCCGTCGTGCGACATGAAGAACGCCTGCTTCGTGCCCACGTAGACGTAATCCGGTCGTTGCGGGTCCTGTGCAATCACGTTGATGGGCACGTCACGCGGTAGGCCGTTGACCTGGCGCCAGCTTCTTCCACTATCGCGCGAGATGAGCACTCCGGCGCTCGGCGTTCCTACCCAGATTGTTTCCGGCTGCTTCGGATTAGTGGAAATACACGTGGTCCGTGGATCGCCACTGCCGTAGGAAAGTTTCTGCCATCCCTTCGCCGGGTCGACACTGCGGTACAGTCCGGTCGCGGTTGCGGCCAGAATTGCCGGTTCCTGAGTCGCGGGATCAACGGTATGGACCAGCGCGTGAACTGCGTCGGGCAGAATAAAGTTCGCGTTTTCGCCGGCTGCCGGGTCACTTGGTTTTCCGATTCCGAGCGCGCCCATAGTGATTGGATCGAGCTTTCCGGTTACCGGCAAGTGTCGATCTGTCTGGAACTTCTTCAGCGCTGCAGTGGTGGCTGGTCCACCTTTGCCGTCAGGCTCAATCCGATAATAACCATTCGCTCTCAGTGCTTCCTGCGCTTGAAGAATTGACTCATTCCGTACCGCTGCGCCGCGGACTTTCGGGGTAGCTACAGTGCGCTTTATCGTTGTCCTTTTGGCAGGTGCTTTCTTCTTCTCGACAGCCCACACCGGAGCCCACGAAGCGCCACGATCGAGCGAGCGATAAACTCCGAGATTCGTGCCGAGATAGATTACGTTCGCATCGCGCGCGTCCTGCAAGATGGCGTAGGTGATGAGACGCGACGGCATACTGCGCATCGAAGGACGCCAGCTCTCACCATTGTCGTTACTGACGAAGAAGAACCCGCCGCCCGTCGCAGTGTTGATTGTCGAAGCGTAAATGCGATTAGGTGTTTCGCGATCGGCGAGAATCGCATTCGCGAAGCGGCCGCTGAAACCGCCGTTAGTCGGCGCGAACGACTTTCCACCATCGTTCGAGACCATCACGCCATAGTTATTCGTACCGATGAACACCATGTCGGGACGTGATGGATGAACAGCGATCGAGTTGATCTCGAGTTGCCGCGAAGTAGTCACCATCCACGAGTCCGGATCGCCGCCCTTGTCCGAGCGCCAGAAACCTTCAGTAGTGCCGGCGAAGACGACTCCCGGAACGGATGGATGCTGCAAGATGGCGCGCGTACGGCGCGACTGCGAAGGAATGCCCTGCACCTTGCGCCAGTTTGCGCCGGCGTTCCTGGTTTCGTAGATGCCGCTGCATGCAGAAGCAATGACGTGATTGGGATCGCGTGGATTGATGTCGATGGCGAAGATGTCGGAATCGTCAATGATTCCTTCTTTAATTACTCGCCAACTTTTTCCGCCGTCCTCTGACTTATAAGGCAAATGGAACGTGCCGGCGTAAATCGTGTCGGTAGTGCGCGGATCGATGGCCAGAGATTCGACGTGCAACAAGCCGGGGGTGCTTTGAGTTGGCAATTGCTTCCACGTTTCGCCGGCGTCGTCTGAGCGAAAGATTCCGGTGTAGGTGCCGGCGATGAGAGTGTCGGGGTTTGCTTCTGACTGTGCGAGTGAGTGGAGCGCTTCATTTTTCAACTGCGGGCTTTCGCGCCAGGTCTGGCCGCCGTCAGTCGATTTAAAGAAACCTCCCGGAACGTCGTGCCGGTGCGCGCCCACGTAAAGCACGCGCGGGTTACGCGGGTCAACGATGATGTGATCAACAAAGAGTCTTGGCTTGCCGAAGTTATAAAGCAGTTGCCAGCGTTTGCCGGAATCGGCTGACGTGTAAAGCTGCCCGTCGAGCGTTCCAAAATAGAATCGATCCGGATTTGATGGATCGACGACCATGCCGCGGACATCTCCTCCCGGAGGGCCGGTGGTACGCCAGTCGTTCGAATATAGTGCGGGATCAGGACTATCGCCTTCCGCCAGCGTGACGGCAGTGTTTGGCGAGAGAGCGTAACCGAACAGCGCAAAGAGAGTGATTACAAGGGGGAGCAGCGTAGCAATTCTTTTCATCGTTAGTTCGTCCAGGGTCTCGACCATCAGGAGCTCATCGCTCACCGTGGCGCTAGTTTATTACAAATTTCTTACTTTGTGTCCTAAAAGCTCGGGGACGCCAAATAAGATGCCCCCGGGACAAAGCTCCGTTGTAACAAATACCAAGCCACAGAAAGCTAAGCCACAAAAAGGCACATAAAACACAAAATGAATTTCAATCCTACTGCTGGAATCATTTGTGTTT
Organism: Pyrinomonadaceae bacterium; assembly: GCA_036379695.1. Classification (GTDB taxonomy): domain Bacteria; phylum Acidobacteriota; class Blastocatellia; order Pyrinomonadales; family Pyrinomonadaceae; genus PSRF01. The sequence continues at coordinate 2,682 of DASVGE010000348.1, read as the reverse complement.
TATGTGCCTTTTTGTGGCTTAGCTTTCTGTGGTCATAAAAGCAATCGGGCGATGCCTTGTGAGCATCGCCCGATTGGAAGTGGTTGGCGATAGCCAAACCGGTTCTTATTCTTCGTCTCCTCTGCGGCGTCGCGGAGGCCGTCGAGTTCGCCTACATTCCGGACACGGCGAGATCGCTCCCGCGGGGTCGGCTGAAGGCGGTGTCGAGCCTGGCGGCACGATCCAGAGTTGGACGAGCAGGTCTGTACGGCAGCCGCCGTCAATGACCGTGATACGTCCAGCTTCGATTCCGCGCGTGTTGACGAGATAGTCTCGGGCGCGGTCACCACGCTGTTGAGCTTCACCTTCGCAGCTACCGTAAACGATGATCACTGCGGTTGAGCCTGGCTGGTTCTGAAGCGTGATGGCGTAGTTGTCGAGTCGGGCCTTCTCATCGTTGAAGCGGATGTTGCCATACTCGTCAAACCTCTGCGCTGGTACTGGTGGCGGCTTCACACCGGTCGTGCAGGAGTTGGTTGCAGTGCAACTCGGATCCAGACCACCGATATTGACCGTCGCAGTTACGCTCTGGCCACCCAGGGAGGACGTGTCAACCGTGATAGTAGACGTTCCCTGGCCGCTCGAGATGGTTCCTGCGGATACTGACCAGTTGTAGGTTACCGTGGCACCACCGGTATCGCCGGTGACGCTTGCCGTAAACGTGATCGGCTGACCGGCATCAACTTCACTCGGGCAGCTCACTGAAACATTCGGACACGGTTTCGGCGGTTCCACACAGCCGGTGCAGTCCGCAACCGTCACAGTCGTCGAACCGCTGGCCGTGTGTTGATTACCATCGTTTACTTCCACGGTTGCGGTGTAGCTGCCATTAGCAACACCGGTAAGATCCCAGGTTACCTGACGGCCTTCACCACTGAGACGTCCACCGGTCACCGACCAGGTATAGAGCAACTGATCGTTGTCCGGGTCGGTAGCATTAGCAACGAGGGTTACTTCGCTGCCAGTCGGTGTACAAGTCGTCGAACTGGTCGGCGGCGGGCAGGGCCGCAGCACCGAAGCCATCGACGGTGAAACGGATTCGACCGTCGGTGCACGATTCGGCGGTGGCGGCTCAGTGCGCGCGTTGCGATGTCCAATCCAGAACTGCGCGATAAAGCCATTCGGCTCGTCTGAGAATATGAAACCAGCCGGGAATCCCTGCGAAGTCACCGGTCTTGACGTACCCGGAACGACTACCAGGCCTCTTCCAATGACGTTCACGTTCGTGACCTGTTGAATCGGAATGGTGAAGTCCACCGGATTGAAGTGGTCCATATCCTGCGGGTTCAGGTGCCGGCGATAAGCGAGACCGATGCCGAACCATCGACGCGGATAGATCTTGATACCGCCGACTACATCGACGGGATTGTTTCCAAATGCGTTTGGCGTATGTCCACCGACGTAGGTAGTCGATCTCACTTCAGCAACCGGCTGGAAGTGCTCGTTGATCGGGAAGTCGAAACCGACACCGGCGAGGAACTCGTCGGGCCGATCCAACAACACAAAATCACCGAGACCTTTCGGGTTGCTGTTCAGGATGTAACCACCGTTGGCTGAAATGTTGACATGCTTGCCAAGACGGCCATCAACAAAACCAATCAAACCGAAGTCGCCGATGTCGCCACCGGGACCGGCGCCACGCTGCATCTGGTTGAAGCCTGAGAAGTCGTCAGCTTTATCCAGCCACCAGCGATAGAACGGGATGAGACCAACGCCCAACGGATTATTCGGTCCGGTAAAGCGAATCTTGGCGCCGAACACCATGTTGTTAAAGCTGCTCTCGCCGTAAAGACGATTTACAAACGGCGCATCCGGCAAGTATGCGGGACTCGTGGTAAAGAGCAGCGGCACTGTCTGGGAAAGATTCAAAGCCGTCGGCGGAAGCACCGTGGTCGTCAGCACAATACCTGGCAGGATGCCGCCTACCGGAGCACCGATACCCGGGAAGTTATCCGCTGGACCAAAGTTACCGCTATTGGGTTGGGACACTGGCGGTCCGAGTTGTGCACTGAAACCCGGGAACCCAAACTGACCTTGACCTGGTCCCTGACGGAACGTGCCGGCGGAACCACCAACGAACGGGAACTGAACGAACGGCTGATTGTTCAGTGGCCTGAATAAGGCAGTACCCGCGAGCGTGCCTACGTTTGGTCCGGACGGCGACAGGATGACTGCCGGCGGCGAACACAAGACGGTGCCACAGAACAGTTGCGAGTTTGGAAGATAAAAGCCGGAAAGATTCTGCGGGCTGTTAACTTTGATTCCGCGATAGCCGTTGGTCTTAAACCAGAGTTCAATGTGGTCGTTAATACCGACGTTGAAGCTCAACGGCACATCAACGATATCAACGTTGCCCGGATCACGATCGTAGTTGCTGTAAGCAATACTGAACGTGAACTCCCCGCGGCGCAGCGTCGAACCGTCGTAAATAGTAAAAAGACCGGTTGGTCCACCTTCTGAACCACCGGTACCTACTGCTGGAGACTGATTGCGTGGGTCGTCAGGCGACCGCAAAGTCTGTGCTGATACTGCGGCACACAGCACCAACGAAACGAGCGCAGCTATAAGCGCCCTATGTGCGAGTCTCATCGCATTCCTCCTGCGAAATGAGTAATAAGAATTCGTAATAGTGCCGCCGTAACG
>DASVGE010000347.1:0-8611 GCA_036379695.1 Pyrinomonadaceae bacterium | reverse complement strand
AGCTGGAGTTGAACACACTCGGCTACCGGTTGCTGCGAACCGGTAAACCAAGGGAAGCGATCGAAATCTTCAAACTCAACGTCGAAGCCTACCCGCAGGCAGCCAACCCTTACGACAGTCTCGGCGAGGCTTACATGACGGTTAACGAGCGCGAACTGGCGATACAAAACTACAAGAAGTCGCTCGAGCTGAATCCGGGTAACTCCGGTGCCGTCGAGGCGCTGAAGAAACTCGAAAAACCGTAAGAGAATTAAGTGAAAGCCATCCGCAGATTACGCAGATTCGGTCTTGTAAATCTGCGTTTTCTGCGTCATCTGCGGATAAAACTGATCTTGCTCGGTCGAACCGTTCAGGGCGGTCGTCGAGGAATTGCCGCCGGCGATCACCTGTGCGACGGTGTCGAAATAGCCGGTGCCGACAAACGCCTGGTGCTTCACAGCGCGATAGTTGCTGTCAGCTTCGCGCGCGAATTCAACGGCTTGAAGCTTCGCGTAAGCGCTCATGCCCGACTCGCGATACTCCTGCGCCAGCTCAAACATCGCGAGGTTGAGCGCGTGAAAGCCCGCGAGCGTGATGAACTGAAACTTGTAGCCCATCAACCCCAACTCTTTTTGAAACTTCGCGATCGTGCGGTCGTCGAGTTTTTTCTTCCAGTTGAATGACGGCGAGCAGTTGTAAGCCATCAGCTTGCCCGGATACTGCGAGTGAATCGCGTGCGCAAACCGGCTGGCGTCTTCGAGATTCGGCTCGGAAGTCTCACACCAGACGACGTCGGCGTAAGGCGCATACGACAAGGCGCGTGCGATTGCCTGGTCCAGGCCGGGTTTGACCGTGAAGAAACCTTCCGGAGTTCGACTGCCCGTCAGAAACTGATGATCGCGTTCGTCAACATCGCTCGTGATCAGACCAGCGGCGTCGGCATCAGTACGCGCGACCAGAATCGTGTCCACGCCCATCACGTCAGCGGCCAGCCGCGCGGCGATGAGCTTCTGAATAAACTCCTGCGTCGGCACCAGCACCTTGCCGCCCATGTGACCGCACTTCTTCGCCGACGCGAGTTGATCTTCGAAGTGCACCGCAGCAGCGCCGGCTTCGATCATCGCTTTAGTCAACTCAAACGCATTCAGGTTGCCGCCAAAGCCGGCCTCAGCGTCAGCCACGATCGGAACAAACCAGTCGATCCCGTTGCGGCCTTCAGCATGATCGATCTGATCGGCGCGTTGCAGCGCCTGGTTGATCTTGCGCACGACTTCGGGGACGCTGTTCGCCGGGTACAAACTCTGATCGGGATACATTTGACCGGCGAGATTTGCGTCAGCCGCGACTTGCCAACCGCTCAGGTAAATAGCCTTCAACCCGGCCTGAACCTGTTGCACTGCCTGGCAGCCAGTCATCGCGCCCAGTGCGGCAACGTATGGCTCGCTGTGAAGCAGTTCCCAGAGACGATTTGCTCCGCGCTCCGCGAGCGTGTGTTTGATCGCGACAGACCCGCGCAGCTTTGCAACGTCTGCCGCAGTGTAGCCGCGCTTGATTCCGCGCCAGCGCTCGGACGTGGCCCACTCATTTTCCAGTGCAACATGATTATCGGTTTTCATCGACTATTCCTCCTGGTTCTTAATCAACATCAGATCGGATCAAATTCCTGATTCCGAATCAGCCATTCGCTGATCTGGCGTGCGGTGCGATATTTCTCAATCACCGGTTCGCCGGCGTCGGCGGGTAGCTCAGTAATAATTCGCTCGAGTTCCTCGTCGAACATGAAATTGATCGACTCGGGCGTGCTCTCGCGATGACGAATCCGTTGCGCGATCATCAGCCGGTAGATGCGGTCGGTCGCGAGATCTTCCATGTAACCGTCGAGCAAGCTGGCGCCTTTGCCGTTCAGTACGCCATTGCGATAACGAATGACGGTGCGAATCGCGGCGCGCGTTCCGTTTTCAGTGATGCTGCCGACACCTTTCGGGCTGGGTCGCAGATCCGGGTGCGCCGGAGCTTCCTGCTTGCGCGCGTTGACCTGGTTGGGAAAAGGAAACTGCTGCACTGCGATCTCGTTCTGGTCCGGATGTCCGGTCCACGCGCCATCCATCAAACAGTTGGCTTCGTTCTTCTTGTCGGCGGCGAGCACGCGCAGCGCTCGTTCGTTCAATTCAGGATCGGTGCGACTGGGATAGAGCGCCGTCATGCCGCCAATCGCGAGGATGCCGTGCTTGTGACAGGTCTCGGCGAGCAGTTCGCGCAGGTTTTGAAAGAACGGGACGTCGTGTGGAATCGTGTTTCGATCGGGCAGGACCCACTTAGGATCGTCGAGGTTGAAATGGATCAAGCTGGCCATGTAGTCCCAACGACCAAGATTCAAACCGACGATGTGATCGCGCAGGTTGTAGATGAATTCCTCCATCTGGAACGCGATCGGGTGCGACTCAACCAACGCCATGCACTTGATATAGCCGTGCGGCCAACCCCTGGCATCTTCGATCGCGCGGAATAGATCGCGCCACCACAACGCTTCTTCCGCAGATTCGGATTTCGGGATGTAGAAACTGAGTGGATGTCGCAGCCGATCGACGTTTGCTTTGTAAGCAACCATCGCGACGTCGAATAGTGAGGCTGACATCAACTCGTCATTGACTACACCAGCCTGGCTGATGTGCAGACCACGCGGGCGAATGAAAGTGACTGTGTTGCTGTCGTTGATGCCTGCATTGCGATTCCGTTTCGAGTCGAAATAGGTGAGTTCGCCTTTAAGGGCGGCATCGATGTTAGCGAGGCCGGTGGTCAGGTTGGACCACGCGTTGGCCATCGAGTCTTCCAGATCCAGCATGACGCCGGGCGCGCCCGAGTTCAGCATTTTGACGACCAGCTCCGCGTCGTCGGCCGGTCCGGTCATCTGGTTGCGCTGGTCCGCGCACCATTCCGGGAGGGGAATCGTCCAGCCGGTGGTCGTCGCTTCCGAAGGTGGCAGATAGTTTGGCTTGTCGCCCTGGTGTGCGGACTCGAGGACCGCAGCCCGTTGGCGAATAAGTGACTGTTGCCGGGGTGTCAGCTCGCGATGAAGCGGTAACAGGAATGCCAGGAACCCTTCAGGAAGATCGGTTTCCGGGTTGAATTCCGGCGGCGCAGTATTGAAACGTGTTCCGTATTGTGAACGAGTGCTCGACATGATGTGCCGAGAGATTTAGCATGCGTTTACATCCCCTGCAAGATAGCAATCACAATCGTGAACGCATTGTAGTGTACGTTCGAAGACGAACAGTGAGCCTTTTACAGCTTTCTTTTGAAAAGAGACTGGTTTGTCTTTTCCGATCAAATCGGATGTGTTCCATATTGTGAACAGAATTTACAAGGTACGGAGGGCGCGATGGCGAGAGCGGCAACGGCGAGAAATCAGGAAACGGGGAAACGTGGTCAGAATCGTGAACAGGTGACTTCGGTGGAACGTGCACTCTCGATTCTCGAGCTCCTGGCCAGCCGGAATCACGGGCTCAGTACGTCGGAAATCAGTCGCGTTGCCAAACTGCCGAAGAGCTCGACGAGTTACCTGCTGCGAACGCTGGTCAGTCGGGGTTACGTGCGCCGCGATGGGGAAACCGGACAGCACACACTTGGGATACGCATCCTGAGTTTGGGTGGGCAGGCGATGCAGGGCATGGCTTTGCGCGAACTCGCTATGCCGCACCTGCGCCAGATCGTCGAGACCACGCGTTTGGGTTCGCATCTTGCCATTCTCGATCACGGTGATGCGGTCTATATCGAGCGGATCGAATCGCCGGGGTTTATCAAGATGGATATCTGGAACGGCAGGCGTGTAGCACCGCAGGCGACGGCCGTGGGTAAGGCTTTGATCTGCCAGTTGAGTCGTGAGGAAGTGCAGGAAATTGCGGGGTTACATCCGTTGCGCCAGGTATCGCCGCGTACGATCGTCACGCTACCCCATCTATTCGAGGAACTCGCTGCGATACGCAGGCGCGGGTATGCGATTGACGACGAAGAACATGCGATCGGCGTGCGCTGTGTCGCCGCGCCTGTGTTTTCGGCGAGTGGTGAAGTAGTAGCGGCGATCGGTGTCAGTGGAACCGTCAGCCAGCTCAACGATGATTATCTGCCTTCATTGGGCAAAATCGTCCAGGCCACCGCACTGAAACTCTCGGCCCAACTCGGTGGCCGCCGCAGCCGTTAAAAAGATTCGCCACAAAAAAGCACAAAATGATTATTTGTGTGTTTTGTGCTTTTTTGTGGCTCACAGCCAATTGCTGACCAGGCGCCCGAAGCTCAGGCGCAACATTCCAACGCCGACCGCGCTAATGTGTGAGCCAACTGCCTTCCACGAACCGCTTCGTTTCACCAACACGTCCGTGTATTGATACTGCCCCGCCATTGACCAACCTTTGTAACGACCCCTGAACGTTGATCTGCCGGTTACGACTGCTGTGTCGCCATTGATCCGCACGTTCACGTTATCGCTTTTAGTGCTCTCGAAATGAACTTCGCTCCTTTCAATCGCCGCCAGGCTCTCTGCTTTGGTCCGTACGCTCCCGAGAGGATCTGTCAGGATGTAGTCATCGGCCATCAGGCGGTCAAGCGTTTCCATGTCGCGCCGCTCAAAAGCAACACCCCACTCAATCTCGATCCGCCTGATCTCATCTTCCGTGGAATTCGTAAAAGTAGTCTCCCTTGCTCGTTCGTGCCCCGACTCAAGAAAATTTTGTGCCGTGTTTTTTAGTCCATCGATCACGTGGAATTCGTGGTTGGCCCAGGGTTCTTGCTTCAAAGTATTACACGTGCGGCGCATTGAAGTGAGGCGAAGGAATGGAGCGAATGTACGCTAGCGTTCTTAATACACGCCAATAGTTTTGCCGCAAAAAAGCACAAAAGGCACAAAATAGTTTCAGTTAACTTTTTGTGCCTTATGTGCCTTTTTGTGGCGATCTATTCGAACCTGAGCGCAACGAGTGGATCGACTTTGGTGGCGCGGCGTGCCGGAATACAACATGCGATTAGCGCCACAACGATGAGACCGAGCGCGACGATCGCGTAAGTCACAGCGTCAGTTGGCGTCACACCGAAAAGCAGCGTCGTCATCATCCGCGTCAGCAGCAGCGCTCCCGCAAGTCCAACGCCGACGCCGATCAGCACCAGCTTCAATCCATCACGCACCACTAACTTGATCACGTCGATCGTATCAGCCCCGAGCGCCATACGAATTCCCACTTCGCGCGTGCGTTGCGCAACCGAGTAAGAAATCACGCCGTAAATTCCCACCGCGGCCAGTGTCAGCGCCAGCATCGCAAACACACCAAGCAGGATCATCGAAAAACGACGTGCAGCAACCGAACGCGACAGCGCCTGCTCCATCGTGCGCATGTTGAATATTGCCTGGTTCTTGTCCAATGCCGTGATCTGGTTTCGTACCGGCCCTGCCAAACTCAACGGCTCGACAGTCGTTCGTACCAGCAGGTTCACCCGCCTCACGTACCTCGGCAAGGTCGCGATCGAAAGCTGATCGAAGTTGAAATAAAACTCAGCTGTGTTCGCTGTCTGTCCTTCAAGACCAACGTGCTCGACATGTCGCACCACGCCGACGATCTCGCGGCTCTCGGCGTCGGGCGTGTTGAGCTTGAAGCGCTGTCCGATCGGATCCTGGTTGGGAAAATGCTGCCGCGCAAACACTTCATCGATGAGCGCGACCTGCGGAGATTCGCGCGTGTCCTGAGCAGAGAACAAACGACCTCGCACCAGACTGATGCCCATCGTTTTGAAGTAATCCGTACTCACAATGTAAAGCAGTCCGGTTGGTTCCTGGCCTGGCGCCGGTGCGGGCTGACCATCAATGACGAACGGCGGAAAGTTTGCTCCTTCAAACGGCATTCCGTTCGACACGGAAACGGATTGAACACCGGGCAGCGCTTGAACTCGCGACTTTATCTCGTCCAGGAAGCCATCGACTTTTGGACCTTCTTCCGGCCGAGCGTTGACGGAGACCTGCATTGCGAGCACGTTCTCCGGATTGAAACCGGGATCGACCTGACTCAGCCGCCAGAAGCTTTTCACCAGCAAGCCCGCGCCGACGAGTAGCACCATGGTCAATGCGACTTCCGAGACGACCAGCAGTTTGCCGGCGCGATTGTGACCACGCGAAGAGTTCCGTTCACCTTCTTTCAGTGTTTCAGTCAGGTTCTTGTCGAAAGACTGTAGCGCCGGCGCCAATCCGAAGAACACGCCGGTGAGCAGCGACGCCCCCAACGTGAACAGCAGCACGCGCCCGTCGATCCCGAGCTCGCCCATCCGCGGAATGCCTTCCGGAATGTAAGACGAGATCAAACGCGTGCCCCAGATCGCGAGCAGCAACCCGACGACGCCACCAGCGAGCGCGAGCACCGCGCTCTCAGTGAACAACTGTCGCAGTATGCGCGTGCGTCCGGCGCCGAGCGCAGTGCGTATCGCCATCTCTTTTTGCCGTCCCGCGGATCGCGTCAACAAAAGATTGGCGACGTTGGCACACGCGATCAGCAGCACGAAACCAACCGCGCCTAAAAGTGTCAGCAGCACGGGACGAATTTCTCCGACGACACTCTCGCGAAGTGACTGCACACGCATGCGTCTGCCCGTGTTGGTGTCGGGGTACTGTTGTTCGAGCCGCGCAGCGATGGTGTTGAGTTCTGCGTTTGCGGCTTCGATTGAAGTTTCTGGTTTGAGTCGCGCAAACGAATTGACGCCCGGATCCTTACCGCGCAGTTTGAAGCGCTCCGCGGAAAGACCGATTGGCACGGAGATGTCTGCTTCGGATCCGTATTGAAAGTTTGGAGGAGTAACGCCGATGACGGTGAATTGCTGACCGTTGAGAGTCAATTGTTTGCCGAGAATACTTTCGTCGCCGCCGAATCGTCTTTGCCAGAGTGCGTGGCTGATGATTGCTACCGGGCTTGCGCCAGGTTGATCTTCTTCGGCTAAGAAGTCGCGCCCGCGGAAGGGCTTGACACCGAGTGTGGAGAGGAAGTTTGCGGAGACGAGTCTGCCCTGGAGTCGTTCGCTCTCGCCTGCGCCGGTCAGGTTGAAACTCTCGCGGTTGCGCACGGCGGCGATGTTTTCAAGTGACGTGCTTTGCTTTCGCCAGTCAACAAAGTTCGGGTACGACACGCCGGCCGGCCGATCGGAGATCATCTCCATCAGCACAACGAGTTGATCGGGTTGTTCGTACGGAAGAGGCCTGAGCAGTACGGTATTGATCACGGTGAAGATGGCAGTATTGGCGCCGATGCCGAGCGCCAGCGTGATCACGGCGACGACGGTAAAGCCGCGATGCTTTCGCAAACCGCGCAAGGCATAGCGAAGATCCTGCGAAAGATCTTCGAGCGGGCGTCCCGTCCGGACTTCGCGCACTCTTTCTTTGACTTGCTCGATGCCGCCGACTTCGATGAGTGCCGCGCGGCGTGCTTCGTCCGGTTTGAGACCTTCGCCGATCTTTTGTTCAGTCAATAAATCGATGTGGGCCCGCAGTTCTTCGTTGAGCTCCTGGTCGACCGATTCTTTGTCAAACAGATTGCGCCACAGGCTAGCGATGCGTGGAAGTAATGCCATAATTCTCCTTGCTAGGTCGCATTGAGGGCGCTGGTGATGGCGAGCGAGATGCGCTGCCAGCCTTCGGTTTCGACTTTGAGCTGCCGTTGTCCGGCTTTGGTGAGGCGGTAGTATCTTGCCTTGCGATTATTTTCTGACTCGCCAAAGGAGGACTTGAGCCAGCCTTTTTCCTCCAGACGGTGCAGGGCAGGGAACAGCGATCCGGGTTTTACCTTGAAGGTGCCCTGGGTAATCTGTGCAATGCGATCGGAGACGCCGAGCCCGTGCAACGGCCCGAGACTGAGCGACTGCAGCACCAGGAGATCGAGCGTCCCCTTTAAAAGATCGTTCTTGGTTTCTTTCATCCTTTGCTCCTATAGAGTGTCGATACGATAGAGATACTATTGCTCGTATAGAATGTCAATAGGAGCCACAAAGAGGCACAAAAGTTTTTTAGCCACAAAAAGGCACAAGCACAAATCAGAACGGGATGAGAGTTTGAACCCGCAGCCTTTTTGTTATGAGCTTTTTGTGCCTTTTTGTGGCTATTTCTTCTTTCGTGGCGGTTCCTGGTACCAGCGGGTGCCGGTGCGGTATTCCTGTTCCGTGCGGCTCAACATTGCCAGGGCGCGCTTGGGGCGCAGGTGAGCGCAGGCGACGATGATGGTATTCAAGAGGGCCATCGGGGCTACGTAAGATCCAGTGAACGACGGGCTGCTCGTTGAAGCCAACACGTAGTCGTCGCAGTGCAAAGCGATCGGCGTCGTGTCGCTGTCGGTGATGCCGAACGTCGGTACGCCTCGACTGCTCGCGCGCTCAACCGCTTCCACCGTCTCTCTCAAGCAACGACCAAAACTTATTGCGACCATTAGATCCTTTTCAGTTAATAGGTCGATCTTGTGCTGCAGGTTCCCGGTGCTGCCGACCGGCGCTTCCGCATCGAAACCCAGCGGCGTCAGACCATAAGCAAGAAACCACGCCAGTGACGCCGCGAGGTCAACGCCGACCACAAGAATCCTACCCGCGCCATGTATCCGCTTCGCGAGTGCGACCGCGC
>DASVGE010000346.1:0-4424 GCA_036379695.1 Pyrinomonadaceae bacterium | reverse complement strand
TGTTTTCGGGAGCAAGACGAAAGCGGTGCCAAGGCACCGCACTCCAAGGAGGTGCCCAATGAAAAGGCCCTTCGGGATCCCGAAGGGCCTCGGGTTGTTTAAGTTACCACAAGTTGCTATGGCTTGTCGGGTGTTTTGGTAGTGCCCCCGTCGTTTCTTTTCAGCTTGGGCGGTGCATCCGTCGATTTCGGCTGCTCGCCTTCCGCCGCTGGAGCCGTGGTTGTATCGTCCGGTGTCGGTTGCCGACGCTTCAAGGTCGGCCTGCCGGGTGCTCCAGTTTCATCACCGGCCGCAATCGCTCCAGCCGTCGAGGCCCGCGCGTTCGAAAGTCTTAGCAGCCGGCCTTTGACTCGCTGAAACTCGGAACTGCTGATGACATACTCTTCATTCTCCGGAAATCTCGCGGCCAAATTGAGTGCTGCCTGCCTGCGATCCGGCGGCGCCGGGTGTGACGCAAACGCGCGCGAGATAAATCCGGGTTTCTTCTTGTTCTTGGCTTCCAGTTTCTCAAACATCGTCGCCATTGCGCCCGGGTCGTAACCGGCGGCGTACATGTATTGAACGCCCAGCTTGTCCGCTTCCTCTTCCGCGCCACGGCTGAACTTCATGAAGATTCCGAGCAGTCCGATACCGGCCGTATTCTGATAAATCATTCCGGGAATACCGCCGATGAATATCGATCCCGCGAGGGCCGCATACTCGAGCAAGCTTCCCTTGGTTTGATTCTCCACCGCGTGGCGGGCCGCAACGTGTGCAATCTCGTGTGCCATCACGCCGGCCAGTTCCGCTTCGTTGTCTGCCGCCAGGATCAATCCTTTGTTTACGTAGAAGAAGCCACCCGGCAGTGCAAACGCATTCACTTCGTCAGAATCAATGACCTTGATGGTGAATGGCACTTTGGCATCGGAATGGAGCACGATGTTCTGACCGACGCGATTCACGTATTCCGTAATCAGCGGATCGTCAACAAACTTCGCCTGCCGATCGACTTCTGCTGCCAGCTCACGTCCCAGGCGGACCTCTTTTTCCGTCGAGCCACTCATCTTGGCGATGATGCCGGTGTTGATATTGCGCTTACCGATCATGGCTGGGTCTTCGTTGGTCGACAAGGGCTTGCTTGATTTCGCAGTTGTCGTCGCCGCAGGAGTCGTCTTCTTCTGCTCCGGCTGGGTTTTGTTAGTCTTTTGGGTATCTTCGGCTGGTTTGGTGGTCGACGTTTCCTGTGCGACCGCAGCCACGGAGCTCACCAGTAGGGACGCGGTTAAAACGAAAGCACTCGTGACGCGGGAGAAGTTGTTCATCTCAAAAACCTCCAAATTTTCCGAATGACCTGAGGGTGGGGTCAACGACTGTCGTTTTCGCTAAATCCTGACGCGCAGTCTATGATGCACAGGTTCGGCGGCTTGGTTGGTTCAGCGAATACAACTTCCGCCCCGGAGGAACTGACTTTCGCGCCTAAACACTTAGCGTTAGCCGTAACTATACCTATGCCCGACAGGAAAAGGAAGCAAAAGCCAGACGTCTCGATCATTGGTAGCGGACGCCTCGGCACCGCCCTCGCGGTAGCACTCACCGGTCACGGGTATTCAATCCGATCGCTCGTCGCGCGCCGGTCGCAAAAAGCACGTCAGGCCGCTCGTCTTTTAGACGCGGAGGTACAGACGTTGGCCGCAAAACAATTGCGCTTATTGCGGCCTGCCGAGGTCTTTTTGATCACTGTTCCGGACGATCAGATTGCCGGCGTTGCTGCCGAGCTGAGTGGTCTTAAGTTCACCGCTACAGCTCTTCATACAAGCGGCGCCCTGTCTGCGGAGGTGTTGGCTCCCTTGCGCGACAGGGGATGGCACATTGGTTCAGTTCACCCGCTGATGTCCGTGAGTGACGCGCACGACGGTCTGCACGGCGGCTACTGGAGCGTCGAAGGCGACCAAACTGCTTTGCGCGTGGCGAAAACTGTCGTCAAAGAACTCGGCGGCAGGAGCTTTTCGATCCGCTCGGAAGACAAGCCGCTTTATCACGCGGCTGCCGTGATGGTTTCCGGCAACGTAACCGCCTTGTTTGATGTAGGGCTCGAGATGCTGGTCAGGTGCGGTCTGACCCGGAAGACGGCCCGCAGCGTGTTGCTGCCTTTGATTGCCAGCACGGTACACAATCTCGAGTCGAAGGATCCGGCGGAGGCGTTAACCGGCACTTTTTCGCGCGGCGACGTGGAAACAGTGAAGCGACATCTGGCGGCGCTCAAAAATAAAGATCTCGCCGATGCGCTGAATCTCTATCGTTTGCTTGGGCAAAGATCTTTGAAACTTTCAAAGAAGCATCCACAGATTACACAGATTCTCAAATCGGTGTAATCTGCGTAATCTGTGGAGAGAAAAATATCGTATGCAATCAACACCCAGCGCGAGTTACAGTTTGACCTTGCGCGTCAGGCTTTCATCACGTGCCGGATCGCTTGGTGAGTTAACCACGGCCATCGGTAAAGCCGGCGGCGATATTGGTGCTATCGACATCGTCACCGTCGGTAACGACTTCATCATTCGCGACATCACCGTCACCTCCGTTTCCAGTCACCACGGCGAACAGATCGTCGACGTAGTCAAAGCTGTCAATGGCGTCGAGTTGCTCCAGGTTTCAGATCCGACGTTCCTGATGCACCTGGGCGGAAAGATCGAAGTCGTTTCCAAGGTGCCGTTGAAAACGCGCGCGGATCTCTCGATGGCTTACACCCCGGGCGTTGCGCGTATCTGCGAGGCCATTTACGAAGATCCCGATAAAGCATTCACGCTGACGATCAAGAAAAACACAGTTGCCATCGTCACTGACGGAACAGCAGTGCTCGGGCTGGGCGACATTGGACCAGCGGCGGCGTTGCCGGTGATGGAAGGGAAGGCGATGTTGTTCAAGGAGTTCGCCGGTGTCGATGCTTTTCCGATCTGTTTGAACACGAAAGATCCGGATGAGATCGTGCGAACGGTGAAAGCGATCTCTACAGTTTTTGGCGGGATCAATCTCGAAGACATTTCCGCACCTCGTTGCTTCCAGATCGAAGAACGACTGAGGGAAGAACTCGACATCCCGGTTTTTCACGACGATCAGCATGGCACGGCAGTCGTCGTGCTGGCGGCGATGATCAATGCGCTGAAGTTAGTGGGCAAGGCGATGAGCGACGTCAAGGTTGTGGTCAACGGCGTCGGCGCGGCCGGTGTGGCGTGCTCGAAGATAATCATGGCCGCAGGCGTGCGAAATATCGTCGGTTGCGATCAGACTGGAGCGCTCTACCGTGGACGCCGGGAGAACATGAACTGGATGAAAGACTGGTACGCGCAGAACACGAATCCGAATGAAGAGAAGGGGACGATTCACGAGGTGATCAAAGGCGCGGATGTGTTTCTCGGTTTGTCGGTGCCGGGTGTGATCGATCAGGAAGACGTGAAGGCGATGGCCGAAAAGCCGATCGTGTTTGCGATGGCCAATCCGGTTCCGGAGATCATGCCTGAGGACGCGGCGCCGTACGTGGCGGTAATGGCTACGGGACGTTCTGACTATCCGAACCAGATTAATAACGTACTCAGTTTCCCGGGAATCTTTCGCGGTGCGCTTGCCTGCCGCGCGGCGCGCATCAACGAAGAGATGAAACTCGCGGCCTCGTACGCGATCGCAGGCATCATCACCGACGCCGAGTTACATCCGGAATACATCGTTCCTTCGGTGTTCGATAAGCGTGTGGCCGAAGCAGTCGCACGTGAGGTCGAGACAGCCGCACACCGCACCGGCGTCGCGCGCCGCCAAACCGAGACGCCACAATAAGGCACAAAATCCAGCCACAAAAAGGCACAAAAGGAACATAGATAAGATTACTAAGGAGCGCTCTTAAGTTATCTTTTGTGCTTTTTGTGCCTTTTTGTGGCTACTTATTCTTTAGATCTTTTGCAATGAGTGGCACGATACGACGAGGCACGTCGATCGCGGCTTTGATGTGACGTGCATGCGTGAAGTGACCGGCGACGTATATCCCGCGCACGTTGGTCTCGAAAGTTTCCGGATCGTAGACGGGTACTTCCGTTAGTTTTCCCGGTTCGGTTTGAACTCCGAGTTGTTTCAGTAACGTCAGATCGGCGTCGCTGCCTACGA
The DNA here is from genome assembly GCA_036379695.1 of Pyrinomonadaceae bacterium. Taxonomy (GTDB): domain Bacteria; phylum Acidobacteriota; class Blastocatellia; order Pyrinomonadales; family Pyrinomonadaceae; genus PSRF01. The sequence continues at coordinate 293 of DASVGE010000346.1, read as the reverse complement.
GTACAAAAATGACGTCGTTCGGAAGCGTCAGCGTCTCACCTGTTTCAGTTGTCAGCTTTACTTCCGCCTCGGTGATCTCGTCGACGTGTTTGTAGAGTATGACCCTGAGCCGTCCCGCTTCGACCTCGGCTTCGAGCGGAGTTCGCACCCAGTGTTTCATGGCGCCGGCTTTGGGATCGCGGTTCTCCCAGTCTTCACGCCAGATAGCAAGCGTAGTCCGTGCGCCTTCTTCCGCGAGAAAAAGCGCAGCCTCAGCGGCACTGTTGCCACCGCCGACAACCATCGCGTCCTTG
>DASVGE010000345.1:0-10009 GCA_036379695.1 Pyrinomonadaceae bacterium | reverse complement strand
GCCGCTCTCGATCCGGAAATGGTTGAGGAGTTCAAATGAATTCCGGGATCGGCCGAGTGATCAACAAAGGCACTATGGAAGGCAGTACCGGTAGTCCCACCATTCGCGTCGAGATTTACAATCAGACCTACAACATCCGGTCTGACGGTGATACGGAATACATTATTCAACTCGCGGAGTTTGTCGACAGCCGGATGCGGGAGATCTCTTCCGGCACGCTGACCGTCGACTCTTTGAAAGTCGCTATCCTTGCGGCGCTGCACATCGCAGACGAACTGCACCGCCTCAAGAACATGCACGAACAGGCCGACTCGCAGCTCGCCGCACGCAGTGCTGAGTGTGCCGAAATGCTGGATCGCCTGTTGAAAGTCCGCACCAGCCTCGAGAACGAACAAGGTGGCGCCGGCAAGCTCACCCTCGGGTAGCCACAAAAAAATTTTAGCCACGAAAAGGCACAAAAGGCACAAAAAGGAAAACTCCTGATCAGAGCTGCAAATGCTTTTATCAGAGCTTTACTTTTGTGCCTTTTGTGCCTTTTGTGCCTTTTTGTGGCTAAAATTTTTTTGTGGCGGTGTGCCGCATCGTCGCGAGATATGCTACTATCCGTGGCGGCGGAGGGAAACGTTCTGCGGTGTTCGTCACCGAGTTACGATGATTGAGCCAACGCCGTTGATTAGGGAGACCGAGGTCGCCTAGCCGGTGCATTTCTTCATCGTTAAGAACTGCCAGAGGCTGCGTCATTAAGAGGTCACCCACCTGTCTATGCAGGTTCAATTACGGCTTCGGAGCGGCACTTGCGGATCTCCCTCCTGCCAGAAACACCGGGAGTCGTGAATCTTATTTAGGGTTCGCGGCTTTTTTTATATATGAAAGTCCTCATGATCGGAGATGTCGTCGCCAAGCCGGGACGCATAGCTGTGCTCGAACGCATCCAGGATCTGCGCGAGCAGCACCAGATCGATCTCGCAATCATGAACGCCGAAAACCTTGCCGGCGGTTTTTCAGTCACACCAACACTCTGCGAGCAACTCTTTTCTACCGGTATCGATGTGATGACTTCCGGCAATCACATCTTCGACAAAAAAGAAGCGATCGAATACATCCGCAAACAACCGCGACTGCTTCGTCCGGCGAACTACCCGCCGAACACTCCCGGCAGCGGATGCTGGGTTGGTCAAGTGAACGGCACACACGTCGCGGTGATGAACGTGATGGGTCGCGTGTTCATGCCGCCTTCTGACGATCCGTTTCGCGTGATCGATGGCGTGTTGCAGTCGCTGCCCACCGAAACTACGGTGCGCATTGTAGACGTGCATGCGGAGGCAACGTCGGAGAAGGTGGCGATGGGTTGGCATCTCGATGGCCGCGTCTCCGCAGTGTTGGGCACACACACTCACGTGCAGACCGCTGATGAAAGAATTCTGCCGGGTGGGACCGCTTACCTGACGGATCTTGGTATGACCGGGAGTTATGCGGGTGTGATCGGGATGGACAAGTCTGACGTGATCGCGCGGTTTACTTCTGTTACGGCAAGGCGCGCCGAGCATTCGAGCGGCCAGGTACGAATCTGCGCGGCCGTGCTCGACATCGATGAAAGCAACGGCCGCGCCCGCAAAATCGAACGCTTAAATCTCAGCCACGATCAATAGGTCGGATAAGGTCCTATTGCTTCTGCCGCAAGCTCCTCGCCAATTCAATCCTTGGTTCGAGCTGCGGCTTTAAATCCGGTCGCAATCTGAGACACTCGTCGAAATCCTTCTGCGCTTCAACCTCGTCTCCGATAAACACCTTCGCCAGTCCACGATTGAAATAAGCCCACGCCATTTTGGGATCGCGCTCGATGGCACGAGTGAATTCCAGGATTGCTTTCGCCATCTCACCTTTCTGCATCAACGCCGTGCCACGTCCCTGGTAGGCCCACGCCATGTCCGGCTTTAGACGGAGCGCGCGGTCAAAGTCAGGTATCGCACGGTCGAAGTTCTTGAGCGAAAGGTGTGCGTAGCCACGTTGATAGAAAGATTCGGCGGTGCGATCGTTGATTTCAATCGAACGGTTTAGATCCGCGAGCGCGCCTTCGACGTCACCCTGATCGAGTCGCAAGCTGCCACGATTACTGAAAGCCTCAAAAAAATCTTTCTTAAGCGAAATTGCCTTATCGAGATCTCTGAGAGCGCCTGGCAGATCTCCGCTGGCACGTAGCGCAGCCGCGCGATTCAGGTAGGCGTTGGGTAATCCGGGTCTGATGCGCAATGCGTTATCGAAATCCTCGATCGCGCCCGGGTAGTCGCCCTTCTTGTATCGTGTCAGTCCACGATTGTTGTATGCGTTGGCGGTAAAGGGATCGATGACGGTGATAGTTTCTGCTGAATAATCGGTGAAAGAATTTCCCAGCCTGCTATTCGGGTTCTTCGACACATTGAGGTGAGAGCTCAGGCGAATGGCTCTGGTGTAGTCTTCGATGGCGCCGTCGAGGTCGCCGTTGTTGGTTTTCTTAACCGCGTTTTCGAAGTGGTTGAGAGCGGCTTCGGGAGTGCGCGTTTGGGAGAACGCTGTCACTGGAAGCCATAGGGAGACAACTGCGAACAGGATCGCACAGCAGCGCATGGTAGACCCTCCCTTGGTTGAAGCTCGTCCACCAGGTGCGCTAAGATGCGGGCGTCGACGATGCAGCTTTGGCGCCGCGAGGCGATCGAACTGTGTTGTGATTCCAAGCCTCGTTGCTATCGGAAGTAGCAACGAGGCTTTCGATTATCCGGTGTGTCTCACCGGCTCTGAAGTTAAAACGACCGAAATTGAAAAAAGTTACAAAAAGAAAAATCGGTCTCTGAGTTTGAAACACCGTGGAGCGAAGAGTTGTGGCAGGTAATAGGCCAGAGACCTATTCAGATTATTCAGGTGCGGTTTCGGTGGGCACCACTGCACCGGCGTGAGGTTTGATCACGGGCGGCGCCAGCAGTCTTTGCGCGTATCCTTCGGGAAGAGAGCGGACGCGACCGTTCGAGTCAGTGACAACGTGTCCTGTTTCACCTTCGGCAACTACTTGTCCATTTGCGGCACGCACTATCTCGTAGCCGAATCGCAGGGAACGTTTACGTAATTCTGTAATATGTGTACGAACTATTAGTTCGTCATCGTAATAGGCAGCGGCTTTGTAGCGGCAATATGACTCAGCGACGACCAGAAAAGCATCCTCGTTCTCTTCCATGTCGCGATAGGAGAAACCGCGCGCGCGGCAATAATCAGTCCTGCCGATTTCGAACCAGACCAAATAGTTGGCATAATAAACAATGCCCATCTTGTCTGTTTCGGCATAGCGCACGCGCAACAACGTTTCGTGCCAAACGCCGAATACATCTTCAAGGGCAGGGCTTGTCATTTGAGCAAAGCCTTCCGAACTCATAAGCGAGAGAAGAATGAATTCCCGATCCAGGTTCAGTTGTAAACGTTTAGCGGACTATAAGAGCGAAAGACCAATTATGTCAAAGAAAATCAGCGCCGCTCTGGCCCTTTTGATCCTGTCCTGTCTTTGCGCCGGCAGCTTTCTGCCACGGGGTCACGCCCAGAACAGCGCCGCGGGCACGGCCCAGAACGCAGCCATCGTTTCCACTACTGCCGCCGTGCTCAAAGAGACGAGCGAATTGAGAGAGCTCTCGGTACTCAGGTCGGTAAAGAGCGGAGCGCAGTCGCGTGCCGAGATCGAGCGCATGATCATCAGGAATCTCGACACCCAAACAACGCCCGCTGAAATGCACGCGGCGGAAATAGTGCTCAGGGCTTTTGGACTTGCGCCGCAGGATTTTGCTTATCGTTCTTTTTTGATCAAGCTGCTGAAGGAACAGGTGGCGGGTTACTACGATCCCAAGGCACAGCAGTTTTACCTTGCCGACTGGATCGAACTCGATGGTCAAAAGCCTGTGATGGCTCACGAGTTGACTCACGCTCTCCAGGATCAGCATTTCAATCTGAGCCGTTTCGAGAAATGGCCCAAGGGCGACTCCGATGCCGAACTCGCCGCACACGCGCTAATCGAGGGCGACGCGACCCTCGCAATGGCAAAGTACCTGGAGAAGAATCTTTTAGTAGCACTGGCCTTCCTTCGTAGCATGGGTTCGCAGGGAATTGCTTCCGAACAGTACAACCAGGCGCCACGCGCGTTACGCGAATCGTTGTTGTTCCCGTATGAAGAAGGTCTGGCCTGGGCCGAGGAAGTTTACAAACGCGGCGGCTGGGACATGGTCTCGCAGGCGTATAGCAAACTGCCGCAGTCGACTGAGCAAATCCTGCACGCTGAGAAATACTTTTCTTATGAAGCGCCGCAGAAACTTACGCTGCCGGAGTTCAAGAAGTTTCTTGGGCCATCGTGGAAGCGGATCGATTACGATGTGAACGGCGAGTGGGGTTGTTATCTGATTCTCGATGAGTTCTTGAAGAACACAAGTGAATCGAAACAGGCTGCCGCCGGATGGGGTGGCGATCGGTTCGCGCTTTATGAGACGGGAAAGCCCGGTGAGGTTTTCATTGCACAGTTGACGGCCTGGGACACGCCTTCGGACGCAGAGGAGTTTTTCGGTGCTTACGCTCAACGCATAATGAAACGATACGTTGACGCACAGCAGTTGAAGACGCCCGATGATGATCGTTTCGAGTGGAAAACGTCCGGCGGCGTGGTGGCGATGGAGCTTCGCGGTTCTCAGGTCGCGATATTTGAAGGCATTCCCTCGTCAACCAATGCGAACACCTTGCTGCGTGCGATCTGGCAAAAACAACGATAGAACACAAACTGATGAAAAAGTCTGATAGCGGTCCGGCGGCCACAAAACAATCCACGCGCTTACGCGAACTCACCGATCAACTCCAGCACCTCGAGGCTAAGCTTCGTATGGGCGGTGGTCCCGACAAGATCGATCGACAGCACCAGCAGGGCAAGCTCACGGCGCGAGAGCGACTCGACTTGCTACTCGACAAAGATTCGTACGTGCAGGAGATCGGGCTTCTCGTGGCTTACGATCAGTATGGTGGAAACGCTCCGGGCGCTGGCGTTGTGACTGTTGTGGGCCGGGTTGAAGGCAGGGAGGTTGTCGTAGTTGCAAACGATGCCACGGTGAAGGCCGGATCGTGGTGGCCCGAGACCATCAAGAAGATTCTGCGCGCGCAGGAGATTGCGATGCGTTCGCGTGTGCCGATCATCTATCTGGTTGACTCGGCGGGTGTGAATCTTCCGTATCAGGGTGGCGTGTTTCCGGGTCAGTACGGCGCTTCGCGAATCTTTTATTACAACTCGATCATGCGCCGGTATCTGAAAGTGCCGCAGATCTCCGCGGTGATGGGACCGTGCATCGCAGGCGGCGCGTATCTGCCCGCGCTGTCTGACATCATCATCATGGTTGAGGGTACGTCGTTCATGGGTCTGGGTGGCGCGAACCTCGTCAAGGGCGCGACTGGACAGACGATCGACAATGAAACTCTCGGCGGCGCGCGTACGCACAACGAGTTGTCGGGTGTCGCACATTATCGCGTTGCCGACGACCAGACTTGCATAGAAAAGATCCGGGAGTATGTGTCGGAGTTGCCGAAACCGGCGTGTGCGTTCTCAACTGAAGACGCTACGGAGCCGTTGCGAGCTGCCAACGAACTTTACGACATCATCCCCGAAGATCATCGTCAGCCTTACGACGTGAGAAAGTTGCTCCAGTGTTTACTGGATGGGGGACATCTCGACGAGTTTCAGGCGGACTATGCGAAAGAGATGATCACGGGCCATGCTCGCCTCTGTGGGATGCAGGTGGGCGTGATTGCGAATCATCGCGGGATGGTACGGATGCCCGGCGGTAAGCCTCCGAGGTTCGGCGGGATTATCTACACCGAGTCGGCGGAAAAGGTCGCCTACTTTATCGAGACCTGCAATCGTCATCAAACGCCGTTACTGTTTGTGCAGGATGTTTCCGGCTTCATGGTTGGACCCGATGCCGAACACTCGGGGATCATTCGCGCGGGCGCACAGTTTGTGGAAGCAATGGCTACGGCAACCGTACCTAAGATCGTTTTGACTGTGAACCATGCTTCGGGCGCCGGTTATTACGCGATGGCGGGACAGGGGTTTGATCCGGACTTCATCTTCAGTTGGCCCACCGGCCGCATGGGCGTGATGGAAGGCGACTCTGCGGTGCAAGCTGTGTTTGGCAGTCAGTTGGAGAAATTAAAGAAGAACGGCGAGTCACCCGATGCGGAGTTGATGGCGGAGATGGATAAAGTCCGCGAGACCTATGATATGGAACTCGACGCCAAATATGCCGCCGCGCGTGGCTTCGTCGACGCGGTGCTCACTCCTGAATCGACCAGGCCAGCCCTGGAACTCGCGCTCCGCACCGCCCAAAACTACTCCGGCCCACACCTCGGTCAATTCATATTGCCTCCTGCTCTTGCTTAGCCGTGGAAGTTTAGAGAGGCAAATGCTCTATACGATTGCGCATCTCTGATTCTGAGTAGCATTCAAGTAGCAGTTCAAGATCATCTATAACACGGCCGATTGCCAGGCTCCTGGGGATTGCAATCAGTCCAACCATAGGCTCGCCCTGTGCTACCAATCGTTTGGCGTCGGGACCCATGGTTTTAATATCGTGAGTCAGGATGATCCTATGCTCATTGGCGGCCCATTTGAGTATCACCAGATCAGGAAGGCTAGCGAGACCAACGTCCCTGGCCAACACGAAGTCTAATAGCGGCAAGCGTCGATGTAGACCTCGCAGAATCCGCTGATCGATGTTTTCGTCGGTGAGGAGACGAATCATATTTTGTAGTTGGTGAGTTTAGGTTCTGGTCAATTGTGCTATACGGCGACGAAGTTCCTCGCGACGCGCTATATATTCAGGCTCGCTCTCTATTTCCTGCCGTATCCTTTCGGCTTCGGCGTCCTGCTCCTGCAAATACTCGTCCGCTTCGACCTGGTTGTTGAGGTACCAGCCAATGATCGTATTGATTTGCTCGAGTGTTACCGTGGGAAAGCCTTCATGAATTTCCTCAGGCGTGTCTCCCACTTGCATACGCCCTATTATGGTATCAAGCGTCACGCGTGATCCAATCACACGTATAGTGCCATTCTCCCACTGAGTGAGAGGAACTTCCTCGGGAAAAGTAAATTGCTTGTTCACCAGCGCATATTACCTGTTTTGGGCCGGATGACGGAAGAGCTGGTATCGATTTCAGACAAGACGCGCTACAATAATCACGCTTAAATGAACGTCAAAGATTTAATTGAAGTGGACCCTGAAAAGATGAGCGGCACGCCTGTCTTCACCGGTACTCGTGTTCCATTGAACCATCTTTTCGATTACCTCAAAGCAGGGGACACTCTCGATACTTTCCTTGCGGATTTTCCGACAGTAACACGCGAACAAGCTTTGGGAGTGCTTGAATTAATGCGTGAACGTCTCCTCACAGAATATGAAACTGCTGCTTGATGAATGTACGCCTAAGCGCCTGAGACTGGATTTCTCCGGACACGCCGTTCAAACCGTCGACGAAGCCGGACTTAAAGGACTAAAGAACGGTGCGTTGCTTCAGATCGCGAGTAGCAAGTTTGATGTTCTGATTACCGTCGATAAAAATCTCCCATTTCAACAGCACTTACCCATCCTCCCGATCGCAATTGTCATACTTGTTGCTCGATCCAACCGATACTCTGAATTGAGAGTGCTGGTTCCTAAAGTGGAAAAAACGCTGCTTAGCCGGGGGATATTGTCACCGTTAAATAAAGCGAAGAAAGCAGTCATATGCTAGTATCTACGCGCACCCTCTCACGCCCACATGGCCCGACTAAGACGCGTCGCAGTGAAACAAGGCTGTCATCAAATGAAACCTGTTCGTGTGCTGATCGCTGATGACCATGCGCTGGTGCGCGCAGGCATTCGAGCGCTTGTGGAAAAGATCAAAGGCCTGGTTGTGGTAGGTGAAGCCGGCAAGGGTAGTGAAGCGCTTGAACTAGCCAAACAACTCAAACCCCATCTGATGCTCCTTGACCTCACGATGCCCGAGGGCGGTGGATTCGAAGTCCTCGCCCACGTGAAAAAACAATTCCCCGAGATACGCGTCATTGTTCTGACGGTCCACGAAGCGGGTGAGTACGCAATCCGGGCACTGCGCGAAGGAGCGGCCGGTTTCCTGCCAAAGAGTGCCGCCAGCACTGAACTCGAACAGGCCATCCAAACTGTTATCGACGGCGAGGTTTACATCTCACCGGAAATGTCACGCAAGTCCATGATCGACGTCCGTAAGGGCACGACAAAGAGAGAACTCTTAGATACTCTAAGCCCACGCCAACGTGAAGTTCTTCGCCTCATCGCCCTGGGCCGGACCACCAAACAAATCGCACAGGAACTGGGAATCAGCGTCAAAACCGTCGAAACTCACCGGGCCCAGTTGATGGAACGCCTCGGCATACGCGACGTTGCTGGTCTGGTACGTTACGCCATTCTCGTCGGTCTCATTGACGTCGAATGATCCTCCGAAATCTGAGGTTCGAATCAGGAATCTCCCCATTGCGCATTTATCCGCTTACCGCTTAGCCTACATCCCCGAACAGACAAATCTTGCCTGTCTAAAGCTTTACAAGAAGTTTAGTCAGTTAGGACAGAGCGGCAGCGAGTAAATTTTTTACGAAACGCGCGCGTCGTGGACTCACATTGAAAGCCTCGCGCGTGGTAAGGGGGGACGGCGGCCAGGGCGAGGTCGTCCCCCTCCTACACTGTGAATGCCTCATAGACTCAACTTCCAACGAGCAAATTTATTCACTTGGTTCAGCATTGGAGGGCCTAAGCATGATCCCTATTTCTAACGGCAGACTGTCTCACGCGGAGCAATTGGCAGATCAACCTGTGACATCCTCACCCACGCCACGCGGGGCTGCGTACCACTCAGACATTGAGCTGGTGGGGCGCAGCCAGGCGTTTATGGAAGTGATGAAGCAGGTAGACCGTGTCGCCAATACCAATCTGCCCGTGTTACTCAGAGGCGAATCGGAAACTGGCAAAGAATTAGTGGCTTCCGCAATTCATCAGCGCAGCGATCGACGTGACCAGCCATTCATCGTGGTGGAGGGAGCAGTCGAAGAAGATCTACCCGGATTGTTCGAAGAAGCAGACGGGGGCGCTATCTTTGTCAACGAGATTACACAAACAACCTCGACATTCCAGGTTGAGTTACTACGCGTACTGCAAACCGGCGAAATCAGGGGCGCCGGTTCGAATGAGTTACATAAGGTAAACGTGCGCGTGATTGCCGCCAGCAGTGGAAATCCCGAGCAGGAGGTTGCGGCGGGAAGATTTCGCAGCGATCTCTTTCAGCGATTGAATGCAGTCTCGATAACGCTGCCGCAGTGCGATGGCGAGAACGGTGCACAACAATCCGAAAGCACGGATGCGCCCGCCAACGACGACTGGGTAACGCTATCGGTCATCGAAGGACGGTACGTGGCGCGCGTACTCGAACACACCGGGGGCAACAAACAGGCGGCGGCACGTGTGCTGGCGGTAGACCGCAAGACTCTCGATCGTATGATTAAACGTCACCACATCGATTGTCATCACGCTCGACGATCGCGCGTCAAAGCCTCCGGAAATAGTTGACACTGGCCCTTTTATCTCCCTTCTTACGCGTTAATTCCTGGGTGCAGAAATGCACCCGGGAAACTAACTGAGAGCTAAAGGGAGAAAAAATGTCGACTGCGGTCTTTGAAACTGTGTCATCTAGTCCAGAAACGGGTACAAACTTCGAGCCGTCCTTGAGTGCGCCTCAGGGTGTTCCGGCAGAAACAGTTTTGACCCAAATGATCCTTGGAAGTTTGGCCTCGCAGGCTGTTTACGTAGCCGCAAAACTAGGCATTGCTGACCTGCTTGTATCTGGCCCCAAGCCTGTCGATGAACTCGCGAAAGCGACCGAAACTGATGCTCCTTCACTTTATCGAGTACTGAGAGCGCTGGCGTCGCTGGGCATCTTTACCGAACAAAACAATCGA
>DASVGE010000344.1:0-12827 GCA_036379695.1 Pyrinomonadaceae bacterium | reverse complement strand
AACGGTGCACGCCGCATCGCAGTCAGTCACAACGCAAGTGGCTGGAACGTTGCAGAGCGTTGGACCTCGAATAGTCTGAAACCTTATTTCAACGACTTCGTGGTCAACAAAGGTCACGCCTTCGGGTTCGACGGACGGATTCTCGCGTGCATCGATCTCGCGAACGGCGAGCGCAAGTGGAAGGGTGGACGCTACGGCAACGGGCAACTCGTATTGCTGCCCGATCAGGATTTGCTGCTGGTGTTGTCAGAGGAAGGTGAGCTGGCCCTCGTGGGAGCGACGCCCGATCAATTCACCGAACGCGCGAAGGCGCCGGCGATTCAAGGAAAGACGTGGAACCATCCAGTCCTCGTCGGCGACATCCTACTCGTCCGCAATGCCGAGGAGATGGCCGCCTTCCGCCTGGCGCGCTGAGCCTCACGGTTGAAGTCACATAGCTACGAAGCGAACCTCCACGGGACAAGCCCGTGGCATCCAAGCAGGCTTTTTAAGCTGGCGTGTAGCGGATATCGTGAAACTCCACGGGACAAGCCCGTGGCATCTTTTCTTGCTTACTTGTCGCTGATGGTTTCGAAACGTTCGTTGCCGATGCGGTAGCGTTGCCAGTCTTTGTAGTCGAAGTGCCACCACTCGGCTTCGTAGACGGTGAATCCTTCGGCTTCCATTGCGGAGCGCAGGAGGTCGCGGTGCCAGCGTTGTAGTGAGGTGCCGCCGGGGTAATTCGGATAGGCGCGATCGGTCGTCTCGTCGTAGGTGCTTACCATCTCCACCGGTCTTCCGGATTTTAGATCGTAGAGCGTGAGGTCCACTGCCGCGCCGCGATTGTGACGCGAGCCTTTCGACGGATCGGCGACGAAGAGTTTCTTATCCTGCGGTGTTGCATCCCAAAACACCTTCGTTACGTACCACGGGCGATAACCATCGTGCACGAGTAACCCATAGCCTGCGGCTTTCAGTTTGCGATTGACGCGTACGAGAGCTTCTGCGGGTGCGCGCTGTAGAAATGCGCGCGGTTGAGAATAGAAGACGGTGCCGAAGAGATTGTTCGAAGTGGCGTAACGGATGTCGAGCTTGATGGTTTTGTCGAGCTGCTTCAGTTCGAGCAGGTCGGTAGGCAGAAAATCACCGGTTTCATTTGGCGGCGTGGCAGTTAGCGCTTCCTTGATCAACTTCTTAACTGGCCGCACAGGTTCAACCTTGAGTTGGGTCGCACCTTCTTCTGGTCCAAGTGGCTTGCGTGTAGTATAGATTCCGGCATCGAGTTTTAAGTGTGACACCTTTCCATTGCGATCGCGATAGAACGCGTTCTCGGCGATCTCCTGCATTGGACCAGGCGGTGTTTGTTTGAGTAGTGCGTAGAGTTTGCCTCCGTTCTCGAGGACGATGATCGTCTTTTCGTTGTTGACGTATTCGCCGAGAAGCGGCCGCCATTCGAGCGGTGCCGGGGCAGGTTTGGTTGTTTGAGCGAGTGCGGCTGTGGCCAGCAAAAGCGTGATTGATATTGCGAGCGCCGTGCCGGCGAACGCCGAGCCCGCGGAGCGGGCGGCAGCATAAAGCCTGGGGCGCAAGCCCCAGGTAGCGCAATAAAAATAGTGGCGCGAGCCCGCGGTAGCGGGCGGCAGCGTGTATCTCATGGTGGTGATTTCATTCTGGGGCTGTCGCCCGCTTCGCGGGCTCAACCATTGTTGTTGCGGGCTTTCGCGAGCCCGCGGAGCGGGCGGCAGCATAATGCCTGGGGCGCAAGCCCCAGGTAGCGCAATAAAAATAGTGGCGCGAGCCCGCGGTAGCGGGCGGCAGCGTGTATCTCATGGTGGTGATTTCATTCTGGGGCTGTCGCCCGCTTCGCGGGCTCAACGCCTTTTGTTGGGGGCTTTCCTGGGGCTTGCGCCCCAGGCTTTATTCTGCCGCCCGCTTCGCGGGCTCCGCGTCCGGGCTCTCAGCGTCCGATGAACTAACGCTAAGTTTTTACAGGGCTTCCTGAATCTTCTTCAGGGCGCCGTGCAGGATCTCGTCTTCGCGGGCGATGCAGAGGCGCATGTATTTGTCGTGGTCCGCACTATCGGCGAATGCACCTCCGGGGACGCCGGCCACGCCCTTGCTTATCAACATCTCGTTAAAAGCGATCGCGTCGTCGTAACCATCCGGGATTTGGGCCCAAATATAGAACGCCGAACCAGACTCATAAATCTTGAACCCCGCCTCAATCAGCGCATCGACGGCCACTCGCCGCTTTTCAGTGAATTTCTCGCGCAGCCGGGTGTAGTAATCCGGATCCGACATCAACACTTCACCCAACGCCAGCTGCAAAGGCGTCGGTGAACAGACGTAAAAAACGTTATTACTGTTGTTGAGCGGCGCGACCAGTTTCGAACTGCCGTAAACATACCCCAGGCGCCAACCGGAAATATTCCACGACTTCGAAAACGAGTTAACCGTGATCGTCCGATCCCACATTCCATCCAACGTGGCGATCGACGTGTGCGGTTTGTCACCAACGACGTAATGTTCGTAAACCTCATCCGAGATGCACAGTAGATCAAACTCCTGACACACCGCGGCGATCGCTGCGAGCTCGTCGGACGTAAACACCTTGCCCGTCGGATTCGCAGGGCTACAAGCAATGATCGCCTTCAACGGAAACTCCGAACGATTCTTCCACTCACGACAACGCACACGCAGTTCGTCCGCATCGAGCTCAAGATTCTCGCCCCGCAACGGAAAAACATTCGCGTGCCCACCCAACTCGTCGAGTATGCGACGGTGATACGGGTAGTAAGGTTCAAAAACCATCGCGGAACGCCCTTGCAGATAAGTGTGCGCGATCGCGATGAGCGCCCCCGTGGCGCCCGGCGTAATCAACAACTCCAACGGCGTCGCTTTCGGATCGACCTCGATGTTATTGAAGCGCGCAATCTTTTGCGCCACTGCTTCGCGTAACGCACCAACGCCTTCCGCCGGACTGTAATGATTTCTACTCGCGCTGATTATTTTCCCCGCAGCCTCAGCCAGCGCCGGACTAATCGCGAGTTCTGATTGTCCCTGGACCAGGTTGCCGCTGGCTGGGACCATTCTGGTGATCGTTCTGATTTCTGGTTGAGTTCTTACGGTCATTTCCCTTTGGGCCGTACCATGCATGGTTTTCAATTGAGTTACGCCTTTGTCGTGGTTAATAAGTCGAACTAAAGCGCAAGAGATTGCTCGCGAAAGCGAACCACAAAACCCCGAGGCACGCGAGCAGCATTATCGTTGCCTGTAGTTTGCCCCAAATGCGCCTTCGTTTGCTAATCCAGGCGAGCACCATGTTGACAAAAACAGCCAGCGTCCCAACTGCGCCGAGAATACCAACGACCTGAATCAAGCGAAACCACTTGTTCCCTTGATCGCTGAAGATCTCGAGATGAGTGAGGCCATACATTGTAAGACCGAACAGCGCTCCAATGAAAACCAGATCCAACACGAAAACGATTCGCACCAGCAGGCGAAGCAATCGTTCAGCCGGACTTAACTCCAACGTATGCCCGTAATGTTTGCGCACGCCCCACGCCACCGGCCACAGTATCAACGTGAGCAACATCAGGCCCAGAGAAATTCCCAGCACCGCGAGAAGAAGTTTTCCATTTTGCAACGTGCCGGCGCGCTCGCCCACAAAAAACGGGTAAGGCAGGACCATCTGCATGCGCCCGCTCTGGTCCGGTTTGAAGATGAGTTTGTCCTGACCGTCGCGCTCGACAAACGTCATCGGACCAACTCCCTGCCAACGCTTCGGCTTACCATTCGCGCCGGTCAACTGCGGTATTTCGATGTCGCCATCTCCAACCGGCGACACAGTGAATTGACTGATCAGCGCTGCCGTCTTCAAAAACGAAGTTTCGGGACGCCTGCTCAGGATGTACGTGCCGGATGCCGCTTTGGCGTCGTCTTTCGCAGTCGCCGAACCGGTCAGTGACGCGCTGTGGGGATAGTAACGATCCAGAAACGCGTGCCAGAGATTCAATCTTCCCGCGCCGCCGCCACCATTCCCGGCGCTGTTGTACGAAACAAAGAAGCCGAGCTTTTGGTCCAACACCAGGTGCAGATCGCTGTGGAAGTAGATGGTATCGCCGCCGTGTCCGATGATTCGATGTCCGTTGCGTGATTCTTCATAGAACCCGTAACACATCGCATTCGCGGCGTCGTCGAGTGCGAACAGGCGACTGTGCATCAGGCGCGTGGTCTCAGGCTTGAGTATCCGCGCGTTGCCCAACTGTCCTTCAGCAAGATGGGCCATCATGAACTGGGCCATGTCCGTAGCAGTGCTACTCAAACTGCCGGCGGGAAACGCATTGATGACTTCAAACGGTCCCGCCGCGTCCGAGCCCAGGTGGTATCCGTTCGACATCAACGGCGCCAGATCCGCAGGCAGTGGTTGCGTGAACGTCGAGCGCGTCATGTTCAGCGGCTTGAGAATGTTCTCAGCCACGTACTCATCAAACGCCCGTCCCGACACGCGTTCGACGATGTATCCCGCCACTGCAGTTGCGTAATTCGAATACGCGGGGACAGTTCCGGGAGGATAGATACGGCCCGGAATGTGCGTTTTGAGATATTGGCCCAGGTTGGGTTTTGTAGAGTCAGTCAGGAAGAGGTCTTTGATCTGCTCTTCAAAGCCGGGCGTGTGAGTCAGTATGTGTTTTAAAGTGATGGGCTTACCAAACGCGTCCGGAATCTTGTAGTCGAGATATTCGTTGACGTCGCGATCGAGATCGAGTTTGCCCTGTTCGAACAACTGCATGACCGCGGTCCAGGTAAAGAGTTTTGAAATCGAGCCGGGTCGAAACAGCGTCTCCTGCGGCGATACCGGTTTTTTCTTTTCGACGTCGGCATAGCCATAGCCTTTCGCGAAGAGCAGCTTGCCGTCTTTGACGATCGAGATGGTGACGCCGGCGATGTCGTCTTCCTTGATTTGCAGTGGGACCAATCCATCGAGAAATGATTCGACGTCCGCGGCCGTCATCTGGTGCGGGCCGCTCGCGGCCTGGCCGGGAACCGGCGGTTGCGACGTATCCTGTTTAGGAGGGACCGGATCAGTGGGCGCCTGGCCCATCACCGCCACCATGAGGCACAGCAAACACACAATCACTTTCGCAAAACGACTTTGCGCTTTTTGTGCCTTTGTGTGGCTCAACATGATCGCTACTCCTTCGCGGATGTCATTGTCTTGGCTGGTTCGGGAACACGCGTGAATTCGGAGAGGTTTTCGATGTTTATGACATCGACCTTAGCGGCAGTGTTCAATCTGAAGTTGACGAATCCCTTGCCCTGCATCTGATCTCGCCAAACGACGCGAAACGTGTCGTAGTGCCAGTGCTGTAAGTCGCCGGTGAAGTTTGGACCAAAGCGAAGCACCAGTTTGTCGTTCTCCAAAGCGATTTTCGCTTCACCATACATCTCGCTTTGAAACGTTCCGGCATACTTGTCCAATGCCAGCGAAGGCGACGTACCCTGGACGCGCTCCGACTCAGCCTTCTTCTCTGCTGCTTTCGCCTGCTCCTCAAGAGTGTTTCTGACCTTCAACATGTCCGCGCTCCAGTCGCGTGGTGGCGCGTTGAGATAGATGTCGAAGATCTTGTACATCAGTGCCACCGGCAGCACGTTGCCGTGCAGGTTTGTGAGGACCACGAGTCCGAGCTTCTCTTCCGGAAGCATGGCCACTTGCGCTCTCATGCCGTCGATCGCGCCGCCATGTTCGACGACTTTCTTACCGCGGTAGTCGCTGACGAACCATCCCAAGCCGTACGTCAGAAAGTGCGCTTCGGGATAGAGACTTCCCTGCATACCTTCGAGACGAATGATCGTCTGCGGCGTTTGCATCTCCTTTATAGAAGCAGCGCTGAGCAGGCGTTGATTCTGATAGACGCCACCGCCGAGCTGTAGCCGCACCCATTGGGCCATGTCAGTGACGTTTGAATTGATCGAACCGGCGGGAGCGATGTTGTCGATGTTACGCCAGGAGACTGCCTGGATTTTGTCGTTAATCTTCGAGTGTGGCGAAGCGACATTGGCTGAAGGCGCAAATGCCTTGATGCTGGTCGTCGATGATTTCATACCGAGCGGAGTGAAGAGGCGCTCGCGGATGAAGTCGTCCCAGGTCTTGCCGGTGATCGAAGGAACGATCTGGCCGGCGGCGAGAAACATTATGTTCTGGTAACCATAACGAGATCTCAAACTCCAGGACGGTTTCAGGTAACGCACGCGACGAAGGACCTCGCTGCGATCGTGGCCCGACGCGTACCACAGCAGATCGCCGCGAGTGAGACCGCTGCGATGACTCAGCAAGTCGGTAATGGTGAGCTCGCGCGTGCTGTAAGGATCGAAGAGTTGGAATCCGGGCAAGTGCTTCGTCGCCGAATCGTCCCACTTGAGTTTGCCTTCGTCCACGAGCATGGCGATCGCTGCCGCAGTGAATGCCTTGGACGAAGACCCGATGGCAAACAACGTATTCTCATCGACAGGCTCAGGCTTATTGAGCTCGCGCACACCAAAGCCCTTCGCCAGCACGACCTTGTCATCTTTTACGATCGCGATCGCAACCCCCGGCACTCCCCAATCCCTGAGCGCCTTATTCACATACTCATCAAACTCCGCCCCCGGCGCCTGCGCAGCAACCGCCTGAACGGCCACCAGGACCAACAAGATCAACATCGACACTCTAGCCTTCATTTCCGTCTTCCCTTTCTTAAAAACTTTTTTGCGCCTTATGTGCCTTTTTGTGGCTAATCTTCCTGTGCCTTTTTGCGGCTCAATACGTACTTCCCGACACGCTTCTCACCACGCGTTTCGCGAACAAATGCATCGACGAAGTAACCGCTCTTGAGCGCCTCGGTGAACGCCCAGCGCGTATCCTCGCGCCATCTCAAACCGATCTCTCGGGGCAGGGCATCTATATTCGACGGGATCTCAATAGCAGCATGGTCGCCCGCTAATCCTTCAGCCAGATCGTTACGCCGCGATGAATCATCCATCTCAACCTGAACCAACGATGGACCGAGATTAGAAGGCGCCGAATAACTGACACCACTGATCCTTTCCTTCACGCGTTCGCTCGACACAAGCCACGACACCCACAGCCGATCAGTCCCCGTCTGATGTAGAAAACTTGCCGCATCTTCACCGTAAAAATTTGGCAGGTATCGTTCCGCCAACACACCAAGTTTGCCGAAGTTGAAGTGGGCATTGAGACTTTGCAGCGGATCGAAGGTCCAGCTAATCAAGCTGATCCCCTGTGCAATGACGTGTTCGCGTTGGGCAAGCTTGAGACGCCGTCCCAGATCGTAATTCCTGTATTGTGGCTTCACCGCCAGCATGTGCGAGTGATGGGCCGCCTCACCGTGCTCGAAACTCGGAAAGCCGTACACAAATCCCACCATCACTTCCGCATCAAAAGCGCCAATCAACACGCCTCCCGCTTCTTTCGCAGCCACCATTTGCGTGAGCGGCACGACGTCGAGATCCGGAATACCCCAGACTTCCTTCTGCAACTCTTCCACGGTACGCATCTCCGCGGGCTCGTTGATCTCACGGATTTCTATGTTGGAGATTTCAGGTGCGGCGGACATTACCTGGCCTCGACTGGGACCGCAATGAATGAGGCATGCGAGCCCGAACAATAGACTGTTTGGATTGCCCGTTTAAAGTCAGATTCCTTCGCCAGGAAAATGTTGGGAACAAACTGTTGCGGATTGCGATCGATCACCGGAAACCACGTGCTCTGCACCTGGACCATGATCCGGTGCCCTTTCTTGAAAGTATGATCGTTGGCAGGAAACGGGATCTGGTAGTGATTAATGGCGTTCGCGGTTAGCGGTTCCGGCTTCTCAAAGCTCTTCAGATATCGACCGCGAAACACGTCGCCCGCAATCATGAGCTGGTATCCGCTCATGCTCTTATCGGGCTCGTACTTTTCCGGATAAACGTCGATCAGTTTGACGATCCAGTCGCTATCAGTACCCGACGTGGCCGCGAAGAGATTCACAACGATTCTCCCCGAGACTGTTACGTCCTCAGTGAGCGTCTCACTTTGGAAAGTCAGCACGTCCGGACGACCATCGACAAAACGCTGATCCTCGACCAGCCATACAGGCCACCCTGAGCGCACCTGTATCGGGCGCGGGCGATACGGAACCGGACTGTCGGGAGCAGAAACATAACTTTCAAAACACTTCGGAGCGTTCGCAGGCAGTGCCGTGAAAGACAATTTCTTCTCGCCCTGAAGATAAAGCTTTCGGTCCGCGATGTTTTGTTTCGGCGGCCACTCGCTATGTTCGACCCACTTGTTTTCGCCGGTGCGGAAAGTCAAAGCCTCGGAGCGTGGCCCCTCGCCCTGTCCTTTTAAATAGTAGGCGAAGAAAGGCGCGAGGATGTTTTTCCGGTAATGAGCGGCGGTCGGACTGCCAAAGTCGATACGGCCAAGCTTACTTCCCTCACCTCTCGACCAGCCGCCGTGATTCCACGGACCGATAACGAGGAAGTTCTGTTTCGCGGTGTCGTGACGCTCGAGCAGTTCGTAAATTTTTATCGGACCGTAGAAGTCTTCCTGGTCCCACCAACCGGCGACGTTGAGGATCGGCACGGTGACACGGTTGAGCCACGGCGCAAATGCCTGCCGTTTCCAGAACGCGGAGTAGTCGGGTTCGTTGACGAAGTCAGTCCAGGTCGGAATCTTGCCGTTGAAGTATTTCTTATCAACATTCGAAAGCGCGCCAAGATTTAAATACCACTCGTAGGCGTCGAGCTTGTCGATGATGGTAGTGGGGTCTGTGATCTCTTTCGACGATTCCATCATGTAGGCGTACTCAAAACCGTAGCTCAGACGAAACGCGCCGTTGTGATGAAAGTCGTCGCCCAGCCACATGTCCGCGGGAGAGGCCTGTTGGACCACTGCTTTCAGCGCGGGATGCGGATCGAGCATTCCCATCACTGAGAGCCATGCGCCGTAGCTCGTGCCAGCCATGCCGACTTTGCCGTTGTTGTTTGGCGCGTTGGTGAGTAGCCAGGCGATCGTGTCGTAAGTGTCGGTGCTTTCGTCGATGGCTTTCTTGTCTTTCGGATCGCGCGGCTGGCGGAGCATGACAAACTGGCCTTCAGACTTGAAGCGCCCGCGGATGTCCTGGCGTACGATGATGTAACCGTCTGAAGAAAGCTCACTGACCAGGGTGGCGATCTGTTCCGGCGTGGCTGCGCCAAGACCGTACGGAGTTCTTAACAACAGGATCGGGAGTGGCGCGCTCGCGTTTTTCGGAGCATCGATCTGCGTGTACAAACGCACGCCATCTCGCATCGGGATCATCGCCTCGGTGCGCGTGTAGTCAGACGGCTTGATCTGCGCCTGAGCAGAACTTAGCCACAAAAAGGCACATAAAGCACCAAAAACTAAAGAAAACGATTTGTGCCTTTTGTGCATTTTTGTGGCTGAAAATCTTTTGTGCCTTTTTCCGGCTTTCATTGACGACCCTTCGAGACGCGATCGATCGGCGCGGGGCGTGGCACGCGGCGGTTGGGATTGAGTTCCAGTAACCTTAACGCTTCCTGCACCGCGCGCTCCAGTTGTGGATCGCGTCCTTTGATCACTTCCGCCGCAGTGTAATCCACCTCGATGTCCGGTGCGACGCCAATGTTTTCTACGTCCCACTCGCCTTTCAGGTTATAGAAGGCGAGGCTCGGTGCTGTAATTCCACCACCGTCGATCGTCGCCGGTATTCCGAGCGTGCCGACCAGTCCGCCCCAGGTGCGCGTGCCGATTAGTGGCCCAACTTTTCGCAACCGGAAATAGTACGGCAGCGCGTCTCCGCCGGAGCCCGCCGACTCGTTGATCAGCATCACCTTCGGCCCGTAGATACCAGCTATCGGCGAAGTCGATGGATTGCCGTCACGCAAAGCGAAGTATCCCATCACCTTTCGATCGAGCTCGTTGACGATGTAATCCGCAACCATGCCGCCCTGGTTGTAGCGTTCGTCAATCACCGCGCCTTCTTTGTCCTGCTGCGCGTAAAAGTAACGTGTGAAGAAGGTGTAACCAGCATTCCCGGTGTTCGGCAACCACATGTATGCGAGTTTACCGTTCGAGAGCTTGTCGACCATGCGCCGGTTGTTTTCGATCCACGCCCTTGTGCGCAGAGTGTCTTCACTCGCAACCGGCACGACCGTGATCACACGTGAGCCTTCGAGTGAAGGTGTCTTGTTAACCCGGATCAAGGTCTGCCGGTTCGCCATTCCTTCAAAGAAGCTGTAAACATTCGCCGGTGGCGCGAGCGAACGTCCATTCACCTCCAGCAGGTAATCACCTTCGGCGACTTGAATGCCGGGAGCGCTGAGCGGCGCTCGCAATTCCGGGTTCCAATTCTCACCTGTGTAAATGCGCTTGATCCGGTAACGTCCATTCTCGATCGAAAAATCAGCTCCGAGCAAACCGACCTGGACCGGTTCGTCGCTCGGCACGTCGCCCGGTCCATTTAAATAAGAGTGGCCTACGGTGAGCTCACCACCCACCGTCGCGATCAGATACCCGAGGTCCGCGCGATGACCGACAAAGGCGAGCAATGGCTTGTACTTGTCGTAAATCGCCTGCCAGTCGGCGCCGTGCATCTTCGGATCGTAGAAATAGTCGCGTTGAATGCGCCACGTTTCGCGATAGATCTGCGCCCACTCGGCACGTGGATCGACGCGCGTCTCGAGTTGGGTTACGTTTAGTGGTCCATCTCCGACTTTTGCCGGCCGTTCAGTAGCGACCACGCCCCAGCGATTCGCGCCATCACCAGCCTGGTAGAGCAGTTTCTTCTTGTCCGCCGAAATGGAATAAGCACGAATGCTGCCGTCGAGAAACGGCGCCGCCGCTCGCTCTCGCAATTGATAACGTTGCAAGCGAAGTGTTCCCGGAGGTCCACCGGCAAACGGCTCGGTGTAGTAGAACGTGCCCGCCGCGCCCGCGTTCAGGTTGTTGTAGTCACCAGCGGGAATGTTGACAGCGAGTACTCGCTGGCTGATCCCGTTCAGATCGATACGAACTGTAGGCTTCGCATTCGGGTCAGGCTTTGGTTGCGGAGTCTCCGGCGGTTTTGGCTCATCGCCTGTCTCGGGCAAGAGAGGTGACGGTTCGTTTGCACTCAGCACCACCAGGTAAATAGCGCGACGAACAGGTCGATCGAGTGAGCTCATCTCCAGCCAACCCGTGCTTGGTCCAAAGTTCGTGCTCGCCATGAAGTAGAGATACTTCCCGCCCATGTCGAAAGTAGGCGAGATTGAGTCGGCGAGGCCGTCGGTAACCTGGTACGCCTTCTTGTCAGCCCACGAGTAAACGAACACTGCGCGCAGGTGATTTGGAAGGTTCTTGGAATACGTGATCCACTTCGAGTCAGGCGACCAGGCGGCGTTGAACTGCCGGATCGGATCGGGATAGTTATCAGTATCGATCCTGGTCGCCGTACCGCTGCTCACCTCGATGGACCAAAGGGTGTTGTGATTATCTTCGAGGAGGATCTGCGTGCCGTCCGGCGACCAGCTTGCGCCTCTGTAGAAGGCGTTCGCGGGCAAAGAAACCGCGCGCGGCGGAGTGACGCCTGTCGGTTCGCCGATAATGAGTTGATACTCACCGCTCGCGTCAGAGAACCAGGCCACGTGCGCTCCATCTGGCGACCACACCGGGCCACGGTCGTGCGCACCGGCACTCTGCGTCAGGTTGCGGAAGTCGCCTTTCTCTGAGGGCACCGTGAAGATCTCACCGCGAGCTTCAAACGCGGCGCGAGTGCCTGTTGGGGAGAGTGTGGCGTGGCGAATCATGCCGGCCACTTTCTTGAACTGC
Organism: Pyrinomonadaceae bacterium; assembly: GCA_036379695.1. Taxonomy (GTDB): domain Bacteria; phylum Acidobacteriota; class Blastocatellia; order Pyrinomonadales; family Pyrinomonadaceae; genus PSRF01. The sequence goes on along the minus strand of DASVGE010000344.1, from coordinate 994 downwards.
GGACGCGCCCACGGCAGATCGCCCGTCACCTCGATGTTGAGTTTCTGTGCTTTGCCCGACTTCGCATCAACCAGATGGATATAACCGGCCTGCTCGTAAACAACTGCGTCAGCGCCTGCCGACGCCGTCATTACGTCGAAATCCTCGTGATGCGTGATCTGCGTCAACTGCTTTGTATCAACTCGATAAGCAAAGAGGTTTACCGTGTGATTGCGATCTGAAAGGAAGTAAACGGTGTTGCCGAGCCACATCGGGAACGAGTCGTTGCTGTTGGTCCAGGGAAGCTTTTGGACCGAATAGTCGGACAGATTCATGATCGAGATGGGATGTGTGCGACCACCGCGATAGTGACGCCACATGCTCGTCTCAAACCACTCAGGAACAAAAGGAGTTGAGAATTCTTCAAACGCGAGGCGAACGCCGTCGGGTGAGTAAGCGCCGAAGAACGCGCGCGGCGGCGGCAGCATCTCGGGCAGACCGCCTTCGACGCTGATGAACCAAAGCTGCATGTAGGCCTGTTGCGGCGTGCCTGTTCGGTTTGAGGCAAAGACGATGTTTTTGCCGTCGGGCTTCCAACCACGCACGCGATCGAGGCCGGGATGATAAGTCAGCCGTTTCGGATCGCCTCCACTCGCGGGCATGACGTAGACGTCGGTGTTGCCTGCGACAGTCGCCGTGAAAGCGATCTGTGAACCGTCCGGTGAAAAATACGGATCGATCTCGAGCGAGGACGTGGATGTCAGGCGCCGTGCGCTGCCACCGCTGCGTCCCACGAGCCACAGATCGCCGGCATATTCGAATGCAACCGAATCGCGACTGACCGTCGGATGTCGCAGCAGCCGCGTGCCCTGCGCCGGCGCCTGATTCGAGACATAGAGCAATAGCAGAAGTGCAAAGATGGTTCTTGGAATGTGCATGGGATTGGAATTAATAATAGGTCCTAAGAGCGCCTCCTTGGAGTGCGGTGCCTTGGCACCGCTTTGGTCTTACTCTC
>DASVGE010000343.1:0-9320 GCA_036379695.1 Pyrinomonadaceae bacterium | reverse complement strand
AAACCCTGCAAGCTTGCCTCGTCAAAATGCGTGCGGGGCTGCATCGGTCCGGGCACGACCGAATCCAGATCAACTTCTGTGGGTTCGGAGCCGAGGTCAATCGTTCGGTCAGAGGAGAGAAGAGCTCCCAGCCCCCGACCCAGCGCTTTTCGATTCATGAATAATCTCCCTGGCTAATTGTGAGTAAGCTTCAGCCCCCTTGGAGTGCGCGTCATAACTAATGATCGGCTTCCCATAGCTCGGCGCTTCCGCCAGCCTGACGTTCCTGGGAATCACCACTTGAAAGACTTGCAGGCCGTAAAAGTCGCGAAGGTCTGCGGCCACGGCGGCGGATAGGTTCGTTCGCTCGTCATACATCGTGAGCAACAGACCTTCAATCATGAGACCCGGATTGTGAAGCCGCCGGATCCGGGCGAGCGTGTCGAAGAGTTCGGTTACGCCTTCGAGGGCGTAGTATTCGCATTGAATCGGAACCAGTAGCGACTTGGCGGCCGTGAGCGCGTTGAGCGTCAGCAGTCCGAGTGAAGGCGGGCAGTCGATGATGATGTAATCGTAGTTTGCTTCGACGGACGCGAGTGCGTTCTTCAGACGAAATTCGCGCTGCTCGACATCGACCAACTCGATTTCGGCCCCGGCCAGGTCTTTATTTGAAGGAACGACGTCCAGTGACCTGATAGACGTCGGCAAGATGATCGCCGAGATCGGTTCATCAAGAACAATGCTGTGGTAGAGGCTGCGGCGAAAACTGCCCCGCTGAATGCCGACACCGGAGGTTGCGTTTCCCTGCGGATCGGCGTCAACGAGTAGAACGCGGTTCCCCCAACTGGCAATAACCGCGGCGAGGTTCACCGCGGTGGTGGTCTTCCCGACTCCGCCTTTTTGGTTAGCGACGGCTATAGACTTAGCCATAAGCGCATAAACCTAACACAGCACAGGGCAAACGGGCCACACAAGCCTGTTTTTTATGGAGCCCCTCTTTGGAGTGCGGTGGCTTGCTACCGCTTTGGCCAAAGCGGTGCCAAGGCACCGCACTCCAAGGAGACGCAAGGTTTCACGTGTCCCAATTCAAATGGGACACGTGAAACATTAGTTTCGCTGTTGGGCGGAGAGGTACGCGAGGAGGGTTGAAAGGGCGCCGGGCGTCAGGCCGGGGAGACGGCGCGCCTCGCCAAAAGTTAAAGGCTGAGCGCGGTCGAGGCGCTCGACGATTTCGTTTGAAAGGCCCGGGATGCCATGAAAGACTGTCTGTCGCGGGATCTTCAATGTATCGTGCTGGTATAGCTTTGCAATTGCCGCTTTCTGTGTGTCGAGATAGCCCGCGTAGAGCGAGTCGGCCAAAACGGAGTTCAGATCTGATTCGCTGACTGGCTTCAATTCCGTCGGCAAGAGAGACATGATCAACTGGGCGTCTACCTTTGGACGTTTCGCCAGCTGTGATAGCGAAATCGAATCGCCCAAGTCGCCACCAATCAAAGCCGTAAGAGCCGCATGCTGCGGATCCGAACGCCGGAAACGAACGTTCTCAAGCGCAGATCTCAAGGTCGCAAGCTGCGCTTGTCGCGCGTTGAACCGATCCCAGTCGGAAGCACCTACGAGACCGAGTTCCCTGCCGTAACGCTCCAGCCGCTCGTCCGCATTGTCATAACGCAGCGCCAGACGGTACTCGGCACGCGAGGTGAAAATGCGATATGGCTCGTCCACCCCCTGCTTGATCAAGTCTTCGACCAGCACTCCTATATATGACTCTTCCCTGCGCAACCGCAGCGACTCCCGTTTCTGCGTGTAGAGCGCCGCGTTAATTCCTGCCAGCAGGCCCTGGCACGCAGCCTCTTCATACCCGGTAGTCCCGTTGATCTGTCCAGCGTGAAATAGTCCCGGCAACCGTGTTGTTTGCAGGTCCGGACCCAGTTCGCGCGGGTCGACGAAGTCGTACTCGATCGCATATCCCGGCCGAATGACGCGCGCTTCCTCCATGCCCGGGATCATTCGCACCAGGTCCTGCTGCAATTCCGCCGGCAAGGAAGTCGAGAAGCCGTTCAGATAAACCTCGTTCGTGTCGTGACCTTCGGGCTCCAGGAAGAGTTGATGGCGAGACTTGTCGGAGAACTTTACGACCTTGTCTTCTATTGACGGGCAGTATCGCGGACCGACGCCTTTGATTTTTCCGGAATACAACGGCGACTGCGCGATGTTCTCGCGAATCGCGTCGTGCACCTGCTCGGTTGTATAACCGATATAGCACTGGATCTGCTTCTGATCGAGACTGTCCGTAGAAAACGAAAACGGCACCGGTATCTCATCGCCGGGCTGTGGCTCAAACGCGCTCCAGTCGATCGTTCTCCCGTCGAGACGCGGCGGCGTTCCCGTCTTCAAGCGGCCGACCGGAAAACCGAGTCGCTTCAATGTCTCAGAAAGCTCAATCGCCGCCGGGTCGCCCGCACGACCTCCGGAGTAGGTCCGACGGCCTGTATGAATCAGTCCGTTCAAAAACGTTCCGGTGGCGACCACGACCGCCTGCGCCCCAAACTGTCGCCCGTCCTCGAGCACGACACCCGCCAGCTTTCCGTGATCGATCACGAAGTCGACAACTTTTCCCTGCCGCAGATGCAGATTTGGAGTCGCTTCGAGCGTGCGGCGCATCTCGGCGCGGTATCTCATGCGATCCGCTTGCGCCCGTGGAGACTGAACCGCCGGCCCGCGCGAACGATTGAGCAATCGAAACTGAATGCCGGTGCGATCGATCACGCGGCCCATGATTCCACCGAGTGCGTCGATCTCCCGCACGAGGTGTCCTTTCGCAATGCCGCCGATAGCCGGATTGCAGGACATCTGCCCGATCAGATCAAGGTTCAGCGTGATCAGACCGGTTTCGCTGCCCAGGCGCGCTGAAGCGGACGCCGCCTCACAGCCCGCGTGGCCGGCGCCGATCACGATTACATCGAATACCTCATCAAACGACATGACTACTTCCCAATACAAAAAGTCGCAAAGATCTCCGACAGAATGTCTTCCGTCGTCGTTTCTCCGGTGATCTGCCCGAGGAACCGCAACGCATTATGCAGCGGTGCGAGCACTAGCTCCTCGCTGTGTCCTTCACGCAAAGCGGAGCGCGCGGCTTCGAGCTCGCGCTGAGTGCTGCACAGGAGATCGTAGTGGCGCGCGTTTGTTATCAACAAGCTGCCATCTTCGACACCGTTGTTGTGCAGACTCTCAAGGATCGCCGAACGCAGCGCCGTCAGACCTTCACCAGTTCGCGCCGATACATTAATACAACCTGACGAGGCAGCGAAACCCGGCAGGTCGCTTTTGTTCCGCACCAAGAGTCGCCGCGTGTGTTCGGTTTGACTCAACAAGTCGTGGTCGGATGGTCCAAGTTCTGTCGAACCGTCGAGCACGACCAGCACAAGATCCGAATCGCCCATCGCGCGGCGAGTTCTCTCCATGCCTAACGTCTCGATTCCATCGGTCGTCTCGCGCAAGCCGGCCGTGTCAGTCAGGATCACGGGAATGCCTTCGAGGTCGATGGCTTCAGTCAACGTATCACGCGTGGTGCCGGGGATATCGGTGACAATTGCTCGTTCGCGCTCAACTAAGCTGTTGAAAAGACTGGACTTACCGACATTCGGACGCCCGGTGATAGTAACCTTGATGCCCTCCTGAAGTAACCGACCCGAAGCAAAAGTTCTGGCGAGGCGCTCAACCCCAGCGCTGACTGCCGCCAGTTCATTTTCGATCTCCTGCACGCGCGGCGCCGGCAGGTCATCCTCAACAAACTCGAGCGCTGACTCCAACACGACGATCGCTTCGACGAGCTTCTCTTTGAGTGGTCCAAGCGCAACAGAGAGTTCTCCATTCAATTGTCGGGAAGCTTGTTTGACTGCAGCGTCAGTCTGCGCGGCAATCAGATCGCGAATCGCTTCCGCCTGGGCCAGGTTTATTTTTCCGTTCGACAACGCGCGCAACGTGAACTCACCAGGACCTGCGAGCACCGCGCCCAACTCGAGCGTCGTATCGATGATGCCGCGCACTACCGCCGGCGATCCATGACAACTGATCTCCACGACGTCTTCGCCCGTGAGAGAGTGTGGCGCGCGGAAGCACGTCAACAGCACCTGGTCCAGAACCTCGTTGTCTTTCGGACGAGTCAACGTAGTGAGCGTTGCTCTTCGATCTTCAAACTCACGCAGACCCAGGCGCCGTGCGATCGCGATCGCATCAGGTCCACTGAGCCTCACCACGGCAAGAGCTCCACGACCCCTTGGAGTCGATAGTGCAACGATCGTATTCATCGTGATTGCGGGATGGTAATGACTAATCCACAGATTACACAGATTATTTATTTCAATCTGCGTAATCTGTGGATGGTCTTAGAGGGGCTAGTTACGATTCCTTACGCTTTGGGCCGATTCTCAACTTGCGATCGGCGCCCTCACCGATCGACTCGGTGAAGAGATCCGTGCTGTCAGCCAGCGTCAGGTGAATAATCCGTCTTTCGTTTGCGCTCATCGGCTGAAACGTAAACGGCATTCCCGTTTGCCGGACGCGACTCGCGGCGAGGTTTGCCATGGCCTGAAGTTCGGCTTCGCGAGTGGCGCGAAACCCGTTCACGTCACAAACAAGCCGCTCGCCTGCCGCAAGATTTCTGCCAAAGACCTGGTTGACGAGGTGTTGCAGTGCTTCGAGCAGCTCGCCGGTTTGCGCTTGCAGTAACTCAGCGTCGTCTCCTTCGATATCAAGCACGTCGCCGGTGATGCTTTGCTTTACCTCAACGCGCAGGTCGAGACCCGTCTGTTCGAATACATTATCGAGAAACTCCGCTGCTTGTTGTGACACCTCTGTCATCGACGTAATCCTTCGCTAACCTGATACCGTTGCGTTAACTTTTTTTTTCTTTCCTGATGGACCCTTGACTGGCGGCGCCGCGACCTCTTGATCGTCCGACTTAGTCAGATGGTTAATCAGGAACTGCTGGCTGAAGCCGACAATATTACCAACCAGCCAGTATAAAACTAAGCCCGACGGCGCACTCCACAGAATGTAGAGCATGAAGATGGGCATTCCGATCGCCATCATCTTGCGCTGTAACGGATCCGCGGAAGGCGCGGGCGTTACTAGTTGCAATATAACCATCGTGCCGGTCATCAGGATCGGCAGGATGTGTATCAGGTAAGGCTCGGCGGCTGAAAGATCGGGAATCCACAAAAAGCTCGCCTGTCGAAAGTCGAGCGAGATCGTGATCGCGCGATAGAGTGCAAAGAGGAACGGCATCTGGATCAGCAGCGGCAAACAACCGCCGAGGGGATTGCCTTCCTTCATGAGTCGCAGCTGGTCCATCTGTAGTTCTTTCAGCCGCGGATCGTTCTGCTTCATCCCCTTGATCTTCTCTTGCAGCTCCTTCATTTTCGGCGCGAGCTTCTGTGCCTTCTTCATCGCTTTTGAAGAGCGCCACTTCAACGGAAAGAAGAGCGAGTAGATCACGATCGTAAACAGGATGATCGCAACGCCGTAACTCCCGGTAACCTTATTGAGGTAAGTGATCGCACGAAGAATCGGGATTGCCAGCGGACGTGAAAGCCAGCCGAGGAAGCCATAGTCGATCAGCCCATCGAGATCGATTGGTCGTTGGACCACCGCCGTGATCTCCTCGCTTGCCTTAGTCAGCAGGTCGTGATCTTTCGGCCCTGCGTAGATGAGATGGCGCGATCCGTCAGCAGTGATCGGCACGTAAGCGGTGATCAAGAACCGCTTTTCCGGGCTGCCCCCATTGTGCTTGTATTCGTAAGCAGTCGTTCGATACTCCAGACCCTCAGTTCTTTGGCCCGGGACAACCACCATCGCGAAGTACGTGTCGGCGACTCCGGCCCAATCTACGGGGCCACTAAGCACCAGTCGATCAGGACTGCTTGAGTTGCCGTTGATCCCCGCCGGCGGATGTCTTTCTAATGCGCCATTAACAAAAGCTACCGCCTCAGGCGCAACGGAATAGAACGTGTGGTAACTGACGCCCTGATCTCCGATGCTCGGACCGATCGTGACCTTTACTTGCGGTATCGCCTGTTGACCACGCTTTACCTGGACCGAGAGATCTGTTTCGTAAAGTTCGGCGTCAAAAACGAATTTCTTGCGAACCTGAACTCCATTCGGATCGTCGAGGACAAACGTTAGTTCCTTCTTCTCACCTGCCCTCAGGCTCACGTTGACGTCGCCGTTAGGCTGATCGACACCTTCAACTCTGTACGTGCTCGAGCGAAGAGCAGCGTCCAAGGCTTCATCAGCTGTCTGCAACTGAAGCGGCACCATGCGAGGTTGTCGTGTCAGTCCTTCAGGTGAAATGAGCTGCAGCGGCATCTTCTCTTCTTTGCGAGCGCCAACCGAGTAAACAGGCGTGCCGTTATGCTTGTTGGCCTTGACTATCCAACTCACCGGCTCTGCGCCGAGTGTGTCGAACTTCACTTCGTATAGTGGTGTTGTTACCGTTAGCGTTCGCTGCGGCGCGGCGCTCACGTTGGGAGTTGGAATCGGAGCGGCCTGCGTTGTTGAAGCATCAGGCGTTTGGGTTTGGGTAGCTGCTGGACTGGCTGCCGGCGAAGGAGTCGCAGCCGGGTTTTGCGTCGGGGGCTGCGGCGGATACAGAAAATTCCACAAAAACAGGATCGCGGAGGAGAGTACTAACGCAAGTAAAAGTCGTCTTTGTTGCATCTCGTAATAGAGGTATTAAATCAACCTCTGTTTATAACCAACCTCTCGGATCACTTAACCGGATCATATCCACCCGGATTAAATGGGTGGCAGCGGAGCAGCCGGCGCATGGCCATGTAGCTGCCGCGCAAAGCTCCGTAACGTGAGATGGCGTCAACAGCGTATTCCGAACATGTGGGAATGAATCTGCACGAAGGGGGTAGAAGCGGTGAAATCGCCAACTTATAAACTTTGAGTAATGAGATTAGAACGCTCTTCACAAACTTACTGACTTACAGGCTCACGCGTTTCCAACCTTCCAACCTTTTCAATGATTCCCTTCAACTCCTGGCACGGCGCGTCAACTTTTTGACTCAAAACCGCCGCCCTCGCATTCAGGACCCAATCGTAATTTTTTGCGAGCTCGCGGAGTTGCGGTTCGCTTAACCGGAACGACTCGCGAAGTAAACGCTTCGCTCGATTCCGCTGCACCGCTTTGCCGAGAGCTTTCTTCGAAGCCGTTACTCCCAGGCGCTGATTCGACTCCTGGTTTTCAATTACAAACGCGGTGATGAATACGCCTTCATACCGCTTCCCGTTCCGGTAGACGTGCTGGAATTCCACAGTATCCCGCAAATACTTCCGCATGCATTAACAGAAGTGTTTTTAATAATGCGCAGGAGTCAGCCGCTTTCTTCCTTTAGCGCGACGTCTTTTCAGCACGAGGCGACCGTTCTTACTCGCCATGCGAGCCCGGAAGCCGTGTGTCTTTGCGCGTCGTCTGTTGTTTGGTTGAAAGGTGCGCTTCGACATAGAAATGAATTCTCCTTATAAACGAAAACCCTAAGACTAATCGCGCCCCTAACTTATGTCAAGAAAGGCCGCGGATTACACGGATCGCTAAACAGATAAGAACGGATTACTTTCGCTGGACTGATCGGTGTTTATCTGTGGCTTGAGCCCGTGTTAACTGTGGCCTTGTTCAACAGTGTCGTGTACCAGAACGGGACTTTTACAGTGCAAAACATCGCTTATTCAAACGGCGATCAGGTGGCGTTGTTTTATTGCGAAGACGGCCTTGATCATTCGGAATCTTCTATGTTAGTCTCCGCAGGCTTCGAAAGTCACCGCCCCGTAAATAGTTGAATCATAACGACTTTAAAGCGTTACTTTAACACGGAGAGGTTTTTCCACTACCTGTGGAAAACGTTGTGGAAATCCCTCCAGCAGGTGCCTTTTGAGCGGCCGGATTAAGGAAGAACGGGATAGGAACGGGTTAGAGTTTCGCGACTAGACCGAATCGCCACAGCGTATCGTTCTACTACAGCGACCTTTAGTCAAATTGAATACCTGCCCGCCGAGTTTTCAATGAGCAGCACTTCTGTAGAGATGAATGTTTGGGGCAGGATTCTTCACTCACTCAAGGGCCGAGTTAATCAACAAACTCTCGATACATGGTTCAGCCCAATACAGTTTGAAAGCCTCGACAGTTCGCAACAGGTCATTCGGTTGCGCGCGCCTAACCAGGAGATCAAGGATTGGGTTGTAAGTAATTACGGCAAGGTGCTCGCCGACTCTCTTAACGACTTGCGTCTGTCAGGCTACTCGGTGGGATGGGTTGTAGGTAAGGTTCAGGATTGGGTTCCGGAACATATCACGCTATCACCGCCTGAGACCCCGGTGGTTACTCAGGTCGATTCGGAAGTGGCAACAACGAGTACCGTTCCTGTCGTTACAGTGAACGAGCCCGCAGCGTCTCCCACAGAACCTACTCTAAATCTGAAATACACCTACGACAGTTTCGTAGTCGGTTCGTGTAACCAGTTTGCGCACGCGGCATCGCTTGCTGTGGCTGAAGCACCTGGACGAACCTACAACCCGCTTTACCTGTACGGTGGCGTGGGACTCGGTAAGACCCACTTGATGCACGCCTGTGGTCACGCCATCAAATCACGCAATCAACATCTCAAACTCTGCTACATCTCGTCTGAGCGTTTCATGAACGATCTCATCAACGCCATTCGTTACGATAAGACGCAGAGCTTTCGTGAGAAGTATCGTTCGGTTGATGTGCTGCTGATCGACGACGTGCAGTTCATGGCCGGCAAGGAACGCACGCAGGAAGAGTTCTTTCACACGTTCAATGCGCTTTACGATCAGCAAAAACAGATCGTGATCAGCTCCGACTGTCCGCCTCGCGAAATACCTACGCTCGAAGAACGTCTTCATTCCCGTTTCGAATGGGGCTTGATTGCCGATATCGAGCCACCCGATCTCGAAACGAAGATCGCCATTCTAAAAAGAAAAGGCGACTTGATGAGGGTGTCGATTCCTGATGACGTAGCAATGTTCATCGCCGCGCGTGTGAAGAGCAATGTCCGCGAGTTGGAAGGTTCGCTGGTACGTCTGATAGCCATCGCGTCTCTTCGCGGTGAGCCGATTTCAAAGAGCCTGGCGCAGGATGCGATCCGAAACATTGCCAAGGAAGAGGAATCCGGTGTTGTTACGATTCAACAGATTCAGAAAGCGGTCGCCTCAACTTATAAGCTGACAAGCGAAGAGTTGATTTCCAAAAACAACGCCCGGCAAATCTCACATCCTCGTCAGGTTGCGATGTACCTCTGTAAGCACCTGACAAAACA
>DASVGE010000342.1:0-15465 GCA_036379695.1 Pyrinomonadaceae bacterium | reverse complement strand
CCGGATGCGACGGGATCAATCCACGCGAGCTCTGGCTCGACTCAAACTATCTCTGGATCTTCGATCAAGCCGAAGGCGACTCGCGCAAGGGTCGCATGCTGGCGTTCTCGCGCGACAACTGGCAGATCATCCTGGAGTTTGTAATTGACGAGCTGATCGATGTTGATTTCCAACCGCAGGGATACTTCTACTCGATCGAAAAGAACAACGGCGGCACGCGCGTGTGTCGTTACTCGACCACCACGCCCGCGGGCAAGTCTGACTGCTTCACCCTAAAAACGTCGAACGAGCAAGTTGCCGTCGCCGCCGGCGCGGAAGGGATCGTTTACCTGCTCGATGCCGTCCAGGGACGACTGATCAAATTCGATCCGGAAACCAAAAAGGAAACCGTCCTTGCCGCGCCGCAGGAAAAGCTGCTCAAAGGATTCAAACCAAGCGCGATGCAGGTTGATGGGCGCGGCGTGATCTTCCTCGCCTCAAGTGAACCGGCAAGCCTGCACATGTTCGACAAGGATGGCTCGTACCTGGGCAAAGCTGACTTGCCCTCTAAAGTAACGAGGATCGACGGGATCGGCTTCAATCAGAGTGGCGGCGTGCTGCTCGCCACCGATCAAGGTCTCGCAAAGTTCTCTCTGAGTAAGAATCCGGTGGGCCAGGAAGGCGTGTTCTACTCCCGGACTTTAGACAACGGACAGCCGGAAAGCCTCTGGCATCGAATCGCGCTGCAAGGCCGAATCCCGACGAAAGCCAGCGTCGAAGTCTACTACTTCACCAGCGACAACCAGGCGCTGAAAGACGCATACGACAAAGCATTTTCCGGTACCGGTTCGATCGAAGAAAAAACCAACCGGATCGAATCGATCCTCGGCCCAAACTGGACCGGCCCCGAAACCTTCAAAGGCCTCGAGCGACCCAAAGCGCGCACCGAAAAGCCGGGTGAACGCCAACCGGAACAGATCGACAAACCCGATCTGATCATCAACCCAAACAAGGGCCGCTATCTCTGGCTCAAGCTCAAACTGACCACGTTCGATCAAAAGAGCCGGCCTACGATTCGCTCCGCCCGAATCTATTACCCGCGACTCTCTTATCTCCGTTACCTGCCGCCCGTCTATCGCGAAGACCCCGTCAGCGCCGCGTTCCTCGAAAGGTTTCTCTCGATATTCGAGACGAGCTTCGGAACGCTCGAGCAGGAGATCGATCAACTGTTTCGTTACTTCGATCCCAACCTCGCGCCGAAAGAGTTTCTCGCCTGGCTCGCATCGTGGATCAACCTCTCGCTCGACGACGACGTTCCCGAGCAGCGTGTGCGGCAGTTCATACGACGTGCCGCCAGTCTCTACAGCCGCAAGGGAACAGCACGCGCCCTGGTCGAGTTTCTCGAGATCTACACAGGCAAGTCTGTGTTCATCACTGAATTTCTCCATGCATTGAAACCGATGGTGATTGGCCAGAAAGACTCGGTGCTGGGTAGCGGCCTGGTGCTGCTCGGCAGTGGCCCAAAAGGCATGCGACTCGGCGACACGAGCGTGGTTGGTTATTCCGCGATCAGAGATCGAGTGAGCGATCCGGACGAACCCTTCCTCGCGCTGGCACGACGCTTCACAGTGACTATCGACATGGACCGCGAGGAATTTTTAAGACGACAGGCGACGTTAACAAGAATCGTTACAGAACAGGCGCCGCCGCACACGAGTTTCACGATCCGGATCCTTACGGATCAAAGAACTATCGGCAAGGCCGTGCTGGGTGTCAGGGCGAAGATCGAGGAGAGCCGGCCCTATCGTGTGGGCCTGACGCAGTTAGGAAGCGGATCGGCCGCCGGCAAAGGCCCGGATGTTTTACGACTCGAGCGTGGAGCATGGGTGGGCAGCTCACGTCGAATGTGAAGGAGAGGAATTCAAATGAAGCCACACAAGGATTCAAAATGCGGTGTTTGTGCAACCGATCCTTTTGAGCGCAACAACTATTTTTACGGGAAGCAGTTCACCGTTCGCGATCTGTTGCAGGAACAGTCGTACTTCAACGACAAGCGACATCTGATCAATCGCATGGTGCTTGGCTGGGGAGTGGTTTGTGGGCTCGATGTCGAATGGAAACCCGAAAAACGAAAGCTTGTTGTTGAACCGGGCATGGCTTTGGACTGCTGCGGTCATGAAATCATTGTCTGTGAGAAGCAGTATCTCTCTTTCGACAAGAATGACGACGATTGCTGCCTCGAAGACAGACAACGACCGGTAGGAAAGTTTGTCTTATGCCTCGAGTACCACGAGTGTAAAGCGGAGCCCATCGACTTTCCGGCAGCAGGTTGCGACGAAAAGGGTAAGACGGAATACAACCGCATTCGCGAACGTTTCAAACTTCGTCTCAAGAGTTGGGACGAGGCTTGTCCGAAAGAGCCTCACGATCACGTTTGCTGTTCGGATAATTACAAGCAGGAGGCGACGGGCGAAGAGTTTCAGCGTGATTGCACGACCGAAACAGTTCATCAATGTCTTTGTCACAGGCTTAAAGACGGTTGCCCTGAGTGTGAGAACTGCGACTGCGTGATCCTTGCCACGATCGAGTTCAAAGCACCAACTGAAGAGGGCTACGAGGAGTACTACCCAGAGCAGAAACCGCAAGAACAGCCCGAGGATCCGATCGTCGATGCTTGCACTAACCGCAAACTCGTCTACAACAACTCGCTGCTGTACGACCTAATCAACTGCTATCACGGCGACCTGCCGCACATCGTCGATTTCAGTTGGCGCGAGCAAGCGTATCCGTCGCGCGAAGTCAGCATCGACACGTTCCTGCAAATGATGCGGGACGGTTTGACCGTCTACTTCGATCAACCGATCGAGCCTGATTCGTTGAACCGTCACACGTTCATCGTTTCGTACCTCCTGCGCGACACGGGCACCGGCGCCTTCGTCGAGAATCGAATCCCGGTACAGGAAATCCGCAAAGACCAGGAAGGTGATTGCTACACCGCCACCTTCGTCGCAACCGAGCGATGGATAAACAAGGAACTCGACGCCGAGGACTCCGAACTGCTCGCGGGCATGCCAAGCATCGACTCCGGTGTTGACATCGAAATCACCCTCCGAGGCAGCCGGATCTGGAGCAGCAGCAACGGCAAGAGTCTCGACGGCGAATACCTGGCCGACAAACTTCCCACCGGAAACGGCACGCAGGGCGGCGACTTTGTCGATTGGTTCCGCGTGGTGCCTGCCGAGGCGAAGAAGACAAAGCCGCAGTCTTACAAAGAAGAGTTCTAAACGCATTTCGCAATTATCAAACTGATATGGACCAGTTAACAGCAACATCTAGTGAAGGAGAAGATCATGAGCGCAAATACTGACAAGTGCGCCGACAAAGACAAGACCGTGTGCGATTACAACGAGTTCCGGCGCCTGCGATATTTCCACGGCATGCTGCTCGACGATAAGGACTTCCAGGCCGAGCAACAATACCACGCAGGTAAGCGCAGGCTTCTCAATCGCATGCTGCACGGATCAGGTGTCGTGTGTGGACTGGACCTCAAGGGCAAGCAAGACGGTCGCTGGATCGAGATCACCTCGGGCCTCGCCCTCGACTGTTCCGGCAACGAGATCTGGGTGCCGAAGAAACAGCACATAGATCTCTCGTCGTTGTTGCCGCCGAAGGACAAGCCGAAGAATGCCGAGTGTAAGGAAGAAGACAACGACGGCGACATCAAGACTTACTACATCGGCATCCGTTACGAGGAGAAACCGACGAACCCCGTCTCGGTCTACTTGCCTTCGGGTAGTTGCGAAGAAAAGACCTGCGAGAACTCGCGATATAAAGAAGGCTTCTGCATCGAGATTGTCGATTGTTGTCCTGAAAAATACTCGCCGGGGTTACTCAGCACATTCTGCGAGTGTGAAAAGGGCGATCAGCCGGACGACTCCAGGCAACTATGCGGCGATTGCGGGGAGATGCCGCAGGGCGACTCACAACGGGAGATGGAGGCGTGGTGCAAGTGTGTGCGCCTCGAAGAGTGGTGTGAGAAATCGGTTGAGTGTAGTGAGTGCTGTTCCTGCGACAAGCCCTGCTACGTGGTGTTGGGCCAGATCAAGGTCGATCAGGACTGCCGCCTGCAAGAAGTTTGCATGAACGAATGCCGGCGTTATGTATTGACCGGCCGCATGGTCCAACACCTGCTCCTCGGCGTGTTTGCCGGAGCTGAAGAGCTGCTCTACGCGGACGTGAATGGCCAGGAGGTTGCGATTCCGGACGTTGGCGAGCTAGTGAACAATCCCATCAAGGCGCTTTGCTGGGCGTTGCGTCATCTGGTGGTTGACGGTGGTGAGTTTAAGCAACGTTCCTGCCGGCCCCAGACTGGCCAGCCGCCGCCACCACCACCGCCCGTAAACGATCCGATCTTCCGTGCGTTGCAGGCGCAGGTGGATACGCTGACCCAAAAACAGAACAATTTGCAGCTCATGGTCGAGAAGATGACGGCAGCGCCACAGGTCAAAGAAGATAAGAAGACCGACACAGCACCACTGGACCCTAAAGTGGCCGAGAAGCCCAAGAAGTAATCTGGACCACGGATTGACACGGAAAAATGGATTTTTCCGTGTTCATCTGTGGCTAAAAAATAATGAGCCGTCGAGCTGTCAAAAGGATCCGCCGTAAAGCTTCGGACAAAGCGGCCCTGCAAAGAAAATCGGGCGGCTCAACTCCTCGCGCGCATCCCTTGATGGACTTGCAGCGGTCCGCCGGTTCGCATGCCGTGCAACGTCTGATCGAGTCGCCGTACATCCAGGACAAGTTGTCGAACCCTGGTTCGGCGAGTCCTTTGCCAAACGACGTGCGCGACTACATGGAACCGCGTTTAGGCACAGACCTCAGCGACGTCAGGGTTCACACCGGCAATGAAGCTGCGCAGTTGAGCGATCAACTCAACGCGCAGGCATTCACGCACGGCAATGACGTCTACTACGGCGCTGGACAATCTCCCGGCATCAATGAACTGACGGCGCACGAGTTGACGCACGTGGCCCAACAAACCGGCCCCGGCGTTGCCAACCCGAAAATGATCGCTCGCAGTCCCGCCGACGACAAGAAAAAGGCTGATGCACTGTCGAAGGAGTTGCAGACCTTGATAGACGGTGCAGTGTGGAAAGAGATCCGCAAGCGTGTCTATCCAAAGGAGTCGGCTGCGGGGATCAAGCGTGCGAAGGAACGCAAACAAAAGAAGCGCCCTGACCTGACCGGGTTAGGTCAGATTACGACCCTCGAGCGCTTCGCCACCGCGATTAAGAAAGTGCAGACCGATTGGAGCAAACTCTCAGTCGACGAACGAGTCGCGGCTATCGGCGACGCTGCGAATGCCGAGTTGATTGCTGCGGGCGTGCCGAAGTTTCGCAGCGTCGTCAAAGTAAAGACTGAATGGAAGGGCTCCTTCAATGCTTTTGCCTGGAAGTTTTCCGTCAGCGAAGACCTCGTCAAGAGCGCGTCGCTGAGCAACAAAGACGCCGCCGAGCTTGCGAATACGGCGTTGCACGAAGCACGGCACGCGGAGCAACACTTCCTCGCCGCTCGCTTTTCCGCGGGACCGCCTAACAACAAGACGGCCGCGGAGATTGCTGCGGAGCAGGGAATTCTCGAAGATCCCATCGCGAAAGCGGCGGTCGCGGCGAAGTTCACTGCCGCCACAGATGCGACAGTAGCTGATCTTGGCAAGAGGATGTTCAAGGCGATGGTTACTGACGATGTTGCAAATCAGAAGATCAGTGACGACGATTACACCAGGGAGATGAAAGACGCGCGCGACGAAGCGATCAAATCACTCGCGAAGTTGAAAGCTGCCGCCAACGCTGCAACCCTGGCTGACGCTACCGCCAAACGCGACACGTTGAAAGCAGCAATCGCGGAAGTTGAAAAGCGGTACACGGATTATCGAAACATTCCCTACGAGGCTGACGCGCACGAAGTTGGTGACGCCGCCGAGCAGGCGTTTCTGGGTTGGCCGCCCTAGAGAAATTTATGATTGACTTGATTCGAGAACTGCAAGAGTTTCTTTCGAGAGATCCACTGAGCCTCGAAGACGTGATTGCCCGCGTTGGACCAGTCACAAACGATCCGGGTGGATTGATGCCGGTTGAGTTCCAGCCGTCACTCCCCGGCGTGCGTGAAGCCAGTCTGTCTCGAGATCCTGACAACGGCTTGCCGTATCTACTCACCATCGAGCTTGCGTCGGATGCACGTCTGACGACCGCTGAACTGCAACAAGCCTTCGGCGACTACAAACGCATGCGCACGCATCGAGATCAACCTCCCGAAATCATGTTCAATCCCCCCGCAAGCGGCTCAGGTTGGAAAGTCGCGCTTCTCGCCACACTACAGTCAGCTTCTAAGCCCCTGGACGAGCAGCAGGTCACCAGCCTCTCGTTCCGGCGCGAACCACTGTCGTCGTAGGCGAAGAGAATCTTGGAACTGGGTTCAATTGGATTATACGGGTAAGCAAATAGCAGCCAAGTTCTTAGCCCGCGATAGCGGGCGTAAGCATAAAGCCTGGGGCGCAAGCCCTGGGATCTCTATTAAATAGGCGGTTGAGCCCGTGAAACGGGCGACAGCGTCAACTCTTTTCAGGCTTTCGCCCGCTATCGCGGGCTCTCGACTTGGTGGGATGGGCTTACCTGGGGCTTGCGCCCCAGGCTTTATGCTTACGCCCGCTATCGCGGGCTAAGAACTGTGATGGAACGTCAAGCCGTCAAACAGAATCAGCAAGCGCCGGTGCGCCACAGCCATGTGCAACGCAATGGCGCCGGCATTAGTCCTGCGCGGCTGGTGGGGTTGCAGAGTGCCATCGGGAATCAGGCGATGAGGCGTTTGATCGATTCTCCGTTCATTCAGACGAAACTCGAAGTCAGCCAGCCGGATGATCCGTCCGAGAAAGAAGCCGATCGCGTTGCCGATACCGTGATGCGCATGCCGGATACGAAGGCTGAGGACGAGCCGGAGAAGGTGAGTTCTGAAGCCCCGCCCGAGGTGCAAGCCAAACGCGAAGAGGATGAACCGAGGAAGGAAACAGTACCGACCGAGATCGAGATTCAACGCGTTCCACTCGCCGTGCGCGAAGATGACGGCGAGGAGGAAGAAACATCTTTCCCCGAGCTGAAGGAAGAGAAAAAAAACGTCGCCACCAAGCCAATTCAGGATGCGCCCATCCTGCGGCAATCAAAAGTCGACGACGAAGATGAGAAGACCGAAACCCCCGTTCAACGCCAAACCGAAGAAGATGAAGACAAAGAACAACGTGTTCAAGCTCACACCGCGACTGGCCACACGCCGCAAGTAACTCCTTCGATCGCAAACAACATTCACAGCATGAGTGGCAGCGGTAGTCCTCTGCCGCCCGCAACGCGCGCATTCTTCGAACCGCGCTTTGGCTCCGATTTCAGTGGCGTGCGCGTACACACTGATTCGCGCGCCGCCGGCACGGCGAAGTCGCTGCAAGCACGAGCATTCACCGTCGGAAACAACATCGCGTTCGGCAGCGGTGAGTACGCGCCCGAGTCACATGCCGGCAGACACCTGCTCGCACACGAATTAACACACGTGGTCCAACAGAACGGCGCTCAGAGGAAAGTGGACTCGAGCCCCAACGTGGTCCGGCGTTCTCCAGGTCCGCCAGGTTCTCCGGATCCGCCGCCTCCCGGTCATCCACCACCACTGCTGTCGGCCATCGAATTAAAAGGCACGCCTCTTTTGGAACTTCCCACCGATCTGGCTGATTACATCAAGAGCCGTGCGCCTCTTACAACCTGGGTAGCCGTCAAATTCGGAACCCTGATGAGCAACGAGATTCCCATCTACTGGACCGGCACCGGATTCAGCAGTTCAACACCGCCTCCGAATCATGACGCGCATCCGATGCCGATCAGTCACCCCGACTTTCCACTGCTCACCGGCGCGCGTCCGATGTTGGGAATCAATATCCGCGAAGACGTCGTCTCAGGATTTTTGGGCTGGCAAACTTCGAAAACTCTGGCCAAAGATCCGGCAAAGTTTTTCGAGAAGCACCCACTCAGCGAACTCTTCGGACTCGAAGGGCTGAAAACCGATCCTCCTGGTCCAGGCGACGGAACAAACCAGCTCAGCGGTGGAAAACTCGATTACCACATGCCGATGTCCTACACGACTGGCGACTTCTCCGGCACCGCCGACGTAAACCTCAAGGATGAAAAGTACGGCTTCAAAGGCGAGATCTTTACGGACGAAGTCAAAGGCATCGATAAGCCGATGCCGATCAAGAAAGAAGGCAAGAAGCTCTTTGGCAATCTCAGTTGGAAGTTCAATCGCTCGCTCGGCGCGCAGGGCAAGTTATCAGGCGAGATCGTCGGCACGTTTGCAGGCGGCCAGCCCGACGTTCGTGGAACGTTGAACTACACGCGCTCGAAGCCGCAGATCTCGGGCACGGTTACGGTGCTCGTCACCAGCTTTGACAAAGCCAAAGAGGAAGTGCTGAACCAACTTGGACCAGACGCTCCTGCCAAGATCGAACCGGCCGCTCCCAGCGACAGTCTTGCTATTACGGGCTGGGGTCATATCGACTTCAGCTTCAACGAGTGGCTCACCGGCAACGCCGATGTGATTGTCCATCCGGAAGGTTACGTCACCGCGAAAGGCGAGATAGTTCCGACTGTCGTTATCCCGATCCTCAAGAAGCGCGAGAAAGAACCAACGCCGCTCTTTGATAAGTCGATCTCGAAGTCGCTACCCGGTCTCGACGCACTCGTAGCTGACGTCTCGGTGGTGGGCTCACTCAAGATTGAAGGCTACGCGAGCCTTGGACCAGGCACGATGCACGACTTACGTGTTGCCGGTCTGTTCTCCACCCATCCGGACATCGTTAACACCTTTGAACTCTCCGGCACGGTGAGTACGCCGGCAGTTGCAGGTATCCAGGCGACGGCAGAAGCGAAAATCGCTGCGCAACTTCTGAAAGGCGCCGTTAAGAGCCCGATTAGTACCGGCGTCAGGATCATTGGAAAGCTCGAGCTACAACTCTATGCCGAGGCGACGGCGGCAGCCGGGCGGCGCAAGGGCGACGACGAACAGCCTGAATACTTCCTCAAAGGCACCTTGAAAGGCGGCGCCGGTCTGAGACTCGACCTCAGCGTGAAGTTCTTTGCCAGCATTCTATTTTGGGAGAAGCATGTCGACGTCACGGATCGCACTTACCTCATCGCAGGCGGCAGCGTCACTATCGACTTTGACTACACGATCGGCAAGAAAGCGAAGAAGGGCGAAGACGCACTCAAGTTGGATCTGAGTCTTGGCAGCTTCGATCAGGACGCGTTCACGGAAGCTGTGTTACGTGGCGGGACTGCCCCGGGCGACAAGGAGTTCAAGGGAAGAGAACAGGCTGAAGGCGAGCTCGAAACCGTTCCGAATCCGGATGCACCGCCGCCGGTTGAACCCCCCGATCCCGGCGCGCCAACTCCACCTGGACAACCTGGAACCATCAAGACGCTGGAAGAGGATCTGACGATGGAGAACGTTCCTCACAAGCTCGAGGTGACCATTGCAGATCCGGCTGAGATCATGATGGAGAGTGCGGTTGAGCCCTTGCTGAAGAAGATCAACCGCGCGCGGACCGAATTGAACAAGAGATCGTCTCCAGTCGGTGAGGAGGAAAAGAAGGCGCGCCTGGCTGAACTCACGAAGATCGAGAAGGCCGCAAACACTGTTCAGGACTCCGCTGAGAGAGCGGCCAAGAACCCGGCGTTCATCACGCCGAGACTTGCAGGCTTCACACAACTCGCGAGATTGATCGGCCAGTACGGCGACAAGTACGACGTTACGGATCTTGGCGCAGCGCTCGAAAGTATCATCGTCGATCCCAAGAAGCCTGAGACAGTGCTTCGTGAGTATCCGGGTCTTGCGTCCGACAGTGCTGTAGTGGCGCAAGTGGCCTTTCTGATCAAGGCGGGCATCTCGGCGCCCGATCTGCGGGTGGTTGTAGAGAAAGTGCGACCGAAGACAGAGGCCGAGGTCAGGAAGCTGATCGATGTGCTGGAACGAATGATTCAAAACGGCGCCGCGAATTGGGACAAGATCATCACTGACCTCAAGATTGGTGGCAACAAGTACAAAGGCGCGAGATTTGTGCTTCGCTACATCGATACCAAACTGGGTTGGAACAACGTCGCGTTCGAAGTCACAAACGATCCGGTTGACGCTTCCGGTCGCCGTTGGGACGCGAGGGTTGGCGGGCAACTCTACCAGTTCAAGTCGTGGTACACGTGGCCTGACATCGCCAGCCGCACGTTCCTGCGACAAATTCTGGAAGACTACAGGCTGACCAGAAGTGGTCAGCGGATCGGTGTGTCGTGGGTGTTTGAAACATCGCTTACGAAAGATGACATAGTGCAGAAGATGAAAGACGCGCTCGCGGGCGTGATCGCTGACCTCAAGGCAGGGAAGAAACCGAAGGTGCCCGGTTATAATCAGAGAATCGCGCAGTTCATTTCGAACCGGGTAGAGTCGATTGTGACGGATGTGATTAAGCCATGAGTACGCGTAGAGTTCAGTCAGGTTCTTCAATTAAGTTGCCACTCGATCTGGAGCAAAAGCGCACGATCAAGGGGGTCGCGTTGCCGCCTGTTGTCGCCGGAGACAAATTGCTGGCCACGTTGAGCTCGGGTGAGCTGGTTGTTTTGGAAGAGTCATCGGGGAAACGTCTTTGGAAGTTTCCGACGCCGAATGTCACTGACCTGCCACCAAATGCGGGCGCTCCGTTGGTTGATGGTGATCTGGTACACGTGTGTGCCGGAGGTGAATTGATCTCGCTTGAACTCGCGACGGGCAAAGTCGCGAAGCGCCATCCAGCGCCTGAGCTGGATTTGCGGGAGGGGGCATTTGTTGATGGGTGTGTCGTGTCGTACACCGAGGATGGTCTCGAGGCGTGGGAGTTAGCGACCGGAAAACAGCGCTGGTCGATCGAGCGAGAATGGGATCCGGTGCCGCTGGCTGGTGAAGGAAATATGGTCGTGACGGCGGGATTCGGGACCATCACCGCTTTTGATGTGAGCAACGGCGAGGAGTTGTGGACGGCCTCGGTAGACAGTAACAAAGATATTGAAGCGCTTGTGATAGCGCCGGATGGAGCGGTTATCGCCGCGATTTCCGAAAGCATAGTTTGTTTTGAGAGGGGAACGGGCGCGGTTCGTTGGACCACCGAGGCGGGCGTGACGATCTCCGGAACGATGGCGGTTACAGACGCTGGCGAGATCCACCTGCTGGACCATGCGCGCTACCGGCGTCTCTCGACCGCAGACGGATCGGTGACAGCTTCTTACGATCTCGATCGCAACGAGTTGCCGGCTGCCAAAGGATCGCTGGGAAAGCTGGCCGTGAGCCATTCGCACGTGTTCGCCATGGATCAGATTGGGCCTATCATTGCGGTGTCGCAAAAAACTGGCAAGATTGAATGGAAACGGGAGAAGGACGGCAGGCATGCCACGTCAGTCGCGCCAGTCCTCTCCGACCGCCGTCTCTACGCGCTCGAGTTCGATGGCCCCCTGCTATGCTTCGTTTCAAAATAGGTCACACGGATCATGGATGAGGTGACGACGATCATTCCCGTGGCGGGTGGGAAGGGTGGCGTGGGTAAGAGTTTTGTGACCGCCAACCTCGCCGTTGCGCTGGCGCAACGCGGGCATCGCACCCTCGCCGTCGATCTCGATCTCGGCAACTCCAACCTTCACAGTTTGCTTGGTCTCGAAAACCGCTACCCCGGTGTTGGTGAGTACCTGCGCGGCACCGTGAAGTGTACGCCGGATGAGTTGATCGTGGAGACGCAGATTCCCGGACTCGGATTCATTCCCGGTGACGGGCGCATGCCCTTCATGGCTAACATCACTTACCCGCAGAAACTTGCGTTGCTTCGTTTGCTGAAATCGTTGCGCGCGCGCTACATCCTGCTCGATCTCAGTGCCGGTACGTCGTTCAATACTCTCGATCTTTTCCAGTTGGGCGGCTCGGGAATCCTGGTGACGACACCGGAACATCCGTCGCTCATGAGTACGTTGACGTTCGTGAAGAATCTGGTGTTGCGCGCGATCGATCAGAGTTTGCGTCGCGATCCGGCGCTGAAAGAAAAGTTAAGCGAGATGCACAAGCAGAGCGTCAAGGATCCGGTCTTTACTGTCGAACGCTTTCGCCGCGAACTCGCGCAGGCCGATCCCGAGGCGGCTGAGAAGATCGAAGCCATTTGCCGTGGCATCAGACCGCGTTTTGTTTACAACATGGTGCAGACGCTCGCGGATACAGAGATCTTTGCGAATATAGACCACACGCTCAATGAAGTGCTCTCCATCGAATGTGATCACATCGGCCTGATTCCTTACGACCCGAGTGTTCACACCTTTCTCAAACGACCGGGCATCTTCCTGCAACAATCTTCGCCTGGGCCAACTGTGCAGGCGATCGATCGCCTGGGGCATCGCGTCGTCCAACTCTGGGACAGGCCGCTCGACGGCAGTGCTGAAGTGCTGGCAGAATACGCGCACAAAGTTCTTCCATCCTAAAATCGGTCTTCGTGAGGAAATCTAAATGAAGCTTAGCCTCGTTTTTCTGTTGGCTATTTTTGTTCCTGCTGTTAACGCGTTTCAAAATCAGTTGACGGTAACTGCGGTAAACAAGTTGAAAGTAGCACGACTGAGCGAGACTATCGAGTTGACGGCCCAGGCGCTGGCGCCGCTTAGTGAGAAGGACTTAACGAAGCTTCATGTGCGCGACTCATCGGGTAAAGACGTGCTTGCACAGGCAGTCGATACTGACTACGACGACTATCACAAACCGGATACGCTCATCTTCCAGGCCGACTTCGCTGCGAACGAGACAAAAACCTTCACGATAACCGCCGGCAAGAAGCGCGAGTACAGGAAGGAAGACTTTCGCGCTTACGGTCGTTTCGTGCGCGAGCGTTTTGACGATTTCACCTGGGAGAACGATCGCGTCGCGCATCGCACTTACGGCAAAGCGCTGATCACGTGGAAAGGTGAGCCACTCACGAGCAGCGCGATCGATATCTGGTCCAAGCGCACAGAGAAGATGGTTATCAACGATTGGTACATGGTCGACAACTACCATGCCGATCACGGCGAAGGGCTTGATGCGTATTCTGCCGGACCAACGCGTGGTTGTGGTGGAAACGGAATCTGGTCTAATGGACAGCTCTACATTCCGACAAACTTCGTCGATTCACGCGTGCTTACGAATGGACCGATCCGCGTGATGTTTGAGCTGGTGTACGAACCCTTTGACGTGAATGGCGCCAAGGTCTCGCAGGTGTTGCGAGTGTCGCTGGATGCGGGCAGTCAGTTGAATCACTTTCGCGCTTCGTACCAGGCGCCTGCTGGCGGTGAGTCGCTCGCGTTGGCCGTCGGGCTGAAGAAAATCAAAGACGCACAGAAGCAGTTCAATGCCGAACGCGGTTGGCTGACGGTGTGGGAACCGGTGGCTGGGAATAACGGCATGCAGGGGCTGGCGATCGTTGTCGATCTGCGCGCCGTCGACAAACTCGCGGAAGATAAGTTGAACCACCTGCTTGTCTTGAAGCCGGGGATTACGGCGCCTGTTTCGTACTGGGCGGGCTTTGCGTGGGATCGTGCGGGAAAGATTCCGACTGCTGAGAGCTGGAATGCGTACGTGGATCAGTTTGCGGAGAGACTGCGCTCGCCGATTGAAGTGAGCCAGAAATAGCCTGAAATACGCGTTATCCAGTAGGAGAAGAGAATGATATTTAAACGGTTGGCCGCTTCGTTCCTTGCTTTTGTTTTGGGGCTTTTTGCCTCTGTCGCCGCCCAGGCACAGGCGCCTGCTAAAGAAGCACCCAAAGACGTTCGCAGCAAGCTGTTCAAGCAAGTGATGGCCGACAACCCCGACGTGCGCGAGTGTGTGACGAACGAAGAGGGCGGTACTCGCGCGGCGGAAGAAAACATGTCGGCTTACGAGATCGACTTGAATCGCGATGGAGTTCCGGAGTACGAAGTGGGGATCTCCGGCCCGTGCGATTGCGGCATGGTTAACTGCTCGATCTATCTCTATCGCCAGAGCCTTACCGGTTACGAGTCGCTCCTGACGGGCGCCTCGGGTTTTGGACTTGAATTACTGAAGACGTCGAGCAATGGTTACGCTGACGTGCGCGTTGATGCGCGTGACAACGCAGCCGTGCAGGCGCAAACGACGTACAAGTTTGACGGCAAGCAATACCGCGAAGCCCGCTCGATGATGGTCCACATGGAAACGGGCGAGACCAAACCGGCCTATCGCCGGGTTCAATTCAAACGCGGCTCTTCGTCGACAACCGTGCAGGGCAAAGTATCAGTCGGTTTACCTGATACCTACCTTCTCGGCGCCCGCGCCGGCCAGGTCATGACCGTTCAGCTCACCTCGCCGCGCCAAAAAGTCCGCTTCCTGATCATGACCTCCAAAACAACTCAGGTCCTGGCAGACAACACAACAAGTTGGACCGGCACCCTCCCCGAAACCGGCGACTACCACATCCTCGTCGACACCGACGGCGACGGCCGAACGTACTCGATGACGATCACGATCAAGTAAACCTCTCCATCCGAAAGATGTTAGTAAACCCGTGGGATCGATCATCCACCCACCAGTACTGCGCGCCGGGGTTCTGTGCTCCGCGCCAGACCGCCTGAAAACTCGGTGAAGTTGTTATAGAGCGTCCAAATGTACTGCACCTGCGTGTCCTGCGAGAGGCGTTGAATCGTAGACGCAAGATCGGCAGGAGAAAGCTTTGCAGTCGCCGCGATGCCCAGCACCAGGTTGGCGCGTTGCGACCTGTACTTCGGTAGTAAAAGCAAAAAACCAAGGACGCCTAGCACGACGAAAATGAATGCGACCAGCAAGGGGTACGCGGCATTTGGAATCAACCGCGCGAAGAATTCCGAGATGGTGTGGATGAACTGTGGCATCGGGTTTCTCCTTTGGAATGTTGTCTTTTCCAATAGAGATATGAATAGAAGTCGAAAGGTATTTCAGAGGCATCCATGAAATGAACTTGAAATGCGTCGGTAGAGGGTGAGGCGCTCGACGTTGAATGCCAGGACTTGCGCGTACTTTTACGGGTTGGCTTGGCTTTGCACAAAATGGGAGCGTGGGGTGGTCAAGGAGGGCCACCCTACAAACAATCCCGCACTACGAGATTCTGTAGCGTTTTTGTAGGGGGCCCTCCTTGGCCACCCCAGCGGTGACTTTTGAGCAAAGTCGGTTGGCTCGGCCTTGCACAAAAAGTCATTTGGCGCGCTTCGCTTCGGCTTCGCCGTCCGATGTGCTTCGGCTTCGCCGCCTGATGTGCTTCGGCTTCGCCGCCTGATGTGCTTCGGCTTCGCCGCCGGATGTGAGGCAAGGCTATGCCTTGCCGTTAGCCCCCCTCGTAGTAGTGGGCTATGCCCTCGGTTCGGGCTCTGCCCTAAG
>DASVGE010000341.1:0-5355 GCA_036379695.1 Pyrinomonadaceae bacterium | reverse complement strand
GAATGGGTTCGTGTCGCAAACGCGACAGGAGCGCTGCTGCAATCTCAGCATTTGGAGGAAAAGTTAGGGGCGTTGGATTGGCAACGTTCCAACCCAAACGTTCCGTGCCGATGTTGGCGCGAATAATTCGTTGCGCCGTGGCGAAGGTGCGATCGATAAAACGCAGGTACCACGGCATCACGTTCTTGACGCCGCTCGAAGTGAACTGAGCAAAGACTGCCGGTTCGGAATCGCCTTTTTTCCAGTAGCTGAGGGACTGGCTCGATCCGTTGTGAACGTCGCCCGAGAGGATTACGACGCGGCGGTAGGGTTCGAGCCGTTTCAGTAGTGCCTCAAACGCAATCGGATCGAAAGCCCACGCTTCGATGGCATCGGGATTCGTTCCGGCCATCGCCCTGGGGCCTTCGAATTTGTCGAGATCGTTGCGACTGCTCGCGTCGAAAATGCGGTAAACAAGCGGAGCCACGAGCTCGTCGAACACTGGCGGTCCGATCGGCGGCAGCGGTGCGATCAGAACAAGCACTTCCAATCCTGCCTCGAGTGGACCGGCCGGAATCTGGTCCTTCAAAGCGGCTTCCGAGAGATTACCGGGCGGGCCGATGCGCGAAACAAAGCTGCGTCGCGTGCGATTGTCCAAAGCTACGAGCAGGTGTCGCGAACCTTTGACGCTGTAGTGCCATGTGACCGGCGGCACGTCCGTAATGTTCGGCAGATCAAAGCCGAGCAACGTATCGATCCTGTTGCCAACAGCTTCATCTGGTCCAACTGTGTTTGGTGGGAAGAGACTAGAGGCTTCATCGAGCAGCTGTTTATGATTGCCGCTTTCGAATTTGATCGGATCGTTGCCCCAACCCTGAAACAGCGCGTACGCCACCAGAGCGTTGCGAATGACGGTCCTGCCGAGCGGGTTCGTCAGCACGCGATCGCGCCACATTGGATTCAAGTACCAGTCGTCAGTGACCTCATGATCGTCAAACATCATGTAGGTGGGGACGTTCGCGAGACCGCGTCTTACTTTTGGCAACGCTTCCCAGAGTTGTTTCAGCGTGACGAGTGATTTGGAGACGCCCTCGGCGCGTTCCTTCAATTTCGTTTTCTTCTCGTCTTCATCGAAAGGCTTAGGCAGAGTGACACCGCTGCCCAGAATGCTCTGCATCAACGGGGTGGGAAAGTCTCCGGTTCTGAAGAACCCAGTCAGTTTGTTCTTTTCCGGTTCTGCGAGGAGACGCGTGCGTAGGTCGTTGGGTACGAAACCAAGCCAGCCGAAATTCAAGAGTTGATTCATCAGGTCTTGTTCGGTCGGGAGTCTGTCGGGCCAACACGCGTTGCACCAGACCATCAGATACATCGCGCAAAACTCATTGAATCCGAGCAAGTGACTGGTTCCATCGACGCTGGTCAGGCGGGCTTCATTCAGTGTTAACGAAAAACGATAACCGGGAGGGAAATGGATCTCGTCAGCCGGAAACTGCTGGCCGAGTGACGGCAACTGCTCGAGCGCGATGCGATCAGTGTTGGCGCCGGCATGTGAGCCGATAACTTCCTCGCCGGCGACCATGATCATGTGGAGAAACGAGGCGTCGACGTCGTCAGCGTAAATTTGATCGCCGCTCAGTAACAGTTGGTGCGGACGTGCTTTCGCGTTTGTCCGTGCTTCCTCGACGAAGTCGTCCACCCAGGCCATACCGTCGGTAACGCTGCGAGTGAGCAGGCGACACGATCCGTGAAGCAGACGCAGATCGGTTATTTCCAACGGCGGCAGGGCAAACGACGGGAGAAAGCCGGTGGCGTATCCGATGGCGAGATTAGGTTTGCCTTCGATGTCGCCGGTTTTCAAAAGCCCGAGCGATTTCAGATCGTGCGTGCCTGAGGCACCTTGCAGCGTGATGTTGTACGAGTAGAGGAGATGTGGTGCGAGTGGCGTTAGCGGCGGCAGCTTGAACGTGACGGTGGCGATATGAAGTTGGGCCCCGATGCGTATGGTGGAACTCGAATTCGCGAGTGCCCCGGTGACTTCGACGTTGGCCGGAGGCATGAACACAGTCGCACTGCTTTGATCTTGAATGAGCCCGTTATAGATATTGATTCGGACGGTGCACGGTTCGCGCAGTGCTATCCACACCGTTACCAGGGTCGGTTCGACACGCCGCAGGATTGGGCCTGCTAAAATTAAGGGCAAAGACATCGGTTTGGTGAGGTCGGGGGAAACCTAACCCAATGACGGATTATTAACCTTGAGAACTGACGGCGTGAAGGTATACCACGCTGCGTTGACTTAGGGAAGAAAAATCTTAGCCACAAAAAGGCACAAAAGGCACAAAATGAATTTTAGAGTTCAAGCTTTAGTTTGTTGCGCGAAGCAACAGTCTAAAGGCTGAACTCTGAACTTCATTTTGTGCCTTTTGTGCCTTTTTGTGGCTAAACGTTCGTCGGTTACAAGTTCTCCACGATGAAGTCGAGCATCATCTGGCGCATGTGTTTCAGGAGGAGAGGATCCGTTACGCCGTGGCGGGATTTCGGGTAGAGCATGAGTTGGAATTGCTTCCCTGCTTTCTGTAACTCGTAGACAAACTGCATCGTGTTTTGCATGTGGACGTTGTCGTCGATGGTGCCGTGCATCAGTAAGAGTTTGCCGTGCAGATCCTTCGCCGCGTGTACGGGTGAACTCTTCTTGTAACCTTCGGGGTTGTTTTGCGGCGTCTGCATGTAGCGCTCGGTGTAGATGCTGTCGTAATCGCGCCAGTCGGTAACGGTACCCCCGGCGATACCGATCTTGAACGACTGGCTGTGCGTGAGCGCGTAGCTCGTCATGAAACCACCGAAACTCCAGCCCCAGATCCCGATCCGCGAGCCGTCGATGTACGGCTGACTCTTCAACCACGTCAGACCATCCTCGAGATCGCGCAACTCCAGCTCGCCGAAATTCTTGTACACCGGCCACGTCGAGTCCATTCCTTTACCACTCGCGGTGCGATTGTCACAGATCCAAATGATGTAACCCTTCTGGGCCAGCAACTGGTGAAACATGTACGTCGACCCATCCCAGGTGTTGCGCACCCGTGGCGCGTGCGGCCCAGCGTAGGTATAACTCATCACCGGATATTTCTTGCGCGGGTCAAAATCCGGCGGCTTGATCATCATTGCTTCCATCACAAAGCCGTCACGCGTCTTGACCTGCAAAAGCTCCGGCGTGCCGAGTTTGTACTGCTTGAGCGCGTCGACTTTATTCTCACTGACCACGCGCACGAGTTTGCCCGCGGCGTCGTGCAGACGCACTTGCGACGGCGTGTTGATATCACTCCAAACGTCGACGAAGTAGTTGAATCCAGGACTGACGTCTACGCGATGCGAACCTTCCGCGGTGGTGATGCGCGTCAGACCCGTACCGTCGAGCTTGATGCGATAACCGTGCGCGGCGATGTGACTGTGCTCGGTAGCCGTGAAGTAGATGAAGCCATTCTCTTCATCGACGCCTTCGATCGTACGCACTTCCCACTTTCCATCGGTGATCTTGCGCAGGAGCTTGCCATCCGTGGAATAGTGATAAAGATGCTCCCAACCGTCGCGCTCACTGGCCCAGATAAACGTGCCGTCTTTCAACCAGATCGGGTTCTCGTTAATCGCCACCCACGCTTTCGTGGTTTCGTGAATGACGTTCGTCGACTTCCCGTCACGCGCGTCTGCGAAGTTCACATCAAGAAACGTCTGTTCGCGGTTCTGTGCCTGGTAGACCACCTTCTTGCTATCGGGAGTCCACGCCACGCGCGAGATCAGCAGATCAGCAGGCTGATACTTGAACGTGTCGATCCAGCGAATCTCGCCGCCCGCTGCGTTAACCACCCCCAGCTTTACGATCGGATTCGGCGCACCGGCCTTCGGATACGGCGTGACCTCGACGTTCTGGTAATACGGAATGTGATCGACGACGGTGAACTCCGGCACCGGAGTCTCGTCAAAACGAAGAAACGCGATCGTGGTCGAGTCAGGACTCCACCAGTAAGCGCCGAAGTTGCCGCGCCCGTAGAGTTCCTCCTGGTACACCCAGTCCAAACGTCCGTTCAGAATTTTGTCGCTGCCATCGCTCGTCAGCGCACGCTCGCGCCGCTGCGAGCCGAGGTCTTCGACGTACAGGTTGTTCCCCCGCACGAAGCTCACCATCCGCCCGTCAGGACTAAAACCCTCGCCGACTTCCGGTTCCGGGTTGCTGGTGAGACGAATGGCGCGGTCGCTGCCAAACTCGTAGTAGAAGAGATCGTTGGACCAGTTGATCAGAACAGCCGTTTCAGCAGGATTAAGATCGTACTTGTCACGGTTAGCGAGCTTGCGCGCATCTTCCGCGCTGACGCCCGGCAGTGCAGCGAACGCAGCCTGCATTTTTGCCGCGTCAAAGAACGGCGTCGCCACACCCGTCGCGGCATTCACCTTTTGTAACCGCGGCACATCACGACGCGCGGCGTCGTTCGCGATCAAGTAGTGATTGCCGTCTTTGAGCCAGCGAACGGCCGGCGTCGTGCCGTCGAAATTGACTTTCTTGACCGGGTCAAAGATGTCGTCAATGGTAAGAAGTTTCTGTTGCGAGCGGACGACGACACCGAGCGACAGTAGGAGTGCTGTCGCAAGGTAAACACGTAGACGATTGAACAACCTCATTCTCCTGTCAGTTTGTTTTCGTTTGGAATCAGTTTTTTGATGAATGGCGTCAGGATGGCGAGCAGGA
Source organism: Pyrinomonadaceae bacterium (assembly GCA_036379695.1). Lineage (GTDB taxonomy): Bacteria > Acidobacteriota > Blastocatellia > Pyrinomonadales > Pyrinomonadaceae > PSRF01. The sequence continues at coordinate 638 of DASVGE010000341.1, read as the reverse complement.
TCGCTGCCCCTACCATTGCCGCAGTAGTGCCGATGAACAGCATGGGCATCTGCTCGAGTTTTTCCGGATCGACGTTGCCGCCAACCAGGCCTGCGATCAGGTTTCCGACTGAAGTGGCGAGAAACCAGATTCCCATCATCTGGCCCACGTACTTGCGCGGTGATAGCTTCGTCATCGTCGACAGACCGACCGGGCTCAGACACAACTCACCAAGCGTCTGGAGTATGTAACTGACTGCAAGCCACATTGGCGAAACCTTGATCGACCCGCCACTGGCAACAACCATGTAGGCAGCCGGCACCATAACCGCGAATCCAAGACCCCCAAACAGCAATCCGAGTGAAAACTTCACCGGGCTCGAAGGATTGGCGTTGCGTCTGTCCAATGCCACCCAGATGGCGGCCGCGACTGGGGCAAGAAGAACTATGAAGACCGAGTTGATTACCTGGAACCAGATGGCGGGTATCTGCCAGCCGAAATAGACGCGCTGCGTGAAATCCAGAGCAAACAGGTTGAGCGAAGTAGGCGCCTGTTCGAATCCGGCCCAGAAGATCGCGGCGAAGAAAAACAGGATCAGGATCACAAATATCCGTTTCTTCTCTTCCCGATTCAAGCCGCCAAAAAGAAACACATAACCA
>DASVGE010000340.1:0-2907 GCA_036379695.1 Pyrinomonadaceae bacterium | reverse complement strand
GGCACGACCGATCTTGCAGATGATGCGATTCGGGGGAAGACTCTTAACCACCGTTATCTTCTCCGCTACCTGCTCCTGAAATGCTTCAGCGGCGCCTGGCGCGAGCCGACGTTCTTCTTTTCGAAGCTCGGGCGGCTGTTTTTGAAGGAAGGTTACTCGGCCGGCGTGATGCGCGCGATCTACGATCGCGATGAGAAAAAATACGGCGTGCTCGATCGCGTCTTCCTGGAATACTCGCTTCATCGCGCAGTCTATGATCGGCTGCAAATCCTCGTCAGCAAGATCACGCCAGACCTCGAAGCGCGACTTGCCACCGGTGACGAGCTTCGTATCTTCACCGCTCCGAGCGGCTTCGCTTACGACATCTTTCAACCACTCGAAGAGATCGCGCAGCGCGATCCGCAAGCAATGAAGCGCGTGCACGTAACAGCCGCTGACCTCGATCCTCACGGCGTACTCGATGAAGAGTTGAGCGCTCGAGCACGACAACTCGGCATTCGTTTCACGTTTCATCGCGGTGATATCACTGACGCGCAGATGCTCGAACGTCTCGAGCAGACCGCACCTTTCGACGTTGCACTTTTCGTCGGGCTCTCGAGTTGGCTGCCGAAATCGCCGACGTTGCGCCACCTGACGTGGCTGCGCCGGAATTTACGCGCAGGTGGTCTACTCGTCACCGACTGCTTCACACCCGAAGCGTACGCACTCTCCGGCCGCTACATCGGTTACAAAGCGAACTACTACACACCCGACGTTTACAAAGCGATGCTCGCTTTCTGCGGTTTCGACGGACTGAACGCCGCTGTCGAGTCAGGCCGCGATCGCATCAATCATGTGGTTGTCGCGAGATCGGATCAGCACCTCACCAATCACGCTCTTGTCGCAGGATCGGGTCAGCACCTCACCAATCACGCTCTTGTCGCAGGATCGGGTCAGTACCGTAACGCGGTAGCGTCGGGTCACGATCGGCAACACGAACCCGACGCTACCGCGTTACGGTACTGACCCGAGTCCGGGTGAACTATGGCTCTCGATATATTCAATAAACGCTCGCGCCCGCTCATCTTTCGCAAACTGACGGAGGAGCACTTCGATCTACTCGTCATCGGTGGCGGCATCACAGGCGCCTCCGTGTTTCGCGACGCCGCACTCCGCGGGATGAGAGTCGCACTGATCGAGGCGAGAGACTTTGCTTCCGCGACTAGCGGGCGCAGCTCAAAACTCATTCACGGCGGTCTTCGTTACATCAAAAACCTCGGCCTCGGACTCGCCTGGGAATCGTGCCACGAGCGCAATCTACACATCCGGCTCAACAAACGACTGGTCCGCCCGCTTCCCTTCCTCGTGCCGCTGTATCGCGATCGAGGCGAGCCGCGTTGGCTCATGCGTCTGGGCATGCTCGCCTACGAAGCGCTCTCCGGATTCAACAATTACCACTTTCATAAATTCCTGAGTCGTGAAGAGACGCTATCGCTGGCGCCCGCACTGCCCGGCGAGGGACTCACCGGAGGATGCTTGTACTACGACGCTGTCATAAACGACAGTCGTTGGACCATGGAGGTGCTGAAGGATGGCGTAGCTCACGACGGCCTCGCGGTGAACTACGCACCAGTCACACAACTGCTGCATGAAGGCGCGCAAGTGGCTGGTGTGCGAATTCGTGATGAGCTTAGCGGTAACGAGTGCGACATCCGGGCCAGAGTAGTCGTTAATGCCACGGGTATCTTTGCCGATAAGATTCGACAACTCGATGGACACAGCGCTGCAAAGCCACGGCGGTTGTCGAAAGGTACACACCTGGTCTTCAACGAAGAAGACGTGCCGCTCTCAACTACGATCGTGTTCCCTTCGCCGCTCGATGGTCGTTCCCTTTTCCTTGCCAAACATGAAGAGTGTTTTCTTTTCGGAACGTCGGACCACTGGGAAGAAGCGAGTCCGGACCTTCCGATACCAGCGCCGGCAGATGTCGATTACCTGCTCACGTCGCTCAACCATTTCATGCCCGAAGCACAACTCGATCGGACCAAGGTGCAGTTTGTCTACAGCGGGTTTCGCCCGTTGCTGTCAAACGGCGACTCGGCTGATTCGTCGTCAGTGACGCGCGAAGATCACATCGAAGTGTCGCCTTCCGGACTGGTGAGCGTCGTGGGAGGAAAACTCACCACCGCGCGAATTACTGCCGCGCGGGTGCTCGACCGCGTCATCAAACTCATTGGACGCAACCCGGAGTGGTCTGATTGCATAACTGATAAGGTTTCAATCGGTGGCACAAATGAAGCAGTCGCCGAGAGCCTGGCTTACTGGGTGAGGCGCTGTCCGAAGCTCACTTCGTATTTCCGGATTCTCTATCAGCGTTATGGTCTCGACGCCAATGAGATCTGCGCGGAGGTAACGCGCATTCACGATGGTCAAAGCGATCCGGCGGCGGAACCGATTCGCGCTGAAGTGCAGTATGTATGTCGTCACGAGATGGTCTGCACGCTTGAAGATCTGATCGATCGTCGCGCCGGTTTTCTTTACTGGAACGTGGAGAAGCGTCTGGAACGTTTGCGTTACGGTGCGCACGTCATTCGCGCTGAACTGGACTTAAGCGAGGCTGAATTCGAATCACAGTTGCACGCGTACCGCGATCATCTGAAGCGCTTCCACTCATTGCCGGCATTAGCCACGGATGACACGGATGAACACCGATCCGGGTTGACATGACTTCAATCGATGTGAGATAACGTCGCCCACGTTATCTTTGAAAATTTCTTCGTGGCGATTTAAGGCAACTTGCTCCACGTTAAAAACTGCTAAAGAGCCGTGGAGGATTTCCCGCTTTCATCGGAACCCCGCGCACTCTGAGGCGCGGGGTTTTTTATTTCCCGCCCGCCCTGGTCCAGTCAGCCTTACCTTCGTTACGAC
>DASVGE010000339.1:0-13087 GCA_036379695.1 Pyrinomonadaceae bacterium | reverse complement strand
CGGATCTTGAACGCTGAGCCAGCCGATTGTTCGTTGCACGGCGGCAGCTTGCAATTTCTTGCTGATGTAAACGAAGCCGGATCCATATCCCGACAGCATCCACTTGTGCCCGGTGGTACACAATGCATCGATCTTCATTCGCTTCACATCGATGTCGAACACTCCTGCCGCCTGGCTCGCATTGACGACGAGAACATGCTCGCCCTTGATGCGCCCGAGTTCTTCCAGATCGGCACGGAAGCCGTTTGAAAACTGCACGTAACTCAGCGACATGATCCCTGTACGCGTGTTCATTGCTGCGCGCAGGTCTTCAGGCCACACTACACCGCCGGCGGATTTCACGAGGTGAACCGGAATCCGTCGATGCATCCAGGGAATAGTCGTGACGGGAAATTCGAGATCGCAGGAGATTACTTCCCCGTGTTTCTCGAGCGCGTCGACGATCAGGTTCATTCCACTCGACGTGTTTGTCGTAAACCCGATCTCATCCGGTTCGGCGTTGATGAAAGAGGCGACGCGAGCCCGCACCTTCTCGATCTCAGCCAGCCAGTGGTCCCAGTGAACGTCGCCGTCGTTCATCATCTGCTCGTAATAAGACGCGCCCGCTTTCGCGGTTGAAGTGGCGAGCGGCCCGGCGGCGGCAGTGTTGAGGTATACGCTTCTCGACGTGACGGGAAACTTTTCGCGGACGTCAGCCCAATTGATCGTGCCCATTAGATCGACTCTTTGTACGTTTCGAGATTCTGCTGAATTTTTTGCAGCAATTGCGACTTGAGTGTGTTTGACTTGAGTTTTTCAGGAGGGACGGGTTGCCACTTGCCCGGGATCAGGACCTGCGAATCGATGAAAGCATCGATTGCTTCCTGTAGACCGTCGATTCTGAGCTTACCTTTCATAGCGATCACTTCTTCGATGATCCACGTGACGGCGTCGCCCGTTATGCGGTGGCGATGATTGATGACTGCCGATCGCTCCTGCAGTGTCTTCAACACCGGATCGAAAGGACCACCCAGCGCGGCCACCAATCGCAAATAAGATTCCTGAAAACCTTCCACTCGCGCGGAAGTTATCAGCTTCAAGTCGCTGTTGCCGACGTAAGACGCAGCCATGATACGGCAGAAAATGTCGCCAGGCATGTAGGCGCTCTTGTCGTCGGCGCGGCTGATCGACTGCGCGACGTAATACGCGGGCAGCAGTCGCAGCAGGTTGCGGATCAAAAAGACGGGGTTGTGAGTAAAACCATCCGGCAGTTTTTCAATGCCTTTGCGGACTTTGCGATCTTCGAAGTAGCTCAGGCTGCGATCGAAGTCTCTGATCTCCGTTTGCGCGTTGTTCATTAGATGAGCGATCTGTTCCGGAGTGAAACCGATCCGCCAGAGCAGGCGCTGATCTCTTTCTTTTGCGAAAGCCTCGTCGAACACGCGCAGGCTCTCCGCGTTTTTGAAAGTGTTCAGGTTTTCTTTTACGCCTGACTTGATGAACGCCATGGTTTGCGCAAAGACCTGGACCAGGGTTCGCGCCCAGCCGCGCTGTTCCGCGAGTGAAGCCGAATAACGATCGAGATCCTTGTAACGATATTTGTCGTGCTTCGCGGCAAACTGTCGAATGGAACCGTAGTCGAGCACGGCGCCGCTGGCGAGCATGTTGTCGCCGTCCCAGGAGAGCCAGTTGAAGATGTATTCCTCTTCGAGCAGGGCGGCGAGTTTGGCGTAGGAGCGTGCGAAGTAATCGAGGGCTTTGTCGTATCGCGCGGCGGTTCCAGTGGGAATTTCCCAGAAGCCGTTTTCGATTTCACGATCGATGAAGTAATCGACTGATGCTTTGAGTTCCGCGTGACGTCCCTGCTTGAGATAGCGAAACATGTGGGCGGGCCGGATCAAATTCGGGGCGGTTCTCACGCCGATGGCGCTGGTGTCGGGAAAACCGATCACGACGAGGCAGCGTTCTGTCGGAATTCCCTGGCGGTAGAAAATCTCAGACATGACGGCGCTGCCGAGCATCTCGTCGAGATCCGCGAGACCTGAGGAATAACCCTCGCCGTAGTCACCGGTGGCCACGAAGCCTTTGGCGTTCTGAGCGCCGGGGCTCAGGATCGTGGCGCCCGTGCCGCGACTCGAAATATCGAAGATCAGGTTGTCACTTTTGACGTAACCGTTCCAGATACTCCTGCCGTCGCCTGACGTCTTGCCTTGTCGGTTGCGGTGTTGGGTTTGCAGATAACGGGTCGCCATGTAAGGGTGAGGTTTGATGGTTTCAGACGGATACTTCTTGCCTTGTTGCAGATCGTATTCATTGATGATCTGTAGCGAGAAAGTATCGAGGATGATTTGTTCGAGATCTTTGTTGATGCTTGCGGGATGGTCCGGTGGGATGAGGCCCATCTCTTTCGCGAGCGGGAAATTAAAAAAGACGACACGACCCTGCGGGCGATAACGCGCCTGATAGTCAACATACCCATCAGGACTAACGCCTCGCCACGGATGCCTGCCGTCTACCTGATTGAACTTCTCATACATATGGGTCGGTATGAGAAATGGCAACTAAGCAAGTTTGCCACAAAGAAGCACAAAAGGCACAAAAATTATTTTGTGACCGGGCTTGACACATACCGAGCTTAAGCCTATTCTCAACTGGGAGAAACCTCATGATATACATTCAGATACCCAAAGCTGACAATGCCGTAGGATTCCTTGCGTTAGCCAAGAGCGGGACCTCAATCTTGTGCCTGCCTGAAAACACCTATGGCGTTTCATCCAAACACTTAACACTGCTCAGACGAAAGCGCATTCCATTCAAGAAATTGGAAAGCAACACTGTTCGTCTGCCAAGAACCTCACGACCTCACAATGACAAAATATGATATCTACTTGCCGCTAAAATATAACGACGGCAGCGACATTGAACCTGAAAAGCTGGAAGAAATTCAGCACCAATTACTCGCGGTGTTCGGCGCAATGACAGTCAGTTCGCTCTTTGCACCGTTTCAAGGAACATGGCGCTACGGAGGTGTCGAATTCTTCGATTACATCATGCGGATTGAGATCATTACGAAAGAAGATTCAAATAGCTTCTTCAAGAGGTTTAAGCGTCGGCTAAAAAGGGCGCTGCATCAATTCGATATCCTCATCACAGTCCAGTACATTCATACGATTTAGGCCACAAAGAGGCACAAAGGCACAATTTATTTATTTGAGCTTTTTGTGGTTCGCTTCTTTTTTGTGCCTTTTGTGCCTTTTGTGCCTTTTTGTGGCTTGGTTTTGTTTGTGCGTTTTCGTGGCGCGAACCAGAGGGTGGTGAGGGGAGGGAGATCGATCTCGGGGCCACTAATGGAAACGCTTTCGGTGCCGCCGTAGATGGCGGAGTCGGTGTTCAGGATGAGGTCGTAGTTATCGGAGCCGAGCTGTTCGACGCGATAAGCTTTCCTGGGGACGGCTGAGAAGTTGCAGACACAGATAATCTCGCGGCCGGTTTGAGGGGAGCGGCGACGGAAAGAGACGATGTTTTCGGCAGCGTTGTTGACGTCGATCCACTCGAAACCGGCGGCTTCGCTGTCCGCTTCCCAGAGAGCGGCTTCCGTGCCATAAGCTAGATTTAAGTCGCGAACTAATTTTTGCACACCGCCGTGCAGCGAGTCTTCGATCAGGTGCCAGTCGAGACTCTCTGTCTCGGTCCACTCGCGCCACTGCCCAAACTCGCCTCCCATGAACAACAACTTCTTCCCCGGATGCGCCCACATGTACGCGTAGAGCGCGCGCAGGGTCGCGAACTTTTGCTCAGTCGTGCCCGGCATCTTGTTGAGCAGCGAACCCTTCATGTGGACCACTTCGTCGTGTGAAAACGGCAGGATGAAGTTCTCGCTCCACGCGTAAACCAATCCAAACGTCAGCGCGTTGTGATTGCCGGCGCGAAAGAGCGGATCGGTTTGAAAGTATTTAAGCGTGTCGTGCATCCAGCCCATGTTCCACTTGAAGTCGAACCCGAGCCCGCCGGCGTAGATCGGATGACTGACCATGGGCCACGCAGTCGACTCCTCCGCAACCATCATGATCCCGGGGCAGGCGCGATGCGTTACTTCGTTCAACTCTTTCAGGAACGCGAGCGCCTCCAGGTTCTCGCGCCCCCCAAACTCATTCGGAACCCACTGCCCTTCCTTGCGGCTGTAGTCGAGATAAAGCATCGACGCCACCGCATCAACACGCAATCCATCGACATGAAACTCGCGAAACCAGTAAAGGGCATTCGCAACCAGAAAATTGCGCACCTCGTTGCGGCCGTAGTTGAAGATGTACGTACCCCAATCAGGATGTTCACCTTTGCGCGGGTCGAGATGCTCGTACAAAGCGGAGCCGTCGAAGCGTCCCAGCGCCCAGGCGTCTTTCGGAAAGTGTGCGGGAACCCAGTCCATGATCACACCGATACCACGCTGGTGCAGGTAGTCGATCAGGTAACGCAGGTCGTCGGGCTCACCGTAACGAGCTGACGGCGCGTAGTAGTAAGTAACCTGGTAACCCCACGATGGTCCATACGGATGTTCTTTGAGCGGCAGAAACTCTACATGCGTGAAGCCCATTTCCGTGACGTAGTTCGCCAGCGGCTCGGCCATTTCACGATAAGTTAACGGACGATTGTCCTCCTCCATCTTTCGCCGCCACGAGCCGAAGTGTACTTCGTAGATCGATAGCGGCTTGCGAAAGTGTTCCCTGCCGGTACGACTCTTCATCCACTTCGCATCACGAAATTTGTACTTCGATTCGTAGACGATCGAAGAAGTGTTGGGCGGAACTTCGGTGTGCTGTGCGTAAGGATCGGCCTTGAATAATGCAGGCCCACGAGGCGGCCGGATTTCAAACTTGTACAGACTGCCCGCGGTGAGTTTGGGGATGAAGAGTTCCCAGACACCGGAGCTGCCGAGCAACTGCATCTGGTGTTCGCGTCCATCCCAGCCGTTGAAATCACCGACAACGCTTACACCTGAAGCATGCGGCGCCCAGACCGCGAACGCGACTCCTTTAGTGCGGCCTACCTTCGTAACGTGCGCGCCGAGCTTTTTGTAGATCTCTTCGTGGCGACCCTCGCCGAAGAGATGGAGATCGATTTCGCCTAGAAAGTTCATAGCCACAGATAAACGCGGATCGAAAACGCGGATTAGATCCGTTGAAACAGATCGGCGCCAGTGCCTCTCTCGGGGCGGTTGCTTTTTGCTTCCGACATCATTTCGAGGAAGCGTTTGCGCGGAGGATCGAGGCCCAGTTGATCCAATAGGTCGATTACACGAGCGGCGTAACGTAGCACCTGAATGGTCTCGATTCCGGCGAGATCCGAAAAGAACCAGCCGCAACTCGTGAACATCAACAACGCGCTCCGTTGCATCTCCAGCAGCATCAGCGCTCGAGCTTCTTGCTGGGCATTCAAGGGATGAACCGCATGTTGTTTAAAGAACGGTTCGCGTGCGTGCTGGTCCAGCATCACCGAGATGTAATCGTTACGCGCCGCCCAGGGATCACTCAATAACTCAGCCGCACTACTCTCAAACTTCGTCGCCGCATCGTCACGCAGAAAATTCAACGCTGCTCGCAAGGGCTGTCGCCACGACTGATTCCAACCAGGCTCACCACCGGTGTGACAACCACAATCTCTCGACCAGCGCCCTACTCCATGCACACAACTCCACGCCGTACCTTCGCCATCCGGCCCATTATCAATCTCAACTTCCAACTCAGCCGGGTGACGATCGAGATACTGCGCATAGTTTGTGATCCAGAAGCCAGCCTCTTTGGCCTCAACCTCCAGCGCGTGGGCCAAACAGAGATCGCCAAACTTGAAATGGTGGCCGTACGTCTCGCCATCAGTCGCGACGTGCACGAGATCGCCGAGCCGCGCCGCAGCAACGAACCGGTCCACCAGGCCACTGCTCGACGCGAGCGCTCCCTCGAAAGCAATAGCTCTAGCTAGTGGGCCATTGTAAAAGAACACGGCCAGCGAACGACCCGATCCATCCGGATGACGGAACACGTACGGCTTCGACGTATCAATCTCACCCTTCGCCTGACCCGGCGCGAGGATGACGTAGCGCATGCCCTGCTCGATCAGCAACGCCAGCACCTGATCGTTCGCAGCAGTCTCCGGCAACCAGAGCGCCTCCGCTTCACGACCAAAACGAAAACGGAAATCCGCCAACCCCCAAACCACTTGCGTCAAACGATCGCGTTCATTGCAGAGCGGCAGAATCGCATGTCCATAAGCCTGTGCGATCGCATTGCCGTGCCCACCGCGCGCTTCAGCACTCGCTTTATCAGCGTTCAGGATCTTTTGATAAGTCGGAAGGTGATGCGTCTCGATCCACGACAGCAGCGTGGGACCAAAGTTAAAACTGATGTGCGCGTAGTTGGTCGCATTGGGAGCGTAGCACTCCGCATGAATGCGCTCGTTCCAATCGTGAAACGGCGCGGCGTTCGGTTCAGCTTCGACTTCACCTGTCCATGGATTCTCGCGTGGTGGTTGATAAAAGTGACCGTGAACGATAAGAGCTTTCATGAAAATCCCGTTAACCCTGTCCTTGCAAGTCTCGCGGCGCCCAGCAATCCCGCATTGTCTCCGCACTCCGCTCGCGCGATCTTAACCTGTTGCGCCGTCGTTCGAAACGCACGCTCCTCGACCTGTCGATACATCTCCGGTGCAAACAGATCCCAACCGTTCACTGCGCCACCACTAATGACGATGATCTGTGGATCGATCAGGTTAATCAAATTCGCAAGACCGATCCCAAGATACATCCCAAACCGTTTGAACACCGCCAGCGCCAGCTCGTCACCGTTTCGTCCGGCATCGTAAACCTGCACTGCAGTCAACGCTTCGCTCTTCAATGTCGAATCGGGAAACAGCGACAGGTTTTCCCGCGTCATCCTTACAATCGCAGTCGCCGAAGCGAACAACTCCAGACAGCCTGTGTTGCCACACTTGCACTTCAACCCACTGAACGGATCGACTGTCGTGTGCCCGATCTCTCCTGCCGAGCCATGCGAACCGCGCCACAACTTACCATCGAGAATCACACCGCCACCGACTCCCGTCCCAAGCGTGACACTGATCACGTCGCAACAGCCACGCGCCGCGCCCATCCACATCTCGCCAACCGCAGCGGCGTTGGCGTCGTTCTCGAGAAACACGGGCCAGCCGAGTCGTCGTTCGAGCTCTGCTTTTAATGCGAAGTTGACTAAGGAAGGAAGGTTAGGCGCTTGCAGGACGACGGCTTTCGCGGCGTCCACTGCGCCCGGCACCATGATCGACGTCGCCACGACCGGCAACTTCTCGGCGTTCCATTGCTGCGCCGCGTTGACGAGCGCGTTGACAATGCAAAGAGCGGAATCTCCTTTCGGAGTTTCCTGCTTCAGTTGTTTGAGTATTCTTCCGCCGTTGTCGACAAGAGCTACTCGTAGGTGCGTGCCGCCTAAATCGACGGCGAAGACCAGGCTTTCACTAGACGGATTCTTCGGCATGTTCAAGTCGGAGCGTCTCCGCGGTCGTCTCTCCTCGCGAGAGGTTCCGCGAGATAAGCACTCCTGCCACAATCGCTATAGCCAAGTATAACGCTGCCACAGCCCACTCCTTGAATATCAACTTGCCAATGCCAAACAAGGAACCGTAGATCAACACGCATCCGAGTATCCAGTTAACAAACTGTAGCGAGAGCCGGCCCCGCGCGTGTGATTCGGAGAGATCTGCGCGCGCGGCAATTCCGGTCCAGCCCGGTCCCTCCGGCCTGACGCGACGATAGAAAGCAATCAACTTTTCCATCGGCTCGGGGCTGGTCAGCATCGTCACCGCGATCCAGACAACACTCGTTATCCCGACCGTCACCAGCATGAGGTACGCGAAATCTCTCGGCGCGGCGCTGTCCCATTGCAAAACCAGTTGCAGGAAAATCGAGACTGTCGCAGCAGCGATCATAGCTGCGACTTCGGACCACGCGTTGATGCGCCACCAGTACCAGCGTAACAGGAGCACCGTGCCCGTTCCTGCTCCGGTGACGAGCAGCAGTTTCCAGGCGCCACCGATCGACTCCATATAAAACGTCACGCTGATCGATACGATCATTAAAAACAACGTAACGAGTTGAGAAGCGATGACGTAGTGTTTCTCACTTGCATCACGTTGGATAAAGCGCCGGTAGAAGTCGTTGATGACATACGAAGCGCCCCAGTTCAACTGCGTGCCGATCGTTGACATGTAAGCCGCCGCAAACGCCGCCAACATGAAGCCGCGCAGGTAGGTCGGGAAAACATTCGGGTCCATCAGGGTCATGATGTAACCCGCTTCTTTGTCAGCCAGGTTCGGGTAAAGAACGAGGGAGGCAAGGGCGGTCAGGACCCACGGCCACGGGCGCAAAGCATAGTGCGCGACGTTGAACCAGAGCGTCGCGAGCAACCCGTGCCGTTCGTTCTTCGCAGAGAAGATACGTTGAGCGACATAACCACCACCGCCGGGTTCGGCGCCCGGATACCAGGTGGACCACCAGATCACTCCGAGATACACAAAGAGTGTTATCGCTGGCATCCAGGCCGAATCGAACGCGGGAAAGAACGCGAAACGCGCATCGGAGCCGCCATCCATCGCAACGATCTTTGCCTTCATTGCGTCGATGCCACCGACGGCATTGACCGCGAGAATCGCTAGTACGATCACCATTCCCATCTTGAGCGCAAACTGAAAAAGATCCGTGACGAGAACGCCCCACAAGCCGGAGATGGCAGTGTAGAAGGCCGTGAAGATCAACATCCCGATGACGATCGCGATTGCGCCTTCCTTAGTCACGCCCAGCGTGATCTCGAGAATCTTCACCATCGCCAGGTTCACCCAGCCGAGGATGATGCAGTTGATCGGGAGGCCCAGGTACAAAGCGCGGAAGCCACGCAGGAAAGCGGCCGGTTTGCCGGAGTAACGAAGCTCGGCAAACTCGATGTCAGTCATCACGCCTGCACGTCGCCACAGTCTCGCGTAAAGAAAGACGGTGAGCATTCCGCTCATGACAAAGTTCCACCAGAGCCAGTTTCCGGCAATTCCGTTATTGGCAACGAAACCCGTTACGGCGAGCGGTGTATCGGCCGCGAAGGTCGTCGCGACCATCGACGTACCCGCCAGCCACCATGGCACGTTGCGACCGGAAAGAAAGAACTCGCTGGTGCTACCGCTCGCTCGACGCGCGTAGTAGATGCCGATACCGAGATTGAAAAGGAAATATGCGGCGATTACCGTCCAATCCAGTATTGAAAGGTTCATTGTGTCCTACTTTGTCGGTTTGAAAAGGCGGTTACGGGCGCTTATCTCACGGCATACGGCGCATTCTGTCAAGTAAAAAGTTAAGCCACGAAGAAGCACAAAAAAGAGTCAGCCACAAAAAGGCACAAAAGGCACATAAAAGTTTTTTCTTACATGGTTTTCTATTTTTGTGCCTTTTGTGCCTTTTGTGGCTGACCGTTTTATGCTTTTTGTGGCTGATGCTTTAGGATGGACCGCGAATGATCGGTGAATCATTAGTCGCAGGTCTCGCACTCATCGGGATAGTCATCATCGTGTCGGCGTTGCTGTCTGGTCTTGTCGACAAGAGTGGCTTGCCTCAGGTAGCTGTGTTCATCTTTATCGGCGCGGCGCTCGGACCTGCGGGTTTCGGAGTCTTCAACATGACTCTCGAGTCGCCGGTGTTGCGAGTGGTGGCGGCGCTGAGTCTGACTCTCGTTCTCTTCACTGACGCAGTAACGCTCAACACCAAGGAAGTAAAACGTCACTCGGGTCTCGCCTTTCGCATGCTCGGTCCGGGGACGATCTTGTGCGCAGCACTCATGGCTGTCGCCGGCTGGTGGTTACTCGGGATCTCGCCGGCATCCGCTGCGATTCTCGGCGCGGCACTCGCCTCCACCGATCCGGTTCTGCTTCGCAGCCTACTGCAACGACGTGACATCTCTTCCGACACACGCCAGGCACTGCGACTCGAAAGCGGTTTGAACGACGTCGTGCTGCTTCCGATCGTCGTGATCGCAATCGCTTTAACTGGTCAACATGAGTTTGGCTCCGGCGCCCTGGCGAAGATGGGCTTCGGACTTTTCATACTCGGTCCGGGAGCCGGTATCGCGATCGGATTGCTTGCCGTGGCGGCCCTCGACTTGATTCGCAAACGATTCGGCGTACGGCGTGATTACGAGTCGCTCTACTCGCTCGGCGTGGCTTTCACCGCTTTCGCAGCAGCCGAAGCAGTTCACGGCAGCGGTTTCCTGGCGGCGTTTGCGGCAGGAATGACGATTGCCGCTCTCGACGTCGAACTCTGCGATTGCTTTATCGAGTATGGCGGCGTTACCGCGGAGATGCTGCTGCTCTTCACGTTTGTGATCTTTGGCAGTTCGTTGATCTGGACCGGATTCTCGGAGCTCAATACGTCCACTTTGATCTTTGTGGTGTTTTCACTGCTGATCCGCTTACCTATTTATCTCGCTTCGCTGGTCGGCTCGAAGGTCGACCGGCGTGGACGTCTGGTGATTGCCTGGTTTGGACCAAGCGGGCTCAGTTCGCTGCTGTTGGTACTGCTGCCTGTGTTTGCAGGTGTGCCGGGCAGCGACAGGCTGTTCCGGATCTGCGCACTCATTGTTCTAATATCGATCGTCGTTCACGGTACGTCGCCGATGTTGTTTGCTCGCTTTAGTCGAAAAGCGGAACCGGAAGTCGAACCCGAAGAACCTCCGATGCTTGAACCTGTGCGAGCGGAATCGCGATCGCTTCCGGTTATCGAGTCGAGTGAGGCTGTGGGTGCGCAGACTGTAACGCTCGAAGAATTGGAGCGACTGCAAAAATCCGGTGAGAAGGTGATTCTTCTGGACGCTCGCACCGAGCGCAGTCGCGACACGAGCGAGTTCGAGGCTGAAGGCTCAGTTCGAATGAAGCCGGAAAACGTAGTCTTACAAGCTCAAAAGCTCAAACTACCAAAGGACGCGTGGCTCATTGCCTACTGCGCTTGACCAAACGAAGCTACCAGCGCCCGGGTGGCGCAGGAACTTCGACAAGCAGGATGGACGCGAGCACGAGCACTCTTCGGCGGTTGGGACGCATGGCAGAACGCAAAGCTGCCGGTCGTTCCGAAAGCAGCTTAGACGTTCCGAAAGCAGCTTAGATCAGTATGGGGATTGTGCGCCCTAGCAGAGAACAAGTCAGGAAGAGGGGCTTGCCCCCGCTGCTGCGGCTGCTGAGACGGCGTGGGCAAGCCCCTCTTCCTGACTTGTTCTCTGCTAGGGCGTTCATGATTCCAATGAACAAGCTTAGAGTGACCCTTATAGTCCTGATCATGATTTCGTTATCCGGATCTTCAGCGAACATGCAAAACAGACCGCGCGCGCGCGAGCTTGGGATTACGGTGGGCGTGCTCCCGACTGGGCCGCTGAACGCCATCACAGACGTCGAGGGACTGCTCGTCGGACACACGACGTTGATCCGCGGTGACAACATCCGCACCGGCGTCACAGCGATCCTGCCGCATGGCGGGAATATGTTTCGTGAAAAGGTCCCGGGCGCTGTTTTCGTCGGCAACGGCTTTGGCAAGCTGGCCGGATCGACACAGGTCAACGAGTTGGGCGAGATCGAAACACCGATCCTGCTGACGTCAACATTGAGCGTACCGCGAGTGGCGGACTTTCTAATGGACTACATGCTCGCCCTGCCGGGAAACGAGGACGTCCTGTCAATCAATCCACTCGTAGGCGAGACCAATGATGGCTATTTGAACGATATCCGTGGCCGTCATATTTCCCGGGACGACGTGTTCGCCGCTATTAAGAACGCCAGGGGCGGTGCGGTTGCGGAGGGCTCAGTCGGCGCCGGCACGGGAACAATCGCTTTCGGCTTCAAAGGCGGCATTGGCACGGCCTCACGCAAGCTGCCGCAGCGGCTTGGTGGTTACACTGTGGGCGTTTTGGTCCAGTCAAACTTCGGCGGCGTTCTGACGATCAACGGCGCTCCGGTGGGTCGCGAGTTGGGCCGCTATTATTTAAAGGACGAAGTCACCGACAAAGACCGTCAACAAAACAACCCTGATGGCTCAATAATCATGGTGATCGCCACTGACGCGCCGCTCGATGCTCGAAACCTGCGCCGTATGGCAGCCCGCGCCATGATGGGTCTGGCAAGGACCGGGTCAGCCGGCAGCAGCGGCAGCGGAGATTACGCCATCGCTTTTTCAACTTCGCCCGACGTTCGTATCAAACCTCTCGGCCAAAACGAACGAAATATGCCCCGCAATATCAAAAGTCTCGCCAATGAGGCCACGTCGCCACTGTTCCTCGGCGTTATCGAGGCCACTGAAGAAGCCATCTACAACTCACTTTTCAAGGCCACGACGACTACCAGCAGAGGTCGCACCGTTGAAGCGCTACCCTTGGACCGTACCATAGAGATCCTCCGCAAGCATGGTCTAATTGTGCCGTCAAGGTAGCCGCACTATCACGACAAGTTCACGGTGGTCTAACCTTTTCATATTGAAGAGAAAACTGTTTGACACTCTCCTGATCGCTGCATAGAATCCATATCGAACCCCCACAATTTAAACTCATGTTGAAGGAGTTAACGATGGCTACCAGAATCAATGTTCGTGTCAACCGAAAACGTCCGGAGTCGATGACCCGGCAGATTCGAGAACAACTAAATGATCTGATTGAAGCAGGAGAGTTGGCCGTAGGAAGCTTGCTCCCAAGCGAACGTGAACTTGCCAATAATTTGAAGGTCGCGCGTAATGTTGTTCGCGGGGCTTACGAGCAGCTCATGGACGCGGGAAAGTTAAGAAGCGAAGGCCGCAAGGGCAGATCGGTCAGCAGTGGTCGCAGTGGGACCAAGAGCAGTGGAACGAAGAAGAAGTCGACCAAGACTTCGAAGACTAAGTCGCGCAAGAAGTAGTTTGTTCCTCGTGTTCGAGTGCTTCCCCCTCTTGCACAGCACGCCTGCAATCATTCACTGGCAATCGGAGTTTCTTTGCCGAGCGCGACGATCTCATTTCGTATCGCATTTCGCTCCGCCAGCAATCTGACAAAAAACCGTCTTCTTACCAGGAAAAACG
>DASVGE010000338.1:0-16481 GCA_036379695.1 Pyrinomonadaceae bacterium | reverse complement strand
GGCGCGTCCTCCGAACGATTCTCACTCGCGCGCTCCTGCCACTGCTGATACACAGTCTTGCCCGTCTTCGGATCTTTGATGTCGCGTGTCGCGGCGCGCATGAGTTTCCACAATGACGGCACCGACGAAGCGCCGAAGTTTGGACCAGACACCGCCGCATCCAGATTGAGATAAGCAACGGCTTTCTCTTTGAGTTCCGCGGCCAGTTCTTCCGCCCATTCGACGGAACCGACGAGTCCATACTCCTCCGCATCCCAACTGCAAAAAACAATCGTGCGTCGCGGCTTCCAACCCTGCTTCAGCAACTCTCCAAATCCGCGCGCCACTTCCAACATCGCAGACGAACCACTGTTCGGATCGACCGCGCCGAATACCCACGCGTCACGATGGTTACCGAGAATCACCCAACGATCCTTCTCCTCGTTGCCATCAATGCGTGCGACGACGTTCCAGATCTTGCGGATCTTGTAGTCCATATCGGTCTTCAAACGGAGCTTGACGTCGTTTGTGCCGCCAACGTGATAAGCAAACGGCAACCCTCCCTGAAAGCCACGCGGACGCAGCGGTCCTTTGAGTTGTGACAGGATCGTTTGGGCTACGTCGTAAGCAATGGGCTGCACCGGAATGCGCGTGAGATCGGTTGCTTCTTCGGGTTTCAAACGCGGCTCGCCGGGGATCGACGGCCTGCCCGGCGTTAAAGGATCGCCGGGATAGTCAAACAGATACTGGACAGAGCCACGCTGGCCTGAAGTGACCGGGCGCCATGGTCCTTTCGGGAAGACGTCGCCTTGCATGTAACCGTCGTCTTCCGGATCGGAATAGATGATGCAGCCGATCGCGCCGTTATCTTCCGCGACCTTCGCTTTCACTCCGCGAAAGGAATTGCCGTAACGCACGATCACGATCTTGCCTTTGACGTCGACTCCCGCTTTCTTCAGATCATCGTAGTCGTTGGGCAGGCCGTAGTTTGCGTAGACCACCGGCGCGGTCACGTCGCCACTCGCTGCGTAGCCGTTGAAGAGCGGAGTGATCTTTGGATGTGACGACGAGGGATCGCCGGGCACGACGGCTTCGTGAATGTTCAGCTTCTGGCGGCGCGTGGTGATCAACTCGACGATGCTGGGCGTGTTTGGATAGTTGAGCCAGACGTCGTATTCCTTCAACTCGGCCGATAGTCCATAGCTGCGTAGCTGATCGCGAACGTAGACGGCGGTGTCGTAGTCTTCTTTGGTGCCGGCGATGTGCGGCTCGCGGGTCAGGATGCGCAAATGTTCGCGCGCCGTTTTCGGGTTGGGGATGGCGCGGAACTGTTCTTCCCAGCGGCGCTGGTCTGCGCCTCGCGTGGCGCTGAACCCGTCGATTGCGTTTTGCGTAAGTGCTACAGGCGAAGCGAGCGAGAGTGCGACAAGCAGAGCGAGAATCAGTATAGTTTTCATGTTTACGTGTTTACGGGCAGTCCGAATCTGCATTGAAAGGAAGTTTTAACCAGATGGATAGCAGATATTATCCCGGCGTCGAGGCTGACATCCCTTCGCTGCACGCGGAGCTTCGCAATGTTTTTGACAGCGAATATGAAGTGCAGGCGTTTCAGGTTTCGACAACCAGTGTTATCCAGGCGCGAAAGTCGAGCACGTTAAGAGATCTAACCGGTCTCTCATCCGCACTCACGATCAAGATCACGCCGGAAGCCGGGGGCACGCGCGTGGAGATCGGAATGCAGAAGTGGTTCGACAAAGCGGCCGTAGCTGCTGTGGGCGTCGTGGCCTTTCCACCGTTGCTGGCGCTGGCGGCACTCGGCGCTTACTGGCAATACAAAATCACGGAAGACACCTGGAAGATAATCGAAGAGCACATCGCGCGCAAAGCAGGCGGCTATGTGCCACCGCTGCCGGGACGCTGCGGGACGTGCGGCGCGGCAAACGTCGCGGGCGCTGACTTCTGTTCGTCATGCGGAGCAAATTTGAAAGTGGGGAGAAGCTGCCCGAACTGCGGGATGCCGCAAAAGGAGATGTCGGCGCGCTTCTGCAATCGCTGCGGTACGTCGCTAATTAGTTAAGATAAGTTAGCCACAAAAAGGCACAAAAAGCACAAAAGGAATTAGTAACGGCCCAGCAATTATCGAGAAATCTTCTTTTGTGCTTTTTGTGCCTTTTTGTGGCTAGTTTTTGCTAATCGTGGCGCAGGGCGCGGACGGGGTCGATGCGCGCCGCACGTGATGCGGGATAGAGTGCGGCGAGGATGGAGACGATCAATGCAAACAGGATTGCGCCCAGCCAGAGATAAACCGGCAGGTCGAAGAAGTCGATGAACGACGCGCCTTGTGGCTTTAGTATGAACCGGTAAGCCAGACGATTCGCGAGCGCGTCAATTCCCCACGCCAGCAGCACCCCAATCACGCCCCCTGCAACACCGATCACCGCTGCTTCAACAAAGAAGATCAACTTGATCTCGCGATCCTCCGCGCCGATGGCTTTCATGATCCCGATCTCGCGCGTGCGCTCGAGGATCGACATGATCATCGTGTTGGCGATGCCGAAGGAAGCAACCAGAAGCGAGATCCCGCCGAGCAGTCCCAACACAGAATCGATAATCAGAAACACAGTTCTGATCTGATCGAGCTCGTCAACAATCGAGAAGCTGCCGAATCCGAGCTCAGTGATCTTCTCGCGGACCTGGGTAAGTTCGACTGGATCAGTGACGCGCACAACTGCAGAGTCATAACCTTCAGTCTGTCCCTCCGCGAGATTTCCACCCTGTCGCGCGAGGGCAAGCGCCACGCGACTCATCGGACTACGATGCTCAGTGGCCCAGGTGTGAGCTACCTGCAAGGGAACGTAGATGCCCGCGTTCTGCATCATCCCGCGCATTCCACCCTGTCCGGCGCCTTCCTTTATCTCGCTGAGAACACCGACAATCTGAAACGTGCGCGTCTGTACTCCGGCGCCCGATTCGTCAAATCCGGAATCGTCCAACGGTATACCGAAAAAGTTCGGCGCTTCCTCTTCTTCTTTTTCTTCGCCGTTCTCCTCGGGCGGCGCCAGTAACTCGAATGTCTTTCCGACTGCATCAGCGGGTTTCCCGAAACCAAAGTCTCGCACGAAGCGCTCGGAAACAACTGCCTCCGCCGCAGTTGGAGCAGAGATCATTTTTCCGGCGGCGAAATGTTGAAAGCGAGTTGCAGCGTTGGGGATGTTGGCACCGCCGACGTATTGCGTGAGCAGTTTGCCGTTCGAACGGACGTATGCAGGAAAACTGACGTTGGGCTCGACGTAAGCAACACCGGGGACGTTCGCGATCTCCTGGATGCCCGCGTCATCGAGAATGCGCGTGGGCGATCGATTCGCGCGCCTGCCATCGCGTCTTTCGCCTTCGTCTCGCGCGCGGGAAGGGCGATCGAGCCCGGCAAGATTGCCCAACCCGCGGCCGAAGACGACGATCTCATTGAACAGATCGAGCGCTTTGAAACGCGCGAGCATGTTGCTCTGCAGGCCGAGCCCGAACGACACCATCGTCACGATTACCGCCACGCCGACAATGACGCCCATCGTGGTGAGAACAGCGCGCAGCTTTGCCTGCCGCAGGTTTCTTAGAGCCAGGTGAAGAATGTCGAAAAAACTCATATAGGTCGTATAGGTCTAATAGGACCTATTTGTAAACTAGCTTGACAGCATCGGGGGTCCAGTCAGCAAGGCTCGCCGTCACCACGTCAGCCCCCGCAGCTCGCAGCGCTTCTGCGGGCACGGTGTTCGTAACACCCAGCGTCCGCATCCCCGCTACGCGCGCTGACTCAATCCCCGGCGGTGAATCTTCTATCGCCAAACATTCCGACGCCAGCAGCGGGAGTTTCCGTTCGCTCTGTCGCTTCGCGTTCAGCTTTGTCAGTCCCGCGAGATAACAATCAGGCGCCGGCTTGCAGACCGACGCATCTTCCGCGGTCACGATCACAGAAAACAGCGGCGTCAGGTTCGCACGCTCAAACACGAAACCAACCTCAGCCTTGTTTGCCATACTCACCAGCCCGATTGAAAACTCACGCGACGTCGCTTTGAGAAACGTAAGCACACCGGGAAACAACGGCAGTTCTTCGATCATCTGCCGGTGCAGATCGATCTTGGCGTTCAGCACCGTTTCCAGCACCGGATCGGTCAACGGCTTTTTCGCGCGCTGAAACATCGCCTGCACGAAGGTCCGATCGTCCATACCGAGCGCGCTCATGTACCACTCCTCAGTCAAATCGATCTCGTGGCCACGCAGCACTTCCTGGTAGACCTTCATCTGGATGGTTTCGTCGTCGATGATGACGCCGTTGAAATCGAAGAAGATGGCTTTGATCATTTGCTTTGTGCTCTCAGGTCGTCAACGAGTTTCGGCAAGCGTTCACTCTCGAGCACATCCAAACGACGCAACACCTCAGCGAGCGAGAGTTCGTTTTTCAAATTTACCTGGTAGTCGAGATCGGCGCGCAGGCGATCCTTCAAGCCCTGCCGGTTCTGCGACATCATGATGATGGGCGCCTGCATGCCGGCGATGATGGCCAGCCCGAGATTCAACATTTGATAAGGAGCTGGATCGACCCCGCGAACGAGGATAAACGAGTTGAGGACAATCCAGAACACAATCACTGCAATCGAGACGCCGATGAACTTCCAGCTACCGCCAAACTCCGCGATCAAGTCAGCGGCGCGATCGGCGAGCGTCAGGCGCGCTTCTTCTTCTTCGTTAGCGTTGCGCGAAACACGCGAGCGCAGAAGGTCGTCTGTTCGTCGCAGCCTGTCGGTAAGCGCGCTGAGCATTTCGAGGGCGACGTCGGGACTGGTTCGGACGAACGACAGAAACGCGTCGCGCGAGAGAATCGCAAGACGTGCATCTTCTATCACCTGGGCATCGGCGGATCGCTGTCGCCCGTCGATGATCGACATCTCGCCGAAGAAGTCGCCCTGTGCGAGCTCGGCGAGGGTGAGCTCCTGCTTGTCGTCATCGTGAATACTGATGCGCACGCGTCCGCTCTCGATGAGATACATCGCATCGCCCGTGTCGCCCTGTCGAAAGAGACGCGTATTCCGCGGCACGATCTTATCCCTAAGCAGGCTGCGCAACTCTGTTGCCGCCGCGTCGTCGAGCGAAGCGAAGAGGGGCACCGAGCGAAGCGCCTCGAGCGTCATTTGGCTAGCAGGCTGTGACATAAAATCCTCCGAAATTGGGCTTCACTCCTGGATCGGGTCAGTACCGTAACGCGATAGCGTCGGGTCGCGCCTTCCAGTAACAGATGACCCGACGCTACCGCGTTACGGTACTGACCCGATCCAGGGACAGTCCCTAACTTTCACACAATTCTTCCGTCTTTCATGAACACGATGCGATCGGCAAAACTATTCGCCAGCTCCTGATCGTGCGTGACCATTAGCACCGTCAGAGAATCCTGGTTGACCATTTCGCGCAGGAGCGCGAGCAGCTCGTGCGCGCGGATTGAATCGAGGTTTCCGGTGGGCTCGTCCGCCAGCAACACCTTCGGATTGTTGGCGAGCGCACGGGCGATGGCGACGCGCTGCTGCTCGCCACCGGAAAGTTCTGACGGCTTGTGCTCCAAACGATCGGCGAGACCAACCCGCGCCAGCAGTTCACGCGAACGCGTGCGCCGTTGTTGCCCACGCAAACCTCCGAACGCCAGCGCGAGGGAAACATTCTCGCGCGCCGTCATCGTCGGAATGAGATTGAAGTTCTGAAAGATCATCCCGACGGAGAAACGCCGGTAACGCGCCATCTCTTTCTTCGTAAACGGCCCCAAAGGTCTCGACGCAAAATACACTTCACCCTTAGTCGGGTGATCGAGCCCACCGAGCATGTTCAGCAAAGTCGATTTACCGGAGCCGGAAGTGCCTTGAATCGCGACAAACTCGCCCTCACCGATCTCCAGCGACACGTTGTCGAGGGCAGTAACGTTGTTGCTGCCCATCTGGTAGATCTTGGATACTTCCTGCGCGGCCAGAAGGGCGGGCATCAGTGCCTACTCACCCTCCATAACTCAAAACGTTCGTCCTCGAAACCTTTCAACGTCATATCAAACTCGGTCGCCGACAACCCTTCTGCTTCGATCAACTCGCGAACCTTCGCATCTTCATAAACTGAACCTGAGATTATCACGTCAGCGCCCGACGACAGACATTCGAGACGCGCCGCCATGTTCACGGTCGTTCCAAAATAGTCGAGCCGATCGTTCAAGGTTACGGCGATGCATGGGCCGGTGTTCAAACCCGCTTTCAGTTGCAGCGGAATGCCACCATCAGCCGGATTGGCGAGCACGCGCTGCACCTCGACCATCGCCTTCAGAGCGTCTGCCGCCGATCGAAAGACCGCCATCACGGCATCGCCGATCGTTTTCACAATCGCGCCGTCGTGTTCCATTACTGATTTCTTCACCACGTCGAAGTGGCTCATCACGCGCCCAAACGCGGTGGCGTCGCCAATCTCTCGATAGAGTTGGGTTGAATGACGAAGATCCGTGAAGAGCACTGTCAGCGTTCCGACCGAGATCTGTTCGCCGGGTCGCAGTGCTTCACTCGCAAACAGATCGCGGAACATTTGCAATGCTGTAACTTCCGCGGCGGTGGTCGCCTGATCGCTCCACTCGAGACGCTCAATGATCAAGAGTTGCTCGGCGTCAGTCTCATTCTGCAACGCGAGCGAGAACTGCTCAGTGACGTGCAGAGAATCCTGGCTCCAGCCACTAGTCGAAAGCGTGACCTGCGCCGAAGGTTCGCCTTCGGGAGAGACAGTCAGATCCTGAGATCCCGGAAGTTCGAGGGCACGAATGCGATAGCTGCCACTCTCCAACGGCAACGACAGTTCTCGTTTCTCTCCGGCAGGCAATAGTTGCTGCGCGACGACGTGCGGCGTCCAATGCGGACTGCCGATACAAAAAAACGGCACGTTAACACGCCGCACGGCCGGGTTGGGACGAAACGTCAATTCCACGTAACGATCAAAGTTGACGGTGAAATCGATCTTGCAGGTGTCGCAGTGAACGTTCGCTTCAATCTCTTTTAACGAAAGCCCGCTCTCCTGCGGACCACGACAAAGCGGACAAAGCAAGTCCCATTGAAAGTCGAGCAATCCGATTCGCGTCGCGCGCAGGCAAACTTCGAGCACGACACGCCTCGGTTCCTGCCATTCATCCGCAAGCTGGTAGGCGCGAATGCGGGCCGCCGCGAAATCGTCGCCGTGTTCCAGAAAATCAGCCAAACGTTCGGCGATGGCGAGTTTCTGCGCCGGCGATTCCGTGGATTCGATGTCTGAAATCAGTTTTTGCTTGAGGCTTCCGAGCCGCTGTAAGTCGAACGACGACTGCGAGGTGTTTGGCTCATGAGTCTCGGCTGCCGCTCCCTGGAAAGCGACTTCGTCATACTTCTTAATCGACTCACGAAACCGGCGCCCGACGACGAAATTCACCTGCATCGGTATCACAACCGCGCCGGAAATATTTCGCGGCGTCGACCATATCTCGTACGTTAAATGCGTGCCGCCTTCAGGCTTCTCGGTCAACTCCGCACGCATCTTCAGTCGCGCCAGCGGACCCTTGCTGTAAACACGTTCGACGCCGAAGCGAACCGGCTTCACCCACTCGAACGGCTGTTCCTCCCATTCGACCGGCAATCCGTACATCGAGAGTCGCACTTTGCGCCGTGCGTTGCGGAGTCGCGTGTCGTCTATCTGGATCTGCGGCACACCGGTATCGCGATTGAACCGGTTGGTGTCGGCAATGAACGGCCACAATCGCTCCGGGCTCGATTTGAGATCAAACTCCCAGCGTTTGTGATACTCGCGAAGGGGCATGTGAATCAACGCGAAAACCATCCACAGATTCCACAGATTCTTTTTCTGTGTAATCTGTGGATGGCTTTTATGGTTCGCGAATTTTGACTGATCAGACTTCCTTGTACTCTGAATCTACATCTTCATGCGACAGAGCGACCCGGTAGTTCTTCGATTGTAGTTGCTTGGTAATCAGCAAATCATCTTTGGTCTTGAGGAGGTCGGCACGACTGTACACCGACAGTTCAAAGTTGTAGCCGTGAGTGATGGCGTCCTTCGGACAGGCCTCGACACAATACCCGCAGAAGATGCAGCGTCCATAATCAATGTTGTAGACCGCCGCATACCGTTCATCAACACCGGTGCGCTCTTCGGGCGGCCTCGGATCATCCGCGGCGACAATGTAAATGCACTCGGAAGGACAAGCAGCCGCGCACAAGTAACACGCTACACACTTCTCTCGCCCGAGCTCGTCGACGTGCAAGAGGTGCTGCCCGCGATAACGTGGCTGCATGGTGACCGGTTGATCCGGATACTCGACCGTCCACTTGCGCTTGGGAATGTATGACAAGGTCACACCCATTCCCTGAATGATTGATTTCGTAGATTCGATTACGTCAGTGATAATTGACATGTTGTCTTTCTGTTCAAACTAAAGCGTGACGCCAGGGCTTTCCTTTTGTTTGATGTCCGCTCCCGTCGCCTGCCAGCGACCATCGCGCCATACAAACCTATCTACAAATTCATAAGCCCGATCTTCACTCGGATAAAAATACGTGATCGTCCCGGATAGTGTGGCCCGATCTCCGATCAGCGTCAGCTTTAAATCCTTAAATTCCCACTTGTCGATCGTGGCGTCACGGCTGATGGTGCGGATGTAATCCGCTTTGCTTATCAGTTGGCCCTCTACCTCGGTTACAAAATCGTCCGCCAGAATGCGATCGAGTTTCTTCTTGTCCGCATTGATGTTTGCAACTGTCCAGTCGTTCTCGATCTCCGTCAACTGCGCTAACACCTGATCGTGATCCGCTGGTGGGGGAGTGTTGACGCGTTCGGTTGCATTGGTGTTTGTGTTCCTGTTCGCGTTCTCGGGCTCAGTTGTGTTGACAGACTGTTGTTCGAGCCGGCGAAGCATTCTCGGCCCCAGGATCGCCACCGCCAGTCCGATCATCAGAATCCCGAGAATGAAAGCGCCAAGAATCCCGACCACCCACGGCCACGCACGCCGGCGCTTAACTGGAGCGCCTGGAGGCACATACGGCCGCGGCGGCTGGTAGGCTGTGGCGTTCCAGTCGTTGTCGTTCCCCCGCGGCGTTACCACCGTGGCATCGTCGTCGACCACCGTCAGCGGCGTGCCGTCGTCGATACAAAAGCTCAGGTTGGGATCGGTATACGTCCGGTTGCAGGTAGAACAACGTTTCATCGTAGATGAATTCTAAACTACTGCTCGGAAATCACCCAAAGCCGATGTTCAAAAGAAACCAGAGCAAGAGCACCACGTAGAACGCGATGCTAACCGCGCCGATAGCTACTCCGGCGATGGCAAAGGGTTTTCCGCCAAACTTCTCGGGCTCTTTCTTTATTTGCGACAGCGCCACCAGTCCCATTATCAGCGCCGCAACCCCGGGCAGCGGACCAAAACAGCCGCCCGCCATCAACCCGACAATGCCCGTAATCATCGACGCGATCGCCAGTCCCTGACTCAACTGCTTGTTGGTTGGCGAGCGATAAGGCGGCGGTGGAGGCTGCCACACGCCTGGACTCATTGGCGGACGTTCGTCAGGCGCGACCCAACCACCGGGTAGTGGTGGCTCGCGCGGCAGCCACTGTGTTTCCTGTTCCGATGATGGTGTTTCTACTTTTGGTGGGCGGATATTGGGATCCCAGTTGGGATCCCGCGACGGTGTCAGTTCGTGAACCAGCGGCGTACCGTCGTCCGGACAGAAGCTCAGCCAGACTTCGGTGTATTGCTTGTTACACTGCGGACAGGACTTCATTGCGGCTCAAACGAGTTCCAAACGACTGAAGAAGTACGCAATTTCGATCGCTGCGTTTTCGTCTGAGTCAGAACCATGCACGGCGTTCTCGCCAACCGAGCCGCCAAACTCTTTTCTCAGCGTTCCCGGATCAGCTTTGGCCGGATCCGTCGCGCCCATCAGGTCGCGCCACGCTTTAACTGCGCCCTCTTTTTCGAGCGCCATCACCACGCATGGACCACTCGACATAAATTCAACCAGACCGGGAAAGAACGGGCGCTCGCGATGCACCGCGTAGAAACCCTCTGCCTGCTTTCTCGTCATGTGGATCAACTTTAGTCCACGTACCTTGAAACCCTTGTCGAGAATCTTGTGAATGATCGCTCCCGTATGCCCTGCGCTCACCGCGTCAGGCTTGATAATTCCGAATGTTAGATTTGACATGTTCTGACTGTACTTGGTCCTTTGTTCTGACTGTACTTCGTCCTTTGCTCTGACTGTACTTAGTCCGTTGTTCTTACTTTTTATTTTTGTGCCTTTTGTGCTTTTTTGTGGCTAATGCTTTTTGTGCCTTTTTGTGGCTAATACTTTTTTGTGCCTTTTTGTGGCTCTACAGTGCTTCCTTCATTGCCTGCCCAATCTCAGCCGGCGACTTCACCACATGAATCCCCGCCGCATCCAGTGCTTTCATCTTTTCCGCAGCGGTTCCCTTCCCGCCCGCGATGATCGCGCCCGCGTGGCCCATGCGTCGTCCCGGCGGCGCCGTCTGGCCTGCGATGAACGCCACGATCGGTTTAGTCACGTTCTCTTTCGCAAACGCCGCCGCCTCTTCCTCAGCGCTACCCCCAATCTCGCCGATCATCACGATGCCGATCGTCTCTTCATCCGCCTGGAACAGTCGCAACGCATCGACGTGCGTCGTACCCACAATCGGATCGCCGCCAATCCCGATCGCTGACGACTGTCCGAGTCCGAGCGCTGTCAACTGGCCAACGGCTTCGTACGTCAACGTTCCGGAGCGCGAGACGACGCCGATGTTTCCTTCACGATGAATGTGTCCCGGCATGATCCCGATCTTGCACTTGCCGGGAGAGATGATGCCCGGGCAGTTTGGTCCGATCAGTCGAGTGTTCTTGTCACTCAGATATTCTTTCACCTTCACCATGTCGAGTGTCGGAATACCTTCCGTGATACAAACGACGACCGGTATACCGGCATCAGCAGCTTCCATCACCGCATCGGCTGCAAATGAAGGCGGGACATAGATCACGGACGCATTCGCGCCCGCTTCTCTCACCGCATCGGCGACCGTGTTGAAAACAGGAATTCCTTCGTGCGTAGTACCGCCCTTCCCGGGTGTCACACCGCCGACGATGTTTGTTCCATACTCCACCATCTGCCTGGCATGGAACGTTCCCTCTTTGCCGGTGAGACCCTGAACAATCAGGCGCGTAGATTTATCGACTAGAACGCTCAATATGAATGCTCCTCAATCCGTGTAATCTGTGGTTTAAAACGAAAGTCTACACTAGCTCAAACCGTTCACCATATTGCGGTACGTGTACGTTCCAACCAAACTTCTCTTTGATATGGCCCGCCATCGCGTTCGCCGCATCCGGTTCGCCGTGCGTCAGAAAAGTCCGGTTCGGCACGCCGCCTTCCATCCCACTCAGCCAACGCAAAACTTCTCCATAATCAGCGTGTGCTGAGAAGCCGCCAATCTTGGTAACACGACAACGAACCGGTACCCACTGTCCGAGAATCTTCACTTCCGGTTCACCATCGAGAATGCGGCGCCCGGTTGTCCCGGCGGCCTGAAATCCAACGAAGATGATCGTCGCCTCAGGATCGGGCACCATGCGCAGCGCGTGGTGCAAAACACGACCGCCGGTCATCATTCCCGACGCGCTGATGATCACGCGTGCTCCTTTGGCGTCGTTGAGCTTCTTCGACTCCTGTCGTGATGAAGCGGTCGTCATGGAATGCGTCCGCAGCGGATGTCGCTGCTGCGTGAGAATGCTCGCGTACTCTTCGTCATGCTCTTCTTTGCGATTCGCGTATGCGCTGGTAGCTTTCGCTGCCATCGGTGAGTCAACCGTCACCGGCAGCACCGGAATCGCCTTTTCGTCTTCCAGTTCTCGAATCAGGTAAACGAGCTCTTGCGTGCGACCGACCGCGAACGCGGGAATAAGTACCGGAGCACCGCGATCCGCAGCTTCGTTGATGACGCGCGCGAGCGCTATTTTCGGATCTTCCGGATCGTGCAGGCGATCGCCGTAAGTCGATTCTACGAGCAGGTAATCACACGCCGGTGGGGGTACGGGATCGCGAATGATGGGTTGATCGTAGTGGCCCAGGTCGCCGGAAAACAGGATGCGACGTTCTTCGCCATTAGCTCCTGCGTTTTCCACTTCCAAGAGCACGAGACTAGATCCGAGAATGTGGCCGGCGATTCTGAAGCCGGCGCGAATTCCCGGAGCGACTTTTATTGCCTCGCCTGTGTTAGCTACAGGCTCGAGCAGTTCCAAAGATGCGTAGGCATCGTCTTCGGTGTAAAGCGGAAGCGCGGGGTTGTGCTTCGTTATGTGGTGGCGATTGCGAAAGTCGGCATCTTCTTCCTGCAGCCGTCCGGAATCGGGCAGTAATATCTTCAAGAGATCCGCAGTGCCGCGCGAACAATAAACCGGCCCACGAAAACCCTGCCTGACGAGTCGCGGTAAGTAGCCGGTGTGATCGATGTGTGCGTGAGTGATCAGAACCGCATTAAGCAATCGTGGATTAAATGGCGGCTCCTGCCAGTTGCGTTCGCGCAGTTCTTTCAGTCCCTGAAACAATCCGCAGTCAACGAGAACGCGCCCGCCGTTTGACTGGACCAGGTACTTCGATCCGGTGACCGTACCCACACCACCCCAAAATTCAATACTGGCCAATTAAGTTTCCACTCCTTCCCGAGTTCTTGTCCGTGGCTTAAGCAGCCAGCCCTACTACTTTCTCCGCGGCGTCCTTCATCCCATTCGCGACCGTGAAGTTGAGTCCTGATTCTCGAATCACGCGTTGCCCTTCTTCGACATTCGTTCCCTCGAGTCGCACGACGACGGGAACCTTGACGCCGAGATTCCTTGCTGCCTCGACCACACCACGCGCCACCATGTCGCAACGCACGATCCCGCCGAAGATGTTGATCAAAACAGCTTTTACGTTTTCATCCGCGAGCAGTATGCGGAATGCGGCCTCGACTCGCTCCTGTGACGCACCGCCACCGACGTCGAGGAAGTTGGCGGGTTCGCCACCGGCGAGCTTGATGATGTCCATCGTCGCCATTGCGAGTCCGGCGCCGTTCACCATGCAGGCGATATTGCCGTCGAGTTTGATGTAGTTGAGATCAAACTTCGACGCTTCGATCTCGAGTGGTTCTTCTTCGTTGAGATCGCGGAGGTCGAGAAACTCTTTATGACGAAAGAGCGCGTTGTCGTCGAAGTTGATCTTTGCGTCGAGTGCGATCAGGCGATTGTCTTTAGTTAATAAGAACGGATTGATTTCGGCGAGCGACGCGTCCATCTGCTCGTATGCATGGTAAAGAGACTGCATGAACTTTACTGCCTGTCCCACCAGCGGTCCCGGCAAACCCAAACCAAACGCCAGCTTCCGCGACTGAAACGACTGAAAACCGACCGCCGGATCGATCGTCTCTTTCATGATTTTTTCGGGCGTGGTGGCAGCCACTTCTTCAATGTCCATTCCACCTGCGGAGGAAGCCATGAAAACCTGACGGCCCGTGGCGCGGTCGAGCACGATGCCGAGATAGAACTCTCTATCGATAGGCAAACCTTCCTCGATCAACAACACTCGTACTTCTCTTCCCTCGGGACCGGTTTGATGTGTGATGAGTTTCATGCCCAGCATCTGGCGCGCAATCGACTGCGCCTCGTCAGCACTGCGAGCCAGCTTGACGCCGCCACCCTTGCCGCGGCCACCGGCATGAATCTGTGCCTTCACGACGACGAGCTCGCCGCCGAGTTCTTTAGCAGCGTGGTAGGCCTCTTCAGGCGAGCGCGCGACAATGCCGCGTGGCACCGGCACACCGTATTTTCTTAACAGTTCTTTTCCCTGATACTCATGAATCTTCATGCAACAGCCTCAGACAGATTGATTCTTTGGAACGGGCGAGTGTATCCGACCTGTATAATCCGTGTCATCTGTGGCTGGAAGAATGGAGGATGCCAATGAGCGAGGTGGTCGTAACTTCTCTGGAAAACCTGCGCAATGAGGTGCGCTATGGCGCGGGTCATTCATTCATCACCGATGAACCCGTCGCGGCCGGTGGCGAGGATGCGGGTCCCGATCCGTACACGCTGTTACTGGCGGCGCTGGGCAGTTGTATCTCAATGACAGTGAAGCTCTACGCGCGTCGCAAACAGTGGCCGCTGGAGAGCGTCACCGTTCATTTGAACCAAAACCGCATTCATGCAAAAGACTGCAAGGAGTGCCTGGACAAAGACGGCTTCATTCACCGCATCGAGCGCACCGTCACCCTCACCGGCCCCCTCTCCGAAGAACAACGCACCCGCCTCCACGAGATCGCGCACAAATGCCCAATCCACAAGACGCTCTCGTCAGAGATCATCATCGTCTAAATCAGAAATGACTCAATCTTCTCGACCAATAACCTGAACTGTTCGGGACTACTCGATTTGATCAGCGACCTCACGCACCTCCAGCGTGATTATCGGAGGGCTCAAACCTGCGACGTGCTGATTAAGATTGCGGTCACTGCAGCGGTGTCGGGCTCTCGACGAACGGGCTGATCAACAACACTTTCTAAGCACGCTGCTCTTGGATAGGGTCACTCAAAAGGATTGAGTGTTTTCACGCCTGTCTTTTTAAAGTCGCGAGTGTTACGTGTGGCAACAATCAGGTCATGTTGAAGAGCAGTGGCAGCAATCATTCCATCAAGTAATGGTACGGTCTCGCCCTTTCGCTTAAGTTCAACAACTAAAGCTGCCCATCGTCGACTTATCGTCACGTCCCATGGAATGCACTCGATCGTTTCAACTACAGTTTCGTACCATTGCTCGAGCCGATCACGCTTGCGGCCACGTGGCAGAGCCAAAATTCCGATGAGCAGTTCGCCAATAATTATTGAGTCGACGACAAGCTTGGATTCGTTTGCATTGAGCCACGTGACAACCCTGCTGTCGGCTGCCTGTTTCGTTGGCTCACTAAGCACGTTCGCATCAACGAGGTAGATCATCCGAACTTAGGCAGCTTGATGTCGTCGGTGGTTTCGGTGCGGTCTAGTGGTTGGAACCAATCCTTGACAGGACACGAAAGCAACAGTTTTACGAGCCCTTTATTCCGCGGTTTTGCTTTTCGTCTGAGGAGGTATTCACCACGATCAATACGTTCGATCTCGAACTCCTGCCCGGATTTGATGTCATCTTCCCGCCGTATTTCAGCCGGAAGAATGATTTGACCCTTTGTAGAAACGGTAGTTCTCATGAAAGGTAAGATAACGTCTTACTATGCGAACAGTCAATTAATAGCAAGGCTTACTTTGGGGTACGGTCATCATTGATACCCTTGCGATCTCGAATGAATTAAAGGGCGATTCGGCTGAGGCGTATGCCGGGCTTACAAAGATATTTCGCTTTCGCGTCTTCGCCAAACTAACGCCAGTCAGGGGGCTCTCGAGGGACGTACTCTTTCTCGCGGCTTCCTACATATTCATCCCTAATCGAGCTGGCACTATCCCCACCAACAAGCTGCTCCGGGCTGCGATTGCTGAAAACGGGGGCCTCTTTCCAGATGTACATGTACCAGTAAATCGGCATCGCAATCATGCCGCCCATGAATAAGACTACGGCCCAGAGCACCTTCTTATCATTCTCAACCCGATTATTCCTGAAGACGTTAACGATATAAAAAACCAGCAATGCCATGATCAATAGCATAGTCAGGAT
The DNA here is from genome assembly GCA_036379695.1 of Pyrinomonadaceae bacterium. Classification (GTDB taxonomy): domain Bacteria; phylum Acidobacteriota; class Blastocatellia; order Pyrinomonadales; family Pyrinomonadaceae; genus PSRF01. The sequence continues at coordinate 736 of DASVGE010000338.1, read as the reverse complement.
ATGCAGCGGAAAAATCAGAGCGATCAGTGGTGGTGGCCCAGGCTGTCCGGACCCAGCCATGAAGAATTCTGCCAGGATGACAACAAAGAAAAGAATGACGTAAGCGAACGGCCATAAGGTGAGGAGTCCAAGAAGCAGTTTTGTCAGTTGTTTCACCCTAATCTCCTTCCTAAGACTGGTAATCAATCAACTGCCTGAGATTCTCTTCAGTCGCAAGAGATTCTTCCGGAGAAAGAAAAGAAAGCAATGTTATGGGCTGGGCCAGACACCAATGCTCATTAACCGTGAGCTCGCTGCGCGAGGTAGTCGATTGTTTTACATCAAGAACGGATAATGCAAGAGCTGTAAATCCTTGCCTTTCATACAATCGCCTCCAACACCGGAGCTACTCATCAGTGCGGTCCATCGCTGAAGGTTCATGGGCCGTCAACTAAGTCTGACCAAAACTCAATGCGTCGCGGTGGATCGCTAATCTCATTTCCTGCCACGCCAAAATAATATGCAAACTCTCTCTGGAAGTAATCCCAGAGATTCGATCCGTAGTAAATGATGTCCGTTTGATAAACGGAAAAAACTGGATTGCCTTCCATCGACGGACGATCTGGCAGATAACGATGACCAAAGATAGGAATTAGTTTAGGAGCCGCATCGACCTTCTGTTTTGCTACTTCAAAAGCTTCCGTCAGTGACGCCGGTTTAGCTCCCCAACCAGCCGGCCAGAAGACGTTGTTTTGAA
>DASVGE010000337.1:0-7261 GCA_036379695.1 Pyrinomonadaceae bacterium | reverse complement strand
TACCTGGACCAGTTCGCGTGGCGAGCGGCTGCGAGGATCCAGCAGGGGAGACACTTTAGATGCTTTTTTAACTTCGGCAGACTTGTTTGCATGGGCTTCTGGGGTGCTCGCTTTGACGGTTACCACACCGCCGAGACTTGTCACGAAAATGACAACAACGAGGGAAAGTGAAAGAACCGGTGCGAGATGCTGGGCGACAGTTTTACATCTGGACATGTCGGAACTCCTTCAACAAAACTGGGGAAAATCTTGGGGAAATTTGGTGCTGCCTTACGGGGCGGGAATATAAAAGAGGGGCGAAACGCCAGTCTTTAACGTATTCCTAATTGTTTCCTAATCATTTCCAAATTGTGTCTGAGAGTTGAGAAAGTGGTCCAAAATCGCGGCCATTTGCTATGTAATTGGTGAGATCTAAACGGTATAATCCGGCGGCATGCAGTTAGAAAATGTACGAGCAATTGTCACAGGCGCTGCGAGCGGGCTGGGACGGACGTTTGCCCTGGAATTGGCCAAAGCGGGGGGCTGGGTGGCGGCCGGTGATATCGATACGGCGGGACTCGAGAAGCTCGCGGCTGAATCAGAAGGATTACCCGGGCGCCTGGTGACTGCAAAACTCGACGTCTCGCAAGAGCCTTCCGTGGTGAAGTTCGTTAGCGATATTTCCAAACAGTTCGGTGAGGTAAATGTGCTGGTAAACAACGCCGGTATCCTGCGCGACGGCCTGCTGGCGAATGACGCAGACGGGTGGATTAAGAAATTGCCGACACCGCAGTGGAAACAGGCGATAGATGTAAACCTCACGGGCTGTTATTTGATGGCGCGTGAAGTTGCCGCCGACGTGATGAAACGTGGAATAAAGCAGAGTGTAATCGTTAATATCTCGTCGATCTCGAGTGCCGGCAACCCCGGACAATCCAACTACGCGGCCTCCAAGGCAGGACTCGACGCCTGCACGCGCACGTGGGCACTGGAACTTGCCTCGCACGGCGTGCGGGTCGCCGGGATTGCTCCCGGAGTGATCGAAACCCCGATTCTGGCCCACATAACCGACGAGGCTAAGAAGGAATTGCACGCCGGTATTCCTCTGGGTAGGTTCGGAGACCCACATGAAGTCTGGCTCGCGCTCAAGTTCATACTGGAATGCGATTATTTTACTGGCCGCGTAGTCCAGGTTGACGGCGGCTCAAATTTCTAAAGGAGGAGAAATGAACAACGCAGAGTCTTCTGAAAAATGCGCTCACACGCCGTGCAAATGTTCGGCGCCCTCCGGTGACGAATATTGCAGTTTACATTGCAGGAATGCGGCTGGTGGCACCGAGAAAAACTGTAGCTGCGGTCATGCTGAGTGCCTCTAACCTGGGCCTTTTTCGTCAAGCATCCGCGAGAACTTCCCGATAAACCCTCTCAGTGTCGCTTGCCATTCGTTCGAGTGAGTAATGCTGGCGAGCCGCAAGTTGGGCGTTGCGCCCGAGGCGCGAACGTTCGCCCGGATCATCGAGTAAGTCATTAATGGCTGCGGCCATGGCCTCGGGGTCGTCCACGGGGACCAGTTTTCCGCTGTGTCCGTCCTCGATTATTTCCAAGGCGCCCTCGGACGATGCCGCAACGATCGGAAGCCTCGCAGCCATTGCCTCCACAATAGCCAGACCAAATGGCTCGGAACGCGCCGCCGAGACAAACAATGTGAGCGACGAGAGCAGTGCGGGGATGTCGTTACGCCATCCCTCGATCGTGACAATCCCACTCAGGCCGAGTTCGGCTATCAGGCTTTCAAGGGATCTCCGGTAGCTCATCTGAGGTGACTTGTCCTCACCGATGATGACGAAATGTACTCCTTCGCGACGCTTTGAGATTAGCGCGGCGGCACGTACAAAAATATCCTGACCTTTGATTGGCGCGAGGTGTCCGACTGTCCCCACCAGAATGTCGCTGCCGCGGTCGCCTGATTGGTGGAAACGATTGATATCAATTCCATTGTGGACCACGGTTACTTTTGACGGTTCGATGACGCCGTTCTGTCGCAAGCTTTCGGCCACAGCTTGCGAGACCGCTATCACGCGACCGGCATTCCTCAACAGGGGTTTGTTAATCCCTCGCAGTGGGAACAGCGCGTGGCGAGTGAGCACGAACCGGCCGCGCGACGCCAGTCTTACAGCCAGCGCAGCGAGATGGTAATCTCTGGCGGCGTGCGCGTGGACTATCTCGATATCGTGGGCACGCACGAACCGGGCGAGGCCCGTCAGGTTCTTCACGTAGTTGCGGCGGCTAAGCGCGAAGGTCCTTCCTTTCTCGAGGAACGACAATTCTTTCCTCAGCGGTGAGCCGGGAACGGATGCGCCGTAAACTTCGTGCCCGAGATCAGTCAGGGAGCGTGAGAGATCTGCCAGGTGCCGTTCGCCGCCGCCGAACGTGGTCACGGAGCATACCTGCAGAATCCTCATTGTGATCGTACGTCCGAACGACCCCTGACTGGATTGATGTAGCAGCCGAGACTCTTATCACAGAATTCGAACCAGCGACAATTCACAGAGGGAAGAACAAGTCAGGAAGAGGGGCTTGCCCCCGCTCTCGAGCTCACAACAGCGGGGGCAAGCCCCTCTTCCTGACTTGTTCTTCCTCCTGTGCACCTCCCCTTCAACAACTTAGTGACGCATTCTCAGTTGGTTGGCCCACTAGCCATTTGGCCAATAATCACATTCTCCTGTATTATCCGCAGTCCAGTATCTTCACTGTTTTGACAGTCTCCCAGTACTGGCCGACCACATAAGCCGCGGTTGCCGCTTTTAGATCCCATAGGAAATTATTGTTTTGAGACGTTATTCATTACCCCCGTTTGCTTTGCGTTATCGTTGGTTATTATTGCTGGTGGTACTCCTCGCAGTCGTCGCGATTCTCCCGATTGGACAACGAGCTGAGCGCCGGTCTCAGAGTCCACAGCGTGGGCCACTCCGAGCTTCACGCAAACAAACCGAACAGCGCGCGGTACCAGGAGAGATTCTGGTGCGTTTTCGTCCTGAGTCGAAGAGCAAGCGCCCAGGCAGTCAATTTGTCACTGAGAGAACGGGCCGGCAGATCCGCTTGTCGATCAAAGCCCTCAGCCCGGCTTCCGAGCTGGTGGAAGGTCTGCGTGTGGCCAAGGTCGATCCCGCCGAGACCAGCAAGGCCATCGAAGCACTCCGTGCCCGGCCCGATGTGCTCTACGCGGAGCCTAATTACATTCGCAGGGCATTAGCCGTCCCGAACGATCCGCGTTACCCGGAAATGTGGGGACTCAACAATACCGGTCAAGCCTCAACCTCCGAAGGAAATCCCGGCATACCTGGCAACGACATTCGCGCAGAACTAGCCTGGAACATCACCACCGGTAGCCGCAGCATTGTCGTCGGAGTTGTCGACACGGGAATAGACGTTAACCATCCGGACCTCAAAGACAACATCTGGGTCAACCCAGGTGAGATCGCGGGCAACGGCATTGACGACGACGGCAATGGTTTCATTGACGACGTCAATGGATGGGACTTTGCTCATAACGACGCAAGCGTCTTTGACTACACTGAGCCTACATATCCACCAGCCGAAGACAGCACCTACGCCGGCGACTTTGACGATCACGGCACGCATGTGGCCGGCACGATTGGCGCCACCGGCAATAACGGAATCGGTGTTACCGGAATCAACTGGCAGGTAAGTTTGATGTCGCTGAAGTTCCTGACCGGAGAAGACGGAACGGGAACGACCGAGGATTTGGTGAAGGCACTAAATTACGCCAGGACGATGCGACAGCTCTGGGAAACTTCAGGAGGTACGAAGGGCGCCAACATCCGAATTCTAAACAATAGTTATGGCGGCTTCGCATTCTCTCAGGCCGAGCAAGACGCCATCCGCGCGTTGAGCGACGCCGGCATCCTGTTCGTGGTCGCCGCCGGCAACGAAGCCGTACTGAACGATCTATTTCCCGTTTACCCGTCGAATTACATTTCTCCAAACTTGATCTCAGTCGCAGCTTCGGCAGGCAGCGGAATCAAGGCCAGCTTCTCAAACTGGGGTGAGGCCACGGTAAACGTCACTGCACCCGGTGATTTTATCCTCAGCACCACGCCGAAGAACACTTACTTCTTCGCCCAAGGAACCTCGATGGCCGCGCCGCACGTCTCCGGCAGTGCCGCGTTGGTGTGTGCGCAATTCCCGAGCATCACGATGCAGAAACTTCGCTCGGTGATGATGTACAGCGGATATGCTGCTCCGTGGCAGTTCAATAATATTCTGCCCATCTCGACCGGACGTGCAGTCGACGCAAGCACGGCCTTGCAAGCTGTTAACAGCGCGGACGTAACGGCGCCCGGCGCAGTCACTAACCTGAGCGCGCAAATCAGCGATGCGTTTCCAAACTACACCGTCACTCTGCAAGCGCCCGGAGAAGACGGAAACGTTGGGAAGATAACTGCTTACGAACTTCGTTTCTCCGATACCAGCCTCAACGATGCGAATTTCGATTTGGCGAAACCTTTGGCTGGTCCAAAACCCAACGATCCGGGGATCTTTCAAACGTTCCACGTAAGTGTTCCCTGGCGACACCCTTCAGGTTTCATTGGCATTCGAGCAGTCGACGACGTCGGAAACAAAGGTCCTATTACTTCGGTACCGATTTCAGTAAGTACCGATGTCGGCGATCCTTACGTGATGTCTGTAGCAGCGCCCGCTCCGGTTTCAACCGGCGGGACTGCGTTGGGGCTGATTGGCGATAACGAGTTTAAGAGAGTCAATTTGCCGTTTAGCTTCAAATATTATGGTTCGGACTTCACTTCAGTTGACGTCTCCACCAATGGCGTATTGTATTTCTTTGCACCCGACACCGACGCCGACCCTTCGCAACGATGGTTGAACGGGCGTCGCATGATCGCCGGCCTTTGGGACAACCTGCGCACCGACAGACGCGAGGGTGACGATGTTTACACCGTCCAGGATGCGGAGCGCATAATTTTCAGATGGCAGGCCGTGACGTTCGACACGCAGATCGCACCGGGAGTAAAACGTGGCGAGCATCCGGTAAGCTTCGAGATTGAACTCAAGTATGACGGCACGATCACGATGCGCTATGGCGACGGGAATCAAAAGCTGATTCCGGTGGTCGGTATCGGTGGCGGGTGGCCCGAACCTTATTTCGTGCCGTCGCACACATCCGAATTCAACTTGAAAGATCTGACGAATGCGGCGACGTTGGTTTTCGCGCGACGCAATCCGGTTCCACGCCCTGTGCTGACTGTGGCGTCGTCGAATCCTGCGAGCGGAGTCAGTGTTACTGTCAGTCCGAATGACGTTTCAGGTTCAGGCAACGGCACGACTCAGTTCACTCGCACTTACAATCCGGGCACCACGGTGACTCTCACGGCGCCGGATTCAGTAAATGGCGGCAGCTTTCAAAAGTGGCTACGAGACGGAGTGGACTGGAGTGGAAATGTCACTACGAGTTTAGTAATGACAACCACGAACGTCACGATGACTGCTGTTTATAACATCCCACCACCGGTCTTGACCGTGACATCTTCGAATCCAAACAGTGGGGTTGATATCACCGTCACTCCAAACGACAACAATGGATCCGGAAACGGCACCACACCATTCACACGTACATACAACCCGAATACAAGTGTGAATTTGACCGCGCCGCTCACTGCCGGCACCAGCACGTTTTGGAAGTGGCAAGTCGATGGCGTAGATCTGGCCCAGAGTCAATTGGCAACGGTGACGATGAACGCGGCTCACACGGTCACGGCTGTTTACGTCTCGTCAACGCCGACACCAACTCCGACTCCCGTTCCCGGAGCCGGCGCGCAACCGATCGCGTTCGTCAAATCGGGCAGTTCGCCGGGCCTGGACATTTTCCTGACAAACACGGATGGCACAAGCGTAGTGAATCTCACGGACGCGACGGGCGACGATACACAACCCGCATGGTCGCCGGATGGCTCACGTCTCGCATATGTCTGCCGCCGGCAACCCGATGGAAGCGCTGGAGGCCCGAGCCGCATCTGCGTCCGCAACGCTGATGGAACCGGGTTCGCCGTGCTGTCCAACACGCTTGCTGAAGACTTCAGCCCCGCCTGGTCGCGCGACGGAGGCCAAATCGCTTTTGCGACATTTACTTCTGGCTCGCCGAGCGTTCTCTCGATCATGAATGCGGATGGTACCGGTCGCTTTCCGCTCCTGATCTCAGGAGCAGCCTGGCCCGACTGGTCTCCGAACGGCTCGACACTTGTCTTTAGTATAGACTCCAACGCGATTTGGACTTTCAACAGGCTCACGCAGACCAGCCTGCGGTTAACGAATACGACAGGCGATACGCTTCCGCACTACTCACCTGACGGATCAAAGATCGTCTTCCAGAGCAGGCGCGACGGACAGGACGAGATCTACGTCATGAATACTGACGGCTCGGGGCAAACGCGGCTTACAAATAATCCTGCAATGGATTCGTCACCGGTGTGGTCACCGGATGGCACAAAGATTCTCTTCACCTCGTTGCGTGATGGTCCGATGAGTCCGGCACTTTACATTATGAATGCGGACGGTAGCAGTCCGACGCGCGTGACGGATGGCACTCAGGGCGCCTGGCGCATGAACGCCGCAACCACGCCGGTTATATTCATCGAAGAAGGAACGACCAACGCAGCCGCTATTAATTCAGTGAACTATGTGCGCGGGCCTTTTAAGATCCTCGATCCGCACAATCTCAGCTCTGATGGTCACACGCGCATAACTGTATTCACGTCGAACCTGGGACTTGTCTCGCCGCCAATTCCCGGCACGTCAACGTTGTCCGTGCAAGCGAACGGCGTTAACTTGCCGGTTGAATACGTTGGGACAGTAGCAGGAGTGCCGGGGATGAACGCCTCTTACATAATCGTTAGACTTCCTGACGGACTACCAACAGGCGACCTATCACTGACTGTCACTCTGCGCGGTGTAACCAGTCAGGCAGCGGTCTTGAAGATCGTGCCATAGCGCGTTTCGTGATTCCCAATTACCACGATCGTGGAAGTCTTCGGATGCCACGGGCTTGCCCCGTGGAGTCTCACGTTGGCTTCGGATGCCACGGGCTTGCCCCGTGGAGGCTCACGTTGGCTGCTAAACAGAATCTAAAACCAAAGGCTTCGGATGCCACGGGCTTGCCCCGTGGAGTCTCACGTTGGCTGCTAAACAGAATCTAAAACCAAGGTCTTCGGATGCCACGGGCTTGCCCCGTGGAGGCTCACGTTGGCTG
>DASVGE010000336.1:0-12364 GCA_036379695.1 Pyrinomonadaceae bacterium | reverse complement strand
TAGCGCAGGCGTTCGGCCGGGTAGGCCGGGTCCAGCGGCACATAGGCGCCGCCCGCCTTGAGGATGGCCAACAGACCGACGATCATTTCTGGCGAGCGCTGCATCGCCAGGCCGACCCGCACTTCCGGACCGATGCCCAGTGCGCGCAGACGATGGGCCAACTGGTTGGCGCGGCGATTTAGTTCGCCATAAGTCAGATCGCAATTCTGATAACTGATGGCAACCACCTCGGCTCTGCGCTCAGCTTGCTCCTCGAAAACCTGATGAACGCACAATTCGCGCGGGTGATTTGCCTGCGTGTCGTTCCATTGAAAGAGCAGGCGGTGCCGTTCTTCGTCCGACAAGGGCGAAAACAAGCCGCACTGTTCACTCGGCTGACTGCTCATTCTCGTAAGTGTCCGGACGATGTAACCCTCGATGGCTGCAACCTGATCCGAATGCAACTCGTTGTCGTCGTACATCAGGCTCACGGTGAGACCGGAAGAGAGCGCGTGTTGATGGAAGGTCACGATCAGCGGGAAGTTGGTTTCCATCACGCTGCGCTCGTCGAGCAGCTCCATCTTTTTGAACCCGTCAACGCTTTGATAGACGTGGTAGTGAAGAAAGTTAAATACGGATTCAAATATCGTCTGCTGTCCCAGCAACTTTTGTATCTCGACGAGTGGGAAACGGCTGTGCGGCATCATCTCTCGCTCAACGTCGAAAGCAGCTCTTATCAGTTCGGTCCAGGTTCCGCCTGCCAGCTTCAACCGGCATGGCAGGATGTTTAGAAAAAGACCGAGAACTCTCACTCCATCGGGGCCTTCGGGCCGGCCGTGCGAGCCCATGCCGGATACCAGGTCCTGCTGGCCCGAAAGGAGTTCCAATACCTTCAAATGGGCGGCCAATAACGCGGACTTCAACGGGACACCGGCATTCGCTGACAACCGGTTCATTCCCTCAAACAGTTCGGGCGGAAAATCAAATCTTCGTTCCCGAACCTGGTGGAGGCCTGACGTGCGGCCCACTCTTCGCCAACGAGGCAGTTTCGTTGGATAACTGTCACTCAGTTTATCCAGCCAGTACTGCCGGCATTGTTCGGATTCCAATGCGATTCGCTCCAGCGCAACGAACTCACTGAATCTGGCCTGCGGCGGCGGTCCCGCATCGTGCGTCACTTCTCCGAGGAAGTACCAGTAGTAATGAAAGAGCTCGGTCAGCATGGTCGCGAGACTCCAACCGTCGATGATGACGTGGTGGAGGCTCAGCATGAATTGAAAACTGTCTTCACTGCGCCGGTAGATTTTCAGTCGCAGCAACGGCGCCTGCTCACAGTCAAAACCCCGTACCTTTTCGGCTTCGAAACTCTCGCTCAACAAGCCGTTTTGTTCCTCGGGTGAAAGGGCCTGCAGGTCGTGTATCTCAAGCGGAAGACTTACCTGTTGGTGAACCAGTTGCAGCGGCTCGCTGAAGCCGGTCAAATGAAAAGACGTACGCAAGACCGGATGGCGCTCGATGATCTTTGTCACCGCCAGTTTCATTGCTTCCGCATCAAGCCGAGCGCGAATGTGATTACTGACGAGGTCACGATATACGGAGGTCTCAGGACTGAATTCAGTGTGAAAGAGAATGCCCGACTGCATGCGTGTCAGAGGATAGGCATCTTCAACACCCTCTGGCATCCGTGCAGAATCCGGCTCGCGCAGCAGTTGAAACGGTGCGATCGAATTGCCGCTTCGGGCGCCGGCTCGCCCGATGTCGACAAACTGCGCCAGCGTCCGAATTGTCGGATTCTCAAACAACAACTGAATACTAAAAGTGAGATCGCGTTCCTGCGCTTGAGCAACTAATTGAATGCTGCGGATCGAATCGCCTCCCAGCTCGAAGAAGTTGTCGTCGATCCCCACCTGGTCCAATCCCAGCACGTCTGCCCAAACTTCCACCAGCGCCTGCTCCACTTCTGTTTCGGCGCGGGCATACTCATCAGCCAGATTGGGCCGTGCCAGTCCAGGGTCTGGCAATCGACCGCGGTCCAACTTTCCATTAGCCGTCAGCGGCAACTGTTCCAACCTCACGAACACCGCCGGTACCATGTATTCCGGCAACCGTTCTCGCAGGTACGTCTGGTAGTGGCTTACATTCGGCTCTCGCTCGCTCACCAGATAGGCCACCAATCGTTTGTTCTGGTCCGGCCCATCGCCACTCAGCATTACTACTGCCTCTTCGACCTCCGGGTGCCGGCGCAGTACTGCTTCGATTTCACCTAACTCGATCCGAAAGCCGCGCAGCTTAACCTGATGGTCCACCCGGCCCATATACTCGATCGCCCCATCCTCCCGATACCTCACCAGGTCTCCGGTGCGATACAGCCGCGCGCCTCCAGCGTCACTGTAGCCGTGCGGCACAAACCGCTCCGCCGTTAACTCACTGCGGTTGAAATAACCTCGCGCCAACCCTTCTCCGCCGATATAAAGCTCGCCCGTCACGCCCACTGGAACCAACTGTCCTCGTCCATCCAATACATATAATTGCGCTCCACTCAGCCCGCGCCCGATGGAAATCGTTTCGGCTCCAGTGGCGACTTCCTTCACTTCATGCCAGCTCGCATACGTAGTGCTCTCGGTTGGACCATACATGTGCAACAGGCGACGTGGTCCACCTGAGGGCTGCTCTAACAACTGGCGCACCCAGCGTGGCTCGACCGCCTCGCCGCCAAACAAAACCTGCTCCACGGCCGCCACCGCCCCGGGAACCTGTTGCGCCATCTGATTGAACAGCGCAGTGGTTACGAAGTAGACGCTGACCTGCTGTTCCTTTAACAGCACCGCCAGCGCCTGCGGCTCCAGCGAGAAGGCCGCGGGCACGATGATCAGCCGGGCGCCGTTGAGCAATGCTCCCCAGATTTCGAACGTCGCCGCATCGAATGACATGTTCGACGCGTGCGCCACCGTATCCCCCATCGCGAACTCGATATAGTTGGTCTCAGTCACGAGCCTGACCACCGAGCGTCGCGTCACTGCTACGCCTTTGGGTGTTCCGGTCGACCCGGAGGTATAAATCACGTATGCCAGGTTGTCGCCGGTGCTCGGAACTGTGGGGTTCTCTCTGTTGTGCAGAGCGAACTGTTCGCGGTCACGATCGACACAAACGATCTGTCCCCAGTACGACGGCAGATGGTCCAACTGGCTTTCCAGCGTCAAGAGGACCGGGATCTCCGCATCCTCGAGCATGAAGGCCAGGCGCTCGAGTGGGTACCCGGGATCCAGCGGCACGTAAGCTCCTCCCGCCTTGATAATTCCCAGGATAGCCTCGACTGCTTCCACCGATCGGCCCATGAAGACGCCGACCCGAGTTTCCAGACCCACGCCGCAGTTGTCCTTTAAATAATTAGCCAGTTGAGTAGACCGGCGATCCAACTCGCCATAACTGGTGTGACTATCTCCTGCAATGACGGCGACGCTATCGGGGCAAAGCACAGCACGTTTGGCAAAGGCTTCGGCCAAATCGGAATGGGCAACGGCACGCGCTGTGTCATTCCATTCGGCGATCGCGCAGTGGCGCTCGGCCTCGCCTAAGATCGACAACTCGCCGATCAGGGCTTCAGTGTTGGCCAACGAAGCCGCCAGCACGTTCAAGTAATGATTAATGAACCGCTCAACTGTGGTGCGCGACTGCTGACCAACAACTTGACCGGCAAGCTGGCCAGGCAGGTGTTCAAAAACGATTTGAAGGTTGCCGTTCAGTGCGGGGAGATCCACGTGAATGTTTTTCAGCCCCAGCGTGATTTCAAAAAAATGAGGCTGACCGGTCGAGTTCTCCAGTTCCAGATCTTCGAGCAGGCGAGGAAACGGATAACGCTGCCGCGCGTAGGCTTCCAGCAGTGTTTCTCTGACCGCGAGCAGGAGATCTTCGAAAGACTGTTCGTCGGAGAGTTCATCGATAATTGGCAGAACGTTCGGCGCCTGCTTTCGTCCCGCATCCAGCAAGCGAGCAGGGCTGCCGGCGATGACCGTTGAGCGTCCCATGTATTTACGCAAACAGACTTTCAAGGCACTGATGAGGACGGTGTAAATAAGGAAGTCGCCGCCGCCGGTTAATTCCATCAGGGCGCGATAACTTTCTTCTCCCAGCTTGAATTCGACCTGCGTGGCCTCCGCATTGCCTACGCGATGGAAATCGATGCTCGGATAAGCCTGGTCCAACAGCGGAGTAAGCTTGTCAATCCAGTAAGCTCTCTCCTCCAACAACTCGCGGTCGAAAACAACCTCCGGGAGGATGCCGCTTTCTATCTGTTCATTTATTGAGCTGTCCGACATGTCTATGTTGGTGTCGCTTCTCTATCCGCAGATTACGCAGATTTGATTGAAGAATCTGTGTAATCTGTGGATACAACGCAAAGCAAAGGTCAGGCTCTCTTGATTTTGAAAACGAATTTATCGGCGTGGTCTTGATGATGAACGTTTGCAAGCTCGGGTTCCGCTGGCGCTGCTGTTTCCGTTTGCTCGGGTAGGTGGATGTCAAGCAACTTTACTTCAGGCTGGTCCACAACCTGCTCAAGGATGGCGTTGAAGTGAAGGAGCATTCGGTCAATCGAGCTGGCCTCAAAGATCTCGGCGTTGTAGATCAGCAAGCCGTTCAACCCGGCAGGATGGTCCGTTAGAATCAAGCTCAAATCGTATTCCACTTTGCCGCCCTCGATCGGAATCGAAGTCACTACCAGGTCAGGCAGTTTCAATGGCTCCGACGGTACGTTATGAAGCGTGAGAGTCGCCTGCACCAATGGAGCATGGCCCAGGTTGCGATCCGGTTGTAGCGTTTTGATCAGCAGCTCGAACGGCATTTCCTGATGCGCATAAGCTTCAAGGGTGATCTTCTTCACGCGCTCGAGCAGCTCAAGGAAAGAAGGATTGCCCTCGAGGTTCGTCGAAAGGACCAGCATGTTGACGAAGAAACCGATCAGGTTCTCGCTCTCAGCATTGTTGCGATTCGCAAAAGGAGCGCCGACCGGGATCTGCTCTTGTGCCGTATAGCGGTAAAGCAACGTCTGGTAAGCAGCCAGCAAAGTCATGAAAAGCGTTACGCCATGGTCGCGGCTCAAGCCCCTGAGCGCGTTACATAGATCCGCGGACAAGTTGATCGTCCTGCTGGCGCAACGAAAGTCAGACGGTTTTGAATGCACGCGCTTCCGTCCCAGTCTCAACCTCTTCGGCAGATTCCTGAGCTGCTCCTGCCAGTAGTTCGATTGCGACTCCAAAACAGCGCCGCTCATCCAGTGTCGCTGCCAAATCGCGTAATCTGCGTATTGGACCTGTAGCTCCGGGAAAGGCGCCGGCATTCCCTGAGAGAACGCGCGATAGTTGCCGGCAATTTCGCGCCCGAGAATGCCGAGTGACCAACCGTCAGTCACGATGTGATGCATCGTTAACAAAAGCATGTGGTCCAGGTTTGATAAACGCAACAGAGCGAGACGAAAAAGCGGACCCTGACTCAGGTTGAACGCGCGGTGATGTTCACGACGCATCAGGCGCGTCCGTATCTGGTCTCGTTCATTCTCGTCCAATGCGCTCAGGTCCACGAGCGGGAGAGATGGCAGTGACGGCGGGTCAACTTGCTGAATCGCCTGGCCGCGGCGGGCGACAAACCTTGTGCGCAGCACTTCATGTCGCCGCACAATCTCACCGAAACTCTGTTGCACGATAGCGGGGTTAAGCTTACCGCTCAGGCGCGTGATTGACTGGACGTTATGAACCGTCCACCCCGGCAGCATTTCATTAAGCACCCACATCCCTTGCTGCGCAAAAGAGAGCGGAATCTCGCCGTTGCGGTCGACCGGCGACAACTCGGGCATGACTTCCTGGAGCCTTTCATCGCGCAAGAGTGTTTCAATCCGCGCGGCCAGGAGTGCTACGGTCGGCGCTTCAAAGAGCCAGCTCAGCGGCATGTTCAACTGGAAGACCTGCCGCACCCGGCTGGCAACCTGCGTGGCGATCAACGAATGGCCACCGAGATCGAAGAAGTCGTCGTCAATGCCAATCTCGGCGTGGCCCAGTAGCTGTTGCCAGATTCCGGCGAGCAATTCTTCCACCATCGTGCGCGGAGCGGTGCGCGTCGAGCCATCTCGATCGAAATCGTGTAACGGCAAACTCGCGCGATCGATCTTGCCGTTGGCGGTGAGCGGCAGCTCTTCCAGCATCACGAAGGCTGAGGGAATCATGTACCCCGGCAATCGATTTTTCAGGTACTGCTTCAACTCATGTTCGGAGCTTTCGCGATTCGGTACGACGTAAGCGACTAACTGTTTGTCTCCGGTGCTCACCTCGCGCACGATGACGACGGCTTCGCGCACCGCGGGATGTTCTTTCAAAACTGCGGCGATTTCCTCCGGCTCCAGACGAAAGCCGCGTAGCTTTACCTGGCGATCCAGGCGTCCGATAAACTCTATGCGTCCGTCGGCGCGGTAGCGTGCGAGGTCGCCCGTCTTGTAAAGACGACTGCCTGGCCCAGCACCATGTGGATGGGGAATGAAAGTCGCCGCCGTCAAATCCGGAAGGTTAAGGTAACCCCAACCCAGGCCGTCTCCACCCGCGTGCAATTCACCCGGCACACCGACAGGAACGATTTCCAGATTACGATCCAGCAGGTAAACCTGAGTATTCGCGATGGGACGTCCGATAGGGACCGACAAGCCCAACTCAACAGTATGGTCCATCGGGAAACAACACGTGAAGGTCGTGTTCTCAGTCGGGCCGTATCCGTTAATCAGCTTGATGTTCTCAAACTCTTCCAGCACTCTGCGCACGTGCGGCACAGACAAGGCTTCGCCGCCGGCCAGTAATTGACGCAACGACCTCAAGCTCTCGAGCTTGAAATCGACCATTTGCTGGAACAGTCCACCAGTCAGCCACAGTGTCGTCACCTCGTAGCGTTGCAAGACATCTGCCAGCTCCTCCAGCGACGCATCACCGGCAGGATGAATCACGAGACGCGCCGAGTTGAGCAGGCTGCCCCAAATCTCCAGCGTCGAAGCGTCAAATGAGATCGGGGCAAACTGCAAAAACACTTCGTCGCCGTTCAACTGCGCGTAGTTTGTGCTCCTGACCAGACGCACGACGCTGCGTTGAGTAATGCAGATTCCCTTCGGCCTGCCTGTCGAGCCGGAGGTGTACATTACATAGGCCGTGCTCTCAGCTCGCGCAGCGGCGTCGCATGTATTTATCGCGGCGGTGGAACTGAAGCGGTTGTCGAGATTGACGAGGAGTACGTCCGTAGAGTCGAACCGCGGCCAGAACTTCGCCTGCGTGACTATCATCGAGATCGCGGAATCTTTCAGCATGAAAGCAATTCGTTCCGCTGGATACTCCGCGTCGAGAGGCACATAAACGCCCCCGGCCTTGAGGATTCCGAGCATCCCACACACCATTTCCAATGAACGTTCGACGCAAAGTCCGACGCGTATTTCCGGACCTGCGCCAAGCGCGCGCAAATGTCCGGCCAGTTGATTGGCACGCCTGTTCAACTCGCCATAAGTGAGTTGCTGGTCCCCATACACGAGCGCAATCGCGTCCGGGTTTTGTTCCACTTGCCTTTCAAACAACCCGACCATACTTTCATCACGCGGATAATCGGTTCGCGTATCGTTCCACTCCGTCAACAACGAATGAGACTCGGCACCGGTCAGCAGCGGCAAAGTGGCCAGACATTGTCGCGGTGTTTCCGCAGCTGCCTTAAGTAGGACTTCGAAATGCCGGAGCATGCGGCTGATGGTTGCGTGCTCGAACAACTCGGTGCTGTATTCCATCGTGACGCTCAGGCCACCAGAGTTTTCTTTGACATCCATCGTTAAGGCAAACTTGGCAGTTCGTGACGAGAGAGCCACCGGCGTGGCACTAAGCTCAGCCAGCTCCAAAGTTCTGAGCGGCGTGTTTTGGACCGCCAAAACGACTTGAAAGAACGGCGTAGAGTTGAGTTGTCGATCGGGCTCGATAATCTCGACGAGTTGTTCGAACGGAATGTCCTGGTGGGCGTAAGCTCCGAGCGCCACTTCTCTCACCTGCTTCAACAAGCCGGCAAACTCCATGCTCGGTTCCAACTTGCTTCGCATTACCAGCGTGTTTACAAAAAATCCGATCAGCTTTTCGATCTCTGCCTGCGTGCGATTCGCGATTGCGGTCCCGATGCAAATATCTTCCTGCCCGCTGTAGCGATAGAAGAGACACTGCAAGCACGACAGCAAGGTCATGAAGAGCGTAACGCCCTCGCGACGACCAAGCTTTTCTACTGCCCGCAAGAGCGACTCATCCAGTTGGACCACCTGTTGCGCACCAGCATATGTCGGGTGCGCCGGGCGAAGATGATCCGCCGGTAAAGCCAGCGTCCTGGGAGCGTCTGCGAGTTGCTGACGCCAATAACTCAACTGATCTTCCAGGACCTGTCCTGTCAACCATTCCCGTTGCCAGACGGCATAGTCGGCGTATTGCACGGGTAACTCTGCCAACGCGGATGGATTGCCGGCCCGGTAGTCGTGATACAACTGCGCCAGTTCATCAACCAGGACGGCGTTGGACCAACCGTCAGTCACGATGTGATGCATCACCAGCACCGCCACATGATTCGTTGGTCCCAAACGCAACAGTTGCAGGCGCATCAATGGAGCACGCGTCAGGTCCAATGAGCGCTCGGCGCTGCTTTGAGCAAGCTGCTGCGCGAGTCGCAACTGCTCATCCGGATTCAATCCGCTGAGATCAACGATCCGGACCGGCAGGCTCACCTGCTCTTCTATGACTTGTGCTGGCTGTCCATCTAATTCCTCGATGCGTGTCCGCAAGACTTCGTGACGCCGGATCACTTCCTGAAAACTCTGTTCGAATGCCGGCAGTTGCAGACGACCCTTCAGACGCAGAGCAACGGGAATCAAATAGAGAGTGTGCTTCGACAAGAAGCGCTCGATAAACCACAACCGTTGCTGTGCAAATGAAAGAGGCGCCGCACCGGAACGAATGACGGGTTTGAGTGGCGGCCGCACCAGTCGATTTTCTTCGCGCTGAAGCTGACTGATCGTCGCCGCCAAACTGTTGATGTACGGCTCCTCGAAGAATTGCCGCAGTGAAACTTCAACTCCGAATACCTGGCGCACCTGGCTGATTGCTTGCGTGGCGAGTAGTGAGTGGCCGCCCAGATCAAAAAAGCCCTCATCCACGCCGGCTGCTTCTCTGCCCAATACCTGTTGCCAGATTACCGACAGCAACTCTTCGATAGGAGTTCCGGCGGTGACGAGATTGGCAGGCCGCTCGGCCACGTTCGGCACAGGAAGCGCGCGGCGGTCTGTCTTACCGCTGGGCGTCAGCGGCAGTGAGTCGAGGACAACGCAGGCAGACGGCACCATGTAGTTCGGCAACGCGGTTTGCAGAAACTGTCGCAGTTCGATGGCCTGGCAATCGTTCCCGGGCTCGGGCACAACATAAACAACCAGTCTGCGGTCACCGGGAATATCCTCGCGCACTATCGCGGCGACTTGTTGCACGCCGGGATACTGCAACGTGACGGCCTCGACCTCTCCTAATTCGATACGGAAACCGCGGAGCTTAACCTGATGATCCGAGCGGCCCAGAAAGTCGAGGCGTCCATCCGGTAGCTGCCGCACCAAATCGCCGGTGCGATACCAGCGGGATCCGTGCTTTTCCCCGACAGGACCGGGCACAAACCGTTCCGCCGTCAGCTCCGGACTATTCAAATATCCACGCGCCAATCCTTCTCCAGCGATAAACAACTCGCCTACAACACCCGCAGGCGCCACTTCGCCACGCCCACCCAGCACATAGACCTGCGTATTCCCTATCGGTCCTCCGATGGGAATCCTCTCTCCGGATCGCTCCCAGTTACGCGTGATTGCGTAGCAACAGGCAAAGGTGGTGCTCTCGGTTGGACCGTAGCCGTTAATCAGTTGCGTGCCCGGCAATCGCTCCAGGGCCTGACGCACGTGATGAGCAGATAACGCTTCGCCGCCGATCAGCAATTGCTCCAACCCGTCGAGCGCAACGGTTGCATCGTCAATCAACAGATTGAACAGCGAGGCGGTGAGCCAGGCCGTCGTGATCTTTTCTTTCCTGATCACCTCTGCTATCTGTCGCGGCGCCGGTACACCGTCGGGCAACAAGACACAACATCCACCTCGCAATAGTGCGCCCCAAATCTCAAACGTAGAAGCATCGAAGGCTAAAGGCGAGAGATGCAGAATGCGCTGTCGCTCATTTAGTTCGGCGAATCCTCCCTCAAAGATCAAACGAGCCACTCCGCCTTGCCTCACCTCAACACCTTTCGGCTCTCCGGTTGACCCTGAAGTGAAACTTACATAGACGACGTGACTGTGGTTCATCTGCAACCCAACGTTGCTATCGTTTTCCAACGAGGGAAAGTCGTCTGTCGAATCAAGACACACGCAGCGGCACCAGTAAGCCGGAAGTTTCTCCGCCTCAGCCGCGCGAGTTACAACCACGCTGAGCCCCGCGGTCTCCATCATGTAGAGCAGGCGTTCCAATGGATAATCCGGATCGAGCGGCACGTAAGCGCCACCTGCTTTGATTATGCCGAGGAGCCCGACCGGCAGGTCCGCCGACCGCTCGATGCATAAGCCGACTCGCACTTCCGGTCCTACTCCGAAACGTCTCAAGGTGTGCGCGATTCGATTGGAACGCCGGTTGAGCGCCTCGTACGTCAGGTGCTCATCGTCACAAACGACGGCGACAGCTTCCGGTCTCTGCTCAACCTGATGCTCGAAGAGCCGGGCGAGGCCACCTGTGGGAATCTCCGCCTGCGTGTCGTTCCATTCGACCAGCAATTGAAAGCGTTCAGCTTCGGTGAGCGGCGTGCATTCGTCGAGAGTCGTAGCCTTGTCGTGCACGAAACTTTCGAGGATGCACGTGAGGTGGCCCAACAAGCGTTGAATCGTGGTGCGCTCAAAGCGGTTCGTATCGTAGAGCGCTTTGAGCAGGCATTGCTGCCGGCTGGGTTCGACAACAATGGCGAGAGGAAAACCTGGACCACCGTCAAACTGATCGAAATCCTTGATCTCGCAAGAGAGCGGTCGATCGTGTGATGAAGTGTCGCCAATCCAGTTTTCAAAAACGAACAGGCTTTCGAAAAGGGGCGTGCCTCGGCGAATCTGACTCCAGCCCTGGATCTCGACCAGGGAACAGTATTCATACGTCAGCATTTCCAACTGTTGAGCCTGTAAGTTCCGGAGCCATGTGACCGGTGCGGCGGCAAAGTCAACGTGCACGGGTGAGGGCAAAGTATTGATCATCAGGCCGACGATTGATTCCGCGCCCGATGGAGCGGCCTGGCGTCCCGAGACCACGGCGCCGAAGAGCACTTTTGTTTGACCACTGTAACGACTGAGCAGTAAGGCCCAGGCGCCCTGCATCACCACGTTCAGGGTGAGACGATGCTGTCGTGCATAGTCCTGCAGGTTCTGGTAAAGCTCAGTCGATAACCAGACTCGTTCTTCATTGGATCCCGCGGCGTCTGCCGGAGCATGGGCCAATGGACGGTCGACACCGAGAGGCGTCGGTTCGGTGAGACCTTCAAGGGCCGCGCGCCAGTAAGACGCAGCTTCCGTTCGATCCTTTTGCTGAAGCCAGATGATGTAATCCCGGAAAGGTCGCGGCGGCGGCAGTTGAATCGTCCGGCCTTGTCGTAGTGCTTCATAAAAGAGCAAAAAGTCTTTGTGAATGAGTGATGCCGACCATCCTTCGAAGAGGATGTGATGGAAGCTCCAGGTGATCCTGTATTGCTTCTCTTGCACGCGGCATAACATCAACCTCATCAGCGGGGCTTCGTTGAGTTGGAAACCACGGCATCGATCTGCTTCCAGCAACGCCGTCAAAGCCTGATCTGGTGTGGGGATGGCGCGCAGGTCATGACGAACGATTTCCAACTGCCCCTGCTGTCGCACAACCTGAAGAGATTTTTCCAATCCTTCCCAGAGAAAAGTGGTGCGCAGCATCGGGTGACGGGCAATTACCTGTCGCCAGGCTTCGTCAAACGCTGCATCGTCTAATTCGCCCGACCAGGTATAGCTGATCTGAACGAAATGAACGCGCTGCGAAGCGCCCGCCTGAAGGCAGTGAAAGAGCATGCCTTGCTGCATCGGGCCAAGTTGGTAAAGATCTACAATGCTGGACACGTGTTTGAACTTCAGCGCGGCTTGGCTCAAAGGTTCGAAAGATGCCACGGGCTTGTCCCGTGGAGGTTCACGCTCGTCTCAAGCAGCAGCCTGGATGCCACGGGCTTGTCCCGTGGAGGTTCACGTTTGTGGCTACACCGCTCCTCTCAAGCAGCAGCCTGGATGCCACGGGCTTGTCCCGTGGAGGTTCACGTTCGTCGCTAC
>DASVGE010000335.1:0-11575 GCA_036379695.1 Pyrinomonadaceae bacterium | reverse complement strand
GCAGATAAAGTTTTTGGGCTGGGTAATGAACCCGAAGCTTCGTTACTTTCTCTACACCTGGACCTCCAACGCAACGCAGGGCCAGGGGGCTCAGGTCGTCGTCGCCGGTAATGTTGGTTACACCTTCAACGACCACTTCACACTTGCGGCGGGTATCACATCTCTTCCAGGCGTACGCAGCACTGAAGGTAACTTTCCGTTTTGGCTGTCAGTGGATAGTCGTCATATTGCCGACGAGTTTTTTCGTCCTTCTTACACCTCCGGCGTGTGGCTCAAAGGAAACATAACAAAGAGAGTCAGATATCAGGTGATGCTCGGTAACAACATGAGTACCCTGGGTGTCAGCGCCGCCCGGCTCGACAACAAATTCAATACGCTTTCTACGGCGGTGGTATGGGCTCCGACAGGCGAATACGGCCAGGGCTATAGCGACTTCGAAGAGCACCAGCGTCCGGCGTCTCGCTTAGGAGTTCACTTCACTCGCAGCGACGAAAATAAGGAAAGCCAACCAAATAGCGACAACTTCGAAAACACTCAACTGCGACTTTCAGACGGCACCGTCATCTTTACACCCGACCTGTTTGGACCAGGAGTCACGATCACTGATGCCACTTACCGAATGCTGGATATCGACGCCGGCATCAAGTATCGCGGCTTTGCGTTGGAGGGCGAGTACTACTGGCGCTGGTTGAACAACTTCAAGGGCGACAACACCGCCGGACTCAAGCCTCTCTTCGATCACGGATTCCAGTTGCAGGCTTCGGCGATGGTCATACCTAAGACCCTCCAATTCTATGTGGGCTCGTCAAGAATAAATGGCCAGTTTGGCAAGCCCTGGGACATTCGTTCGGGCTTTAACTGGTTTCCGTGGAACAACAAGGTCGTGCGGTGGAACAACGAGTGGCTGTACCTCTACAAGTCGCCGGTGGGTTACTCATCCGTACCCTTCGCGCTTGGCGGGAAGGGCAGCGTATTTCATTCGACCCTGGAGCTGGCGTTCTGAGGCATTTATGAAAAGTTCTTCACGCAAAGCCGCAAACCATCCACAGATTACACAGATTAAATTGAATCTGCGTAATCTGCGGATGGTTTTCGCAATCAGCCTCACGCTGCTGCTTGGGTCGGGTTCAGCCCTCGCACAGAAAGACTCGAACGATTATTTATTCAACGACTCGCATTTTCACCTCACCAACTACATCCAGGAAGGCATCGACATTCGCGACTTCCTGAAAGTGATGGGGAACAAGGCCGGACGGGTCGCGCTTTTCGGCATTCCGTTGCAACAACAATGGTCGTATCGCGTCGATGAAAATCGTGGTCCAACTTACTACCTGAACTCCGACGCGCCACTCTATTACTACTCTTTCACCGACGCCTGGATCGCAACCGCCTACAAGTCTCTTCCCAAAGAAGACCAGGCCCGCTTCGATCCGATGATCACCGGCTTCAATCCCACGGACATGTATGCCGCGGATCACATTCGCCGCGTGCTCAAGGCCTTTCCCGGTGTTTTTACCGGTATCGGTGAATTCACCATTCATAAGGAATTTGTTTCCGCAAAGGTTGCGGGCGAGGTGGCGAGTCTGCAGGACCAGGCACTCGATCGCCTGATCGAGTTTGCGACTGAAGTTGGTTTAGTGGTCCTGATTCACAACGACGTTGACGTCCCCTTTGCCAAGCCCGGCGCCGAACCTGCTTATGCCGCCCAAATGAAAGCCCTATTCAGGCGTCATCCGAACACGACGTTTATCTGGGCCCATATCGGCGTCGGGCGGATCATTCGTCCCGTCAAGGATCAGACAGCCATCGTCGAAGAGATCATCAACGATCCGAAACTCACGAACGTCCACTTCGACATCTCCTGGGATGAAGTGGCGAAGTACATCGTCGCTACACCGGAGTCGGCGAAGCATGCAGCGTCCGTAGTGAATCGTCATCCCGATCGTTTTCTTTTCGGCACGGACGAGGTCGCTCCAGCCGACCAGGCAAAGTATCTCAAGGTCTATAACGAGTACGAACCTTTCTGGAAGCTGTTGACTCCGGAAGCCAGCGAGAAGGTCCGTAAGCAGAACTACGAAAGAGTTTTTAACGAAGCCAGACGAAAGGTGCGCAGTTGGGAGGCAGCGCACGTGAAGTGAATGTTTCTTTGTGCATTCTCTGTGTCTCTGTTGAATCTGTGGCTGTTAACCCTGAAACCGCTCGCCACAGAGAATACTCACCATAGAGACACAGAGTATGCACAAAGAAGAATAGGGCGGAGGTTTTGATATGAACGCGAAAATTATGCAAACAGCATATGCACAAATACTAATTCGCTGCCTTGCCTGCCTGACTTGTGCAGCCATACTCCTGCCGGTAAATCCGCAGGTGTTGGCCCGAGCCGCACATCGAGCAGTGGACGATCAGGCAGTGAAGATACCCCCTGAGCAACTCGATTCGCTCGTAGCGCCGATCGCGTTGTATCCGGACAACCTGCTCAGCCAGACGTTGGTGGCTTCAACTTACCCGCTGGAGATCGTTCAGCTACAGCAGTGGTTGGAAAGAAATCCTGAGCTTTTGAAAGACCAGAAAAAGTTGACTGAAGCAGTCAAGAAGCAACCGTGGGATCCGAGCGTGCAGGCAATGGCGGCTTTGCCTGACGTGGTGAAGCGTTTGTCGGACGATATTCAGTGGACCACGGATCTGGGTAACGCGTTTCTCGCGCAACAGAAAGACGTGATGGATGCGATTCAGCGCATGCGCAACAAGGCGCAGGACGCCGGAGCGCTGAAGTCAAACCAGCAACAGAAGGTGGAGACGCAGACGATCGAAAGTAAAGAAGTGATCGTGATCCAACAGGCAAGCCCGGAGGTCGTCTATGTGCCTTCTTACAATCCGACCGTTGTTTACGGCGCGCCGGTGTATCCGTATCCGCCCATCTACTATCCGCCTTCGACGGGTGCGGTGATCGCGGCGAGCGCGATCTCGTTCGGTGTCGGTATGGCGATGGGCGCTGCGTGGGGCGGCGGCTGGGGTTGGGGTTGCGGCTGGGGCGGCGGTGACATCGACGTCAACGTCAACAACAACTTCAACCGCAATACGAATATCAGCGGCGGCAATCGCGTCAATAACATCCAGGGCGGTAATCGCGTCAACGCTCGGGGCGGTAATAAGTGGCAACACAATCCGTCACATCGCGGTGGCGCGCCTTACGGAGACCGTGGTACGGCGAACCGGTTTGGCGGCACGGCGCGTGGTGATTCGTTACAGAATCGACAGCGAGCTGCGCAAAGAGACATTGGACGACAAGGCGGCAATCTCAGGAGCAACGATCGCGTTGGTGATCGTGGTGGGATTGGTGACCGAGGTGGCGTTGGTGATCGAGGCGGTGTCGGGGACCGTGGCAATCGTGGCGGTGTAGGCGATCGCGGCGGCGTCGGTGATCGCGGTGGTGTCGGTGATCGTGGCAACCGTGGCGGCGTCGGTGATCGCGGTGGTGTCGGTGATCGTGGCAATCGTGGCGGTGTCGGCGATCGCGGCGGCGTTGGCGATCGCGGTGGCGCCGGTAATCGAGCAGGCGTCAGCGATCGAAGCAGCATTGGCGATCGCGGAGGTGCTTCGAACCGCGCCAGCGGTGACCGTGTTGGTAATCGCAGCGTTGGCAGCAGTTCGGGAAGTCGTGGCGGCGGCTTCGGCGGTGGCGGGTTCAGCGGAGCCAGCGCGCGCTCCAGTAGTAGCCGCGGATCGTCCAGCATGGGAGGTTTCGGCGGGGGCAGTCGCGGCGGCGGTAGCTTTGGGGGCGGCAGTCGCGGTGGCGGTGGCGGCGGCTTCGGTGGCGGCAGTCGTGGTGGTGGCGGCGGCGGTGGTCGCGGTGGTGGCGGTGGCCGAAGGAGGTAACGAGCGATGAAACAGAACAAGATTTTGACAACTGCAAATCTGAGTCTTTTGGTGCTGCTTTTTGCGTCGTTCGTGTCCGCGCAGACGACGGTGACGACGAAAGCGAAGTCGTTCGCCACGGCGGAAGAAGCAGCGAATGCGTTGATCGAAGCTGCCGAGAAGTTTGATGAAACTGCCCTGGTCGAGATTCTTGGACCAGACAGCTACGACATCATTCACACCGGCGAACCCGCGCGCGATCGTGAAGTGGCGAAGGAGTTTGCCGCGCAAGCCCGTGTCAAAAACCATGTGGCGAGGCAGGCGAAGAATTCACGCCGCGCGTTCCTGTCGGTTGGCGAAGAGGATTGGCCATTTCCCGTGCCGCTTGTGAAAGGACCGACTGGTTGGTCTTTCGACACGCGTGCGGGGCGCACGGAAATTCTCTACCGGCGCATTGGCGGCAATGAGCTGAACGCAATCGAGATCTGCCGCGGGTACGTCGAAGCGCAGCACGAGTATGCGCTGATTAAACGCGACAAGGGTGTCAATCAGTACGCGCAACGAATTATCAGCACGCCGGGTAAGCAGGATGGTTTGGCGTGGCGCAATGAGGATGGGTCGTGGGGTGGTCCAATCGGTGAAAAAGTAGCGGCGGCGATCGCGCGGGGTTATTCGAACCGGAGCGAGCCGTTTCATGGCTACTTCTTCAAAGTCCTTAAGGGACAGGGACCAGCGGCGCCGCTCGGCGAGCTGGACTTTGTAGTTAAGGACGTGATGATCGGCGGCTTCGCACTCATTGCCTTTCCGGCTCAATACCGGCTTACGGGTGTGCAGACGTTCATCGTGAGTCACGACGGCGTGGTCTATCAGAAAGACCTTGGCCCAAAGACTCTCGAGCTGGCTAACGCGATCGATCGATTTAACCCGGACAAGAGTTGGACGCCGGTGTTGGAGTAGTAGGAGCGAACTTGGGCCGAGTCAGTACCACCACGCGGTAGCGGGTGGGTCAGCGATCAGGATGTAAGAACAGTTTGCTAATAGGGCGCAGCTTTGCCTCAAATGTCAGAAATCACTCTTGGAAGAGGTCAGTACAGCGAGCGGTAGCGACCTGGTCAGTGATCAGCATGCGATATTTTCTAACAATTTTTGACTCCCATGGTTCAACCAGGTCGCTACCGCTCGCTGTACTGACCTCTTCCAAGAGTGATTTCTGACATTTGAGGCAAAGCTCCCAGAGAGGCGCGTTCTGTTGCGCGAAATTTCCCACAAATAAGTCTTGACACCGTAATGTCAACGAATTAAATTCTGTTTGTCTTTGTTTTCTGAATAAAGACGTCTTGCCTTCCAGGATTTCTCTTCAACAGAAGAGCTCGACCTAAAACCAAATAATTGAGGTGTCACTATGTCCTTCCCCTTGCTCTCCGGACTTCGTTCCAACGACCTGGCTATCGATCTCGGCACCGCCAACACGCTCGTCTACGCCAAAGGGCGTGGAGTCGTGCTGAGCGAGCCCTCCATCGTCGCTATTAATAAGGTGACAAATAATGTCGAGGCGGTCGGGAAGGAAGCGAAGGAGATGCTTGGACGCACGCCCGGGAACATCGTCGCCATCCGGCCGATGCGTGACGGCGTGATTGCCAATTTTGAAGTGACCGAGAAGATGCTACAGCACTTCATCCGGAAGGCGCATAACGGTCGCACGTGGGTGAGCCCGCGCGTCGTGATCGGAATCCCGAGTGAGATTACACAAGTCGAGCGCCGCGCAGTCGAGGATTCGGCGTATCGCGCCAAGGCCTCCGAAGTGTACCTCGTCGAGGAAGCAGTAGCGGCAGCCATCGGCGCCGGACTGCCGATTACCGAACCGCACGGAAACATCGTCGTCGACATCGGCGGCGGCACAACGGATATCGCCGTCATCAGTCTTGGCGGAATCGTTTACGCGCGCGCGGTGCGTGTTGCGGGCGATGCGATGGACAATGCGGTGGCCGAATTCGTGAAGCGCAAGTACAACCTGTTGATCGGTGAGCGCACAGCGGAAGAGATCAAGATTCAACTCGGCAGCGCCTTCCCGCTCGACGAACCGTTGGCGATGGAAGTCCGTGGCCGCAATCTCGTCGAGGGCATCCCTCAGACAATTACCGTCACTGACGAGGAAGTGCGACAGGCGCTCGATCCGGCTGTTAGCCAGATCGTCGATGCAGTGCGCGTGGCGCTCGAGCGCACTCCACCGGAACTTTCGGCCGATATCATCGATCGCGGCGTGGTGCTGACCGGCGGTGGCGCGTTGCTCGCAAATCTCGACAAACGTCTGAGAACTGAAACCGGGTTGCCCGTCTTCGTCGCCGACGATCCGCTCACTTCAGTCGTGCTGGGAGCAGGCAAGATGCTTTCCGACTTCGCGCTGCTGAAGCGGGTGAAGTGGGAGAACACGCTACAGTACTAATCTGCTAATCTGTGTGGCGGCATGTTGGAATCAGACGAGCAGAAGAAACGCGCTGAGTTGATCATCACGTTGCTGGCGAAGCTCTACGTGGTGCTCGAGCTTTCATTGGACAACTGCCCTGTTTGTCACAAAGCTCTCAATCACGATTCTGAATGTCCGATCTCGCTCGCCTGGTCGCTGCTCACTGAAGAACAACAACGCGAAGCCCGCACCGCCATCCGCGCCCTCGCGCTCAGCATCGGCAACGACGAATCAGAAGCACTCAGCGATCCGCTGGTGCATTAATCCCTCTTTATAGAGACTGGAGTGGCCGCGGAGGGCCATCTTTACAGCTACTTCTTCAGTATCTTTGCACGAGAGCCAACCGGTTTGCGCTTGCGAACGGAGGGTCTCATTAGTCGCTCGATAGCTTCTACAACGATCTTAAATCGCTCATTGTAAGCACGCTCAAGCTCGTCAAGTCGCCGTGCTAACTCCTCATTTGACGGACGACGTTTGCGGTGTTTTCGTTGCGATTGTTTTAAGGTCACACTTGTGACCGTAAACGTATTACTTCCATAAGCCATTTGGGGTCTCCTCTACACGTGAGGTGATTAAAGATGAGAGACAAGCTGAAATCTCACACTGCTCATCTTCAGCGGGATAACAACCCTTCTGCTCTCTCAATTGGGAGATATTACGCCCTACAGGGAGATAAGTCAATCCTAATTATTGATCGTCAGGAGAATTATTCAAGACGCTTTTCGATTGCGTGGAACTTCTGAAATTGAAATTACCAGGAAGTTTGGCGGGCAGACTTGCGTGGTCATCGACAAGGCTCTCAAGGTGAACCCGCGCTACGCGGCCGTAGGCCAGCAACACCCAGAGAGCTGGTTCCCGAACACCCGACTCGTATTCAGAGATCCGGGCAACAGAAAAAGAATTCTCTGCCCCCAGCCGTCGCAACATTTCTGATTGTGATAACCCCAGAGCATTTCTGATCTGGCGCAACTTTCGAGCGAGGTTTTTGGGTCGATATCTTGCCTTTGTACCCATTGAAAGCAATCCTACTCTCAACTGGGAGGATGCGCAAGAGGCGCCAAATTTCGGAGGGTCTGTCGTCGCGAACTACTACTGAGGGGCGTAATTCCCCACTGCGGATGTTGACATTTGAAAATTTCGGCGTAAGAATTTGGTCCCCATTCCGCCGACCAGGCGCCTTACTTGCGACAACCGAAATGGCGTACCTGAAGCTGCGGTGTTTCTGTGCGATAACGTTTTCTACGAAAAGGAGAGCCTCTTCATGTTTAGAGTCAAGACCCTCATGATCTTTGCCCTCGTCGCCTCGCTGGCGCTGTTCAGCTCACTGCTGACATCCAGCCGCGCAGACAATGGGCCCGAGCACCGCGTTAGAAATCTCAACTTCGGCGTTTCCGGCGGGAACGTCCTCGATCGTAGCAGTTCGTTCTGTTGCAGCGGCACTCTGGGCGCCCTCATAACAGACGGAACCAACCAATATATCCTAAGCAACAATCACGTGATGGGGCGTAGTGGTCAAGCAGTCGCCGGCGAAGACATCTCGCAACCGGGCATGATCGATGCAAATTGCGCTGTCACCACGGTTGTCGCAGACTTCACTGGTTCAGCGCCGCTTGGACCTTCAAACGTCGATGCGTCTGTCGCGCAATTGCGGCCCGGTCTAATGGATGGCTCAGGCAATATCGAAGACATCGGCGTCCCGAGCAGCACGATAGTGAATCCGACCGTGGGTCTCGCCGTTGCAAAGAGCGGTCGCACGACCGGTTTCACCACCGGCACGGTTCAGTCGATTAACACCAGCGTGAGCATTCAATACCAGCAAGGGTGTGGTAAAGGTAAGAAGTTTACGGTCACGTTCACCGGGCAGATTGTGATCGGCGCCGGCACGTTCAGTGCTGGTGGCGATTCCGGCTCTTTGATCGTCACTAATAATGGTACACGCAATCCTGTGGGTCTGCTTTTTGCAGGCAGCAGCACGACCACGATTGCAAATCCGATCGGCCAGGTGTTGCAAAGACTCGGCACTGCGTTGGGCCGTACCTTCAGCTTCCCCGGTGGCGGCGGCAATTCTCCGACTACCAGTGGAGAAATGGGTGGTGGCGGCAGAAGACCCTTCATCCCCGGACTCGAGAACGTAATGAAACAACTTCCAGAACAAGCAGCGGAACGCGCCTCCGCGGTGCTCGAGAATCATCGGGCCAACTTGATGTTCCAACCGGCCGTGATGGGCGTCGGCGTCGGAGCATCGGGCCGCATCGATGGCGAGGCCTCGATCGTTATATATGTAAATAAGGATGCGGGACAGAGACCAGTCCTGCCTGACTCGATTGAAGGCATTCCAGTAACCGTCGTGCTGACAGATGAATTCGTCGCCCGGTAAACAATGGGGCCACAGATTTTCACCAAGTCTGTGGCCCAATTGAATTTTTCTGTTTACGATTTCGGTCTTGTCGTTTAGGATTGCACGTCTTTGACAATCAGCAACCACCAAAATGCGCGGCTCAACCTCCCCGATTAACGAGTGATGAGCATCGCCGTTGAGCATGTAAGATTCATACTCACGGCGAAAAATGAAAGCGAACGCAGAGCACTCCCTACTGCGAGTAGCGCCCGGAAATTCTCATCAGGAGGCAGTTTCTGATGGGAAATCCGCGTCCCCGACCGATGCGACTGCATGAAAAACTCCTGCAAATACGCGTGGGTCTGGGCCTGTCTCAAACACAGATGCTGGAACGCCTCGGCCTGGGAGACACGATGCACTACGGCCGCATTTCCGAGTACGAGCAGGACAAGCGCGAGCCTACCCTCATGACGCTGCTCGCCTACGCGCGCGCCGCGAGCGTTCATCTCGAAGACATCGTCGACGATAACTTCGAACTGCCTCGCAAACTTCCCGGAAATGTTAATTACCGCGGCATCGCACGCAAATCCAGAAAATAGGTCTATAGGTCCTATAGGACGTATTCTCCAGTTGCGCTAATATCTCCGCGTTACTGGCATGCAAGTCTTTTATTCACCCCGCTACTACGCCGACATCGGCCCTGGCCACGTTTTTCCCATACGTAAGTTTGAACTGGTGCGCGACAAGCTTCTTGCGGAAGGAACTTTAGAGCCTTCCGAACTTGTCGAACCCTCGCCGGCGCCACTCGAGGACGTGCTGCTGGTCCACACCAATGACTACGTCTCGCGTCTGTGCAGCGGCAACTTAACTACTAAGGAAATCAGGCGCCTCGGATTGCCGTGGTCTGAGTCGCTGGTGCAACGTTCGTTCTATGCTGTTGGAGGGACACTGGCCGCGACGCACGCTTCTCTGGCAGAAGGCTATAGCTCCAACCTGGCCGGCGGCACGCATCACTCCTTCCCCGATCGAGGCGAAGGTTTTTGCGTGCTGAACGACGTGGCTATCTCGATTCGCGCCATGCGGGCCCGCAGGTTGATACGACGGGCCGCGATCGTCGATTGTGACGTCCATCAGGGCAACGGCACCGCAACGATCTTTGCCGGCGACGACGACACATTTACGCTCTCAATTCACGGCGCCAACAACTATCCGCTATTCAAAGCACAGTCGACGCTGGACGTGGAGCTTGTCGATGGCACCTCCGATACGCAATACCTGGAGACGTTAGCGAATTATTTACCGGCTGTGTTCGCCTGGGATCCGGAGATCGTTTTCTATCTTGCGGGCGCGGATCCTTACAAGGGAGACAAACTCGGCCGTCTCGCACTCTCGATCGACGGTCTACGCGAACGCGACGCTTTGGTGCTTCGCGAATGTTATGAACGCGAGGTTCCGATCGTTACGGTGATGTCTGGTGGTTATGGCAAAGACATCAACGACACGATAGAGATTCATTGCAACACGATCCGCGCGGTTAAAGAGATATTTGAACCGAGAGTGGCCACACGCCGGTTTGCCTGAAACCAGGATGCGCAGAATTCTCCGATTGATGTTTCTGGTGGTGCTGGGCCTCGTCGTCGGGATTATCGGCTACGAAGCGATAATGTTGGTGCGCGTGTCGTTCCTGCGTAAGAGTAATCCCTCGTCGACGTCGTTGATCGACACACGAATAAGAGAAGCAGAGGCTAAAGGCCAACAACCCAAGCGCGAACAGGCCTGGGTGCCGCTGGAAAGGATCTCGACCAACCTGCAACGCGCGGTGCTCGCTGGCGAAGACACGAACTTCACGACTCATCGTGGTTTCGATTACGAAGCGATCCAGAAAGCATTTGAGCAGGCACAGCGGGAAACTGCTCGCCAGGCAAAAGCGGAGGGCGAAGATGACGACTGGCTACCGAGTCTGCCGGAGTTCAAGCGTGGTGGTTCAACGATTAGCCAGCAACTCGCGAAGAACCTCTTTTTGTCGTCGCAACGTTCGTTTCTGCGAAAGGGTCAGGAAGCGGCGTTGACAGTCATGCTCGAACGCATGTTGACGAAGCGGCGCATACTGGAGATCTATTTGAATGTGATTGAGTGGGGCGATGGTGTTTATGGAGCTGAAGCGGCGTCGCAACGTTACTTCCGCAAGCCGGCGTCAGCCCTGACGGCCAACGAAGCCGCATACTTATCCGCCATGATCCCCAACCCACGTACGGTCTTCAACCCCCAAATAAACCCTCGCCGAGTCGCACGTCGCCAACGAATCATCCTGCGCGGCATGCCCTACGTAAAGCTCCCCTGATGCCACGGGCTTGCCCCGTGGAGCTTCACGCTTGCTGCTATAAACCAGAAACAAACACCGCCGGATGCCACGGGCTTGCCCCGTGGAGGCTCACGTTTGTTGCTATAAACCAGAAACAAACACGGCCCGGATGCCACGGGCTTGTCCCGTGGAGGCTCACGTTCGCTGCTACAAAGAGCAAGAAAACTGCAGCCGGATGCCACGGGCTTGTCCCGTGGAGGCTCACGTTCGTTGCTACAAACAGCAAGAAAACAGCAGCCGGATGCCACGGGCTTGCCCCGTGGAGGCTCACGTTCGTTGCTATAGACCAACAAAGAAACACGGCCCGGATGCCACGGGCTTGCCCCGTGGCATCCGACTGCTGTTTTCTTGCTCTTTGTAGCAGCGAACGTGAGCGTCCACGGGGCAAGCCCGTGGCATCCGGGCTGTGTTTCTTTTGTTGGTTATAGCAGCAAGCGTGAGCCTCCACGGGGCAAGCCCGTGGCATCCGGGCCGTGGTTGTTTCTGGTTTATAGCAACAAGCGTGAGCCTCCACGGGGCAAGACCGTGGCATCCGGGCCGTGGTTGTTTCTGGTTT
>DASVGE010000334.1:0-11599 GCA_036379695.1 Pyrinomonadaceae bacterium | reverse complement strand
CTTTAACTCTTCGACGAGCTTCTCAAACGGCACTTCCTGGTGCGCGTGTCCTTCCAACACCACTTCGCGCACACGCTTCACTACCTCTGCAAAGCTCTCTTCTCCGCGCACATCGGTTCGCAATACCAACGTATTCACGAAGAAGCCGATCAAACCTTCGGTCTCTACTCGATTACGTCCAGCTATCGGCGAGCCGACAGTAATGTCGTCCTGTCCCGAGTACCGCGACAGCAACACCTTGAAAGCTGCCAGCAGGACCATGTACAAGGTCGCACCCTCGCGCCTGCTTACTTCCTGCAAACCATCACTCAACTTCTTACTAAACATCACCCGCTCGACGGCGCCGCGGAACGTCTGCACAGCGGGCCGCACGTGATCAGTCGGCAACTCCAGTACCTGCCACTCGCCACCCAACTGCTTGCGCCAGTAAGCGAGTTGTTGCTCGATCACTTCTTCATTGAGCGACTCTCGTTGCCAAACTGCATAATCCGCGTATTGAATCGGCAACTCTTCCAGCGGTGAGCCTGCTCCGCTTACAAACGCTTCATAAAGCGCCGCTACTTCGCGAATCAGCACACCCATGGACCAGCCATCACTAACGATGTGATGCATGGTCCACAACAGCACATGTTCGGCTTCAGCAACTTTAACCAGCGCCGTTCTCAACAGCGGGCTGACCCGCAAATCAAAGGGACGGCGCGCTTCCTCTTCCGCCAGGCGCTCTACTTCCGCCGTACTCTCAACCAACTCACTCACGTCAACAACACTGAGAATCCACGGCTCGGCAGGATGAATAACCTGGCGCGGTTCTTCACCGGCATTAGCGAACGACGTGCGCAGCGATTCGTGTCGTCTCACGATCTCGGTCAACGTCGCTTCGAGCGCTGCGATATCGAGCTGCCCGTTCAGGCGCACAGCGGCGGGCATGTTGTAGACGGCGTTGTCCGGCTCGAGTTGATGCAGGAACCAGAGTCGCTGCTGCGCGAATGAGAGCGGCAGTGCCTCCTCATCACGCGAGACTCGTCGCAGCGGCGGTAGATTCTTGCTTCCTACGGCCTGCATCTCCTGCTCGATCTTCGCGCAGAGATCAACGACAGTCGCACTCTCGAAAATTGTGCGCAGCGGCAACTCGACCGAGAAAGCTTCTCGGATACGTGAAATCAATTGCGCAGCGAGCAGTGAGTGCCCGCCAAGCTCGAAGAAGTTGTCATGGATACCGACACGCTCTACCCTCAAAAGGTGGGTGTAGATGGAAGATAGCAACTCTTCCAAAGGGGATCTCGGTGCTGTAAAAGGCCGTGAGTTGGATTCGCGGGTAGCGGCGGGGGGAGGCAGAGCGCGTCGGTTGAGTTTTCCATTGTGAGTAAGCGGTAGATCTTCGAGTGTGACAAAGTGTGCCGGGATCATGTAGTCCGGCAGGCGTTCTTTCAGATATTCGCGCAGGTCGGCGATAGCGATCGATGAATCTTGTTTGACGACGATGTAGGCGACGAGACGTTTGTCGCCCGGATGATCTTCCCTGTCGATGACGGCGCAGGTGGAAAGCGCAGAATGCTCGAGCAGCGCGGCTTGAATCTCGCCGAGCTCGATGCGGAAGCCGCGAATCTTCACCTGCTGGTCGATGCGTCCGAGAAATTCCAGTTGCCCGTTGCGCAGATAGCGCACGCGATCGCCGGTGCGATACATCCTGGCGCCGGCGTTACGGCTGAACGGATCAGGCACGAATCTTTCGGCGGTCAACTCTGGTCGTCCCAGGTAACCGCGCCCGACACCGGCGCCACCGACGTAGAGTTCGCCTATCACGCCGATGGGCACGATCTCTAACTGCTCGTCGAGCACGTAGACTTCGACGTTCTCGATCGCGCGGCCGATCGTCGGCTTCACGTTGTCGCTGTCAATGATCGTGAGCGTTGCGCAGACGGTCGTTTCGGTTGGTCCGTACGCGTTGATGAAACGTCGTCCTTTGGACCAGCGCGTCGCAATCTCCGGCGTGCAGGCTTCACCCGCCGATACCACTGTGGCGAGCTCCGGTACTTCCTGTTCGTCAAGTATTCCGAGCACGACGGGCGGCAACGTCACGACTGTCACCCGCTGGTCACGGAGTAAACGTACCAACGACTCGCCCTGCATCAACTCGTCGGCTTTCGCCATGAGCAAGGTTGCGCCGGTCAGCAGCGCGGTGAAAATTTCCGAGACTGAAGCATCGAAACTGAGTGAAGCGAATTGCAGGAGCCTGCTGTCGGGCCGAATGTCGAAGGCGCGAACCTGCGCAGCGATGAGATTGACGAGACCGCGATGTTGCAGGAGAACGCCTTTCGGCTTTCCTGTCGAACCGGAAGTGTAGATGACGTACGCCAGATTATCCGCCGAGACTGTTGCACGCGGATTGAGTTCGCTGTTCTGAGCAATCTGCTGCCAGTCGGAATCAAGGTAGAGCAGGCGCGGAGCGTAGGGCGCAAGTGCGGGCGCGCGATGTTCTTGTGTGAGCAGCAACGCGGCGTGCGCATCACCCAGCATGAAGGAATGTCGCTCCGGCGGGTACGAAACGTCGAGCGGCAGATATGCGCCGCCGGCTTTGAGTATGCCAAGCAACCCGACAACCGTTTCAATCGAACGCTCGATACAGATGCCGACCAGCGTCTCTGCTCCGACGCCGAGTGATTGCAGATGATGCGCGAGCTGGTTAGCCCTGCGGTTCAGTTCCGCGTAAGTTACCTGCTCATCGCCAAACACGACGGCGAACTCATCGGGCGTGCGCTCGACCTGCTCTTCAAACAACCGGTGAACACAAGCTTCGCTATCAAACGCAGTCTGCGTGTCGTTCCACTCGACGATTAGCTGGCGTCGTTCACCGGCGTTCAGCAACGGCAACGCGGCAATCCGTGCTTCGGGTGTAGCCGATGCGACGTGCAGGATGCTTTCCAAATGACCGAGCATCTGCCGGATAGTCGACGGCTCGAAAAGGTCTGTGCTGTATTGCAGCGACGCTGCGAGGCCGCCTTCCATCTCGGCCATCACCAGCGTCAGATCAACCTGGGCCACGCGCTGTTCGAGCGCGATCGACTCAACCTCGAGCCCGCCGAGATTCATCCGCGCACCTTCTTCCGAGAGCGCAAACGAAGCGAGTGCGTCGTCCTGTTGATGCGCTTTTTGCAGTACGAACATCGCCTGGAAGAGTGGGGGATAGATGGAGGTGCGAACGGGTTGCAGACGTTCGACCAGCAGCGAGAAGGGATAATCCTGATGCGCGAATGCGTCGAGGACGGTCCGGCGCACACGCTCCATGAACTCTTCGAACGTCGGATTTCCCGAAAGGTCTTCGCGCAGCACCACCGGGTTGACGAAGTAACCGGCGAGACCTGACAACTCGGCGCGATTTCTGCCCGCGGTTGGCGAACCGACGAGCAAGTCTTCCTGTCCCGTGTAGCGATAGAGCAATACCTGGAAGGCGGCGAGCAGAGTCATGAACAAGGTCGTGCCGTGCGCTTGACTGAGATCCTTCAGTGCCGCTGTCAGTTTCGGGTCGAAGACGATGCCTTCGGACGCGCCACGGAAAGTCTGCGCCAGGGGTCGCGGTGCGTCTGCGGGAATTTCGAGCACCGGCAACTCGCCTGCAAGTTTTTCCTGCCAGTAGGACCACAGTCGCTCGCCTTCAGCTCCGTCGAGCATCTCCGTTTGCCAGCGCGCGTAGTCGGTGTATTCGACGGGAAGCGGAGCGAATTCGAGCTTCGTGCGGGATTTTTCTGCTTCGTAGAGCGCGCCGAGCTCGTGCATCAGGATGCCGAGCGACCAGAAGTCGGTCACGATGTGGTGCACTGCCAACAGCAGGATGTACTGGCGCGTCGATCGACGAAACAGGCTGACTCTCAGCAGTGGTCCATATTGGAGATCGAATGGGCGATGAGCTTCTTCAACCAGGCGACCGCGTAACGTAGGGTCGTTCCAGTCGGAAGCGTCTTCCTCCTGGAAAAAGATCTCGACGTAGTCGTGCACACGCTGCCACGGAGTTCCGTCTTCACCGGCCTCGAACGTGGTACGCAGCGCAGCGTGCCGCACGGTCAAACTCTGAAAAGCTCGTCGCAGAGCAGCAGCATCGAGTTCGCCGCGCACGCGCACGGCTGATGAAACGTTGTAAGCCGCACTCTCGGGCGCGAGCTGGTGCATGAACCACAAGCCTTGCTGCCCGCGCGAAAGCATGTGCACGTCTTTCCGCTGTGAGATGCGAGTGAGAACCGGAGTCGGGGGCGCATTCAACTGCGACTGCACTTCCACAACCAGCTCCGCGATGCTCGTATCCTGCAGCAGGCTGACGGTCGGCAGGATGACGCCGAATCTCGTTTCGATTTCGTGCGTCAGTTCGACAGCCATCAGCGAGTCAACGCCGTAGCGAACGAGGGGACGCTGCCGGTCAATCCTGGTTACACCGAGTACGGCTGCGAGATGCGACGTAAGCCACGCCTCGAACGATTCAACAGGCTGTGTGTCACTGACCGCCGCACGAACTGATGTGATCTGTTCCTCACGCCACTCTGCCTCGGCTTGCAAGCTTGCGTTGAGGAATTCGTTGCGGCAGGCGCGACGTTGAATCTTGCCGCTCGAGGTTTTCGGCAGGCTTCGTTTCTTGACCAGCACCACGGCGTGGACCTGCACGTCGTGCTCTTTGCCGACTGCTTCGATGATGCTCTCGATCACTTCCGCCGTATCCGCCGCGCGTTGATTCATTTCCTGCACGACGACCAGCCGCTCTTCGCCTTCAACTTCGACGGAGAACGCGGCGCCCATGCCACCGTCAACTGCCGCGTGACTCTGGCCAACAGCCTGCTCGATGTCCTGTGGATAGTGGTTGCGACCGCGAATAATGATCAGGTCTTTGAGACGGCCCGTAATGAAGAGTTCGCCAGCGTCGATAAAACCGAGGTCGCCAGTTCGCAGGAATGGTCCTTCGCCGGTGTCCGCGAGATAAGCGCCGAACGTGTGCTCGGTTTCTTCCGGGCGATTCCAGTAGCCC
This sequence comes from Pyrinomonadaceae bacterium, assembly GCA_036379695.1. Classification (GTDB taxonomy): domain Bacteria; phylum Acidobacteriota; class Blastocatellia; order Pyrinomonadales; family Pyrinomonadaceae; genus PSRF01. Next base: position 6,591 of record DASVGE010000334.1, on the reverse strand, counting down.
TGCGTCACGCTCGCGCCGCGAACCCAGATCTCGCCGACTTCGTCCGGCCGCGCCGGCACTAAACTTTCAGGATTGACAACGACGACACGCTGGTCCGGCAAAGCCTGGCCGCAAGCGACGAGCGACCGCGCTTCCTCGCTCTCCGCATCGACACCGATCACGACGTTGTGTTCCAGCGCGTCCTTTTTAAATGCGCGTTGCTCAATGTTCTCAGCCGCTCCGCCTGAAACGAGCAGGGTGGCTTCGGCCAACCCGTAACACGGATGGAAAGCTTCACGGCGGAAACCGCACTCCGCAAATGTCTGTGCAAAGCGTTCCATTGTTTCTCTGCGCACCGGCTCGGCGCCGTTGAATGCCGTGGTCCAACTTGATAAATCGAGTTCCGCACGCTGCTCGACCGTCGTCTTGCGTGCGCACAGGTCATAAGCGAAGTTCGGCGCGCCGCTCGTGGTCGCTCGGTAACGCGAGATGGCCTGGAGCCAGCGCGAAGGCTTCTGCAGAAACGCGACCGGCGACATCAGGATGCAGGGCGCACCGACGTACAGCGGTTGCAGAACATTTCCGATCAGGCCCATGTCGTGATAGAGCGGCAGCCAGCCGAGGATGATCGATTCGTCCGTCTGCTGGAACGTCTGCTGGATGAGACGCTGGTTGTGCAAAAGATTTGCGTGGCTGACCATGACGCCGCGCGGCGCGGCTGTCGAACCCGAGGTGTACTGCAAAAAGGCCAGCGACTCTCGACCGACGACCGGTTCTCGCCATTCGCCTGCCAGTTCATGTGCGAGATTGTCAGTCGTAACCCAGTCGAGCTGCTTTAGACCTGCAGTCTCTTCGAATAATGGCTCAACCCTGGAATGAATCGTTTCTGTGGTCAGCACGACGGAAGCCTGTGCGTCGGCGATGATGGTTTGGAGTCGACCGAGCGAGCGGTTCAGGCGCGGCGGATAGGCGGGCACTGCAACTGCTCCGGCATAGAAGCAACCGAAGAACGCAGCGATGTATTCGAGTCCCGGCGGGTACAAAAGCAACACACGCTCACCGCGTGCGTCCAACTTCTGCAGCATCGCGGCGATGGTGCGCGCCTGATGGTCCAACTCCGAATAAGTCAGGCAAGCCTCGTCAGTCTCTCCGTCGAGCAGGAAGGTATAAGCCATGCGCTCGGGCTGGTGTTGCGCGCGCCAGCGGAGAAGATGGGCCAGGGTCGTTGCCCGGGAGACGTCTTCGGAAATGTTTTCAGAGATGATGCTTGTCACCATGACTTGCTCTTACACTTCGCGCGTGTCACGACAGTCGGGGATTGTGCCGCGCACCCTCAGTGGGCGCGGTATCGAGAATTGAAACTTTGAGGATTGAGGGATCTATGGACGAAACGACTGAGCCCAGACGTGGCTCCTGCATCGTTCGCCACTGGATTGGATTTACTGGGCGAGTTCGCTGTCGGTCTTTATGCCGGCCGCGACGGTTTCGTAAACAGGCACTTCAAACTTGAGCGTGTCTTTGCAGAATTCGATCCACTCCGGAGTGACTTCTGCGAAGATGATGTTTTCGTCGAGGAAGATTCCGTCCGTGACCTGAAAGTTCTCCTGTAGATAGAGAAAATCGTTTTCAGTCAACTGCCGGCCGACCAGTACCTCGGCGCCGTCAATTATCTGCTTTTCCTTTCTCAGATTATCCGTATTCTCGTGCCATCCCTTGGATTCACGAAACCTCTGAATCGGATAAGCCTTACAATATTTTCCCATCTTTGCCATTAGTCGTCCTCCAGATATTTATGAACTTGAAAACTTGAATGGGCTTTGCCCGAAATCCTTGAGCGGCTTTGTACGAAGTCATTTAGGCGCGTGCGTTGCGGCTTCGCCGCCGGATGTGAGATGAAATCAAGAGCCGATAAAGGCATTTGACTTATCAGCTCCGGCTTCGCCGCCGGATGTGAGATGAAAATCAAGAGCCGATAAAGGCATTTGACTTATCAGCTCCGGCTTCGCCGCCGGATGTGAGGCGAAAATCAAGAGCCGATAAAGGCATTTGACTTATCAGCTCCGGCTTCGCCGCCGGATGTGAGATGAAAATCAAGAGCCGATAAAGGCATTTGACTTATCAGCTCTGGCTTCGCCGCCGGATGTGAGGCGAGGCTCTGCCTCGCCGTTCAATCTTGGATTGCGATTGGGCTGCGCCCTCGGTTCAGGCTTTGCCCCTAATTTCATGGGCCAAAGGCCGAACCAGGGGCCGAGCCCCAAAACCTTAATTAACTCGGGCGGCGAGGCAGAGCCTCGCCTCACATCCGGCGGCGAAGCCGCTACTACCATTTGTAGAGTCACATTCTTCATGCAGGGCCACTTGAAACTTTCTTGCTGTAGCTCGGCTCCTCTTGCTTGATACTCTTCTGCAACTGCAGACTTCTATCAACTGACTTGGACCGCAGAATTCATTTCCGCAACGCCGTAAATCACCTCAACCGGAACTTCCGTCTGCTCGAGCGGCCTGGTCCCTATGCTGTTCTCCGAAGGCTCCAGCACAACCACGCGCCGCGCCCACAGTTCTACGATCTCGGAGATGATTTCCCGTTTCCGCTCGTCATCCGTGATGCCTTGTGCTTCAAACAGTTCTGCGAGAGTGGCTTCTTTGTCAGCACCCGCCAGCAGATTGAAAGCTTCTGCGGAAACGCGGGCAGTGTAACGATCGTCAAAGCTATTCCCGATCTCGCAGACCGTCACCATTTCCTTGTTTGTGGAAAACTTTTTAGTCCGTTGGAGCCGCGCGTACTTCGGAAAAGCCGGCACGAGATTCATGTAGCTTGAATAATCAACCTGGCGCTTGCTGACCAGGTAATCTCCAACGATGAGGTAGTCGAGTTTGGTTGTCAGAAAACATACTACCGAATCCTGGACCGAATCGACAATGGGCTCGACGTTGTTATTGAACGAAGTGTTCAGCAGCATCGGCACGCCCGTCAGTTTTCCGAACTCGTTGATCAGATCCCAGTATTTCGGATTCGTTTTCTTTGAGACGGTCTGAATTCTCGCCGTGCCATCGACGTGCGTGATTGCGCCCAGCAACTCACGCTTCTCCGGTCGCACGTTGAGCACGAAAACCATGAACGGAAACCCGGTCTGGTTTTCCGGAACTTCAAAGAACTCACCGGCAGCCTCTTCGATGACTGACGGAGCAAACGGCCGGTAGCCTTCCCGCTTTTTCACCATCGCATTGATAAGGTCTTTATTCTTCGCGGGTCGCGGGTCAGCCAGAATGCTTCTGTTACCCAAAGCGCGTGGTCCAAACTCGGAACGTCCCTGCGCCCAGCCGATGACGGCTCCTTTAGCCATCAGTTGCGCGGCGCGCGCGGCGATGTTGTCATGCTTCTCAAGAGAGACGAGGCTTTTCCAACCGGACAGCTCGTTCCCGATCGCATCGTTATCGCCAATCTCTGTTCCCCAGTAGACGTGGTCCAACTTCGCCGCGGTCGCCGGCTTCTCCCTGCTTGCTACGTACAGTGCCGCGCCGAGTGCGCCCCCCGCATCATGCGAAGCCGGCTGTACGAAGATGTCGTCGAACAATCCCGAATAGAGAAGTTTGCCGTTCAGTGAACAGTTGTGGGCGACGCCTCCGGCGATACAGAGTTTCGGCTGACCAGTCGTGCGCCGGTAATGCTTGACCACGTGAAAAACGATCTCTTCAAGCGACTCCTGCAACGCTGCGGCAACGTCTTTATGCTCCTGTGAGAGGCTGTCTTTCTTCCGTCCTGGCGGCACGGCCCCGAACAACAGATGAAGATTGCTTAAATGTATAACGTAGTCACCGTCCGGCAGCAGGTTGTAGAAGGATTTGAAGAGGCGGCGGTAACGGCTCGCGTCGCCATAAGGAGCGAGACCCATCACCTTGTATTCTTCGAACAAGTCGTAACCGAGAAAACGGATCACGCCGAGGTAGAAACGCCCGAGCGATTTCGATTCCGGGAACGAACCGATTTTATTCATCGACGTTCCCTTCCCCTGAAGCAACATGCCCGAGATGCCATCGCCGTAAGCATCAATCGTCAGCACGAGGCTCTCGTCGAAACCAGACTGCGCGAAAGCACTGACGGCATGAGCAATATGATGATGGACGAAAACCAGTTTCCTCGCATCGACGTCATAACCGAATTCCTCTGAGATTAAGTGACGATGCAGTGCCCGCGCATCCATGAAGGATTCGAGTCCGGTGTTCTTCAGGTAGTATTCCCTGAACTGGTGGTTCATGTAGTCTTCGAGACCATGAATCGCGATCCGGTCGACGTCCTGAATCTTCACACCGTAGCTGTCCAGGCAAAATCGAATCGCAGAGAGAGGAGCTTTGTTGGTGTGCTTGATTCGATTCAGTCGCTCTTCCTCGATCGCCGCCACGACTTCTCCGTCGTTTACTAAAACCGCCGCCGCATCGTGTTTCATGGCGATGTGATAGCGTTTTTCGTAAACCGAGTCCCAGCCCCCCGTAATGCCTAGTGTGAGCATCGTCAATCTCCTTCAAGTTTCGTTGGGATAAAAAGTCGCGACAGGCAGAGCTACCGCAGTTCGTATGGCGTAACCTTCATTCTGCGATCGCGAGACAGAGCTACCGCACAGCTTCGATAGCTGTAGTCTTGCAAGGTCAAATTCTTAACCGGGAGACGCCCTTGTTCGTGTGCATGATGCTGGCGTCTCAATGCTCAAGAATCCGAACGTATTCGAGCGATAGAAACCAGGATCATGCAAGAACTACTCTGGCGCCGTGGGCCCCCTTGGGGGGAGGAGGCCCTGGCGGTGGTGATTGTCAAAAACTCAGTTGTGGCACGCGATCTTTTTGCACAGGGCTTTTTCAATCATGAGCCGGCCCTGGTAGCTTACCGATGACAGCAGCACGACAAGACGATCGGAGTCGGTCATCTCGCGTTCAACTATGCCGCTCATGCTCATGAACGGTCCGCCCTGAATCGTGATTCGGTCGCCATTAAAAAATCTGTCTTCCATGGTGATAAAGCCCTCCTGGCCGATTTGCGATTGAATCGTTTCGATGATGGCGTCGTCTATCGGGCAAGGCTTATCGCCAAAGCGAACGACGCCGCAAACGCCTCTCGTGTAGTTAACCTTGTGCAGCCCGGTATCCAGATTGAAGTGCGCAAAAATGTAGCGGGGAAACAGATGCTTCACCTTCGCCTTCGCCTTACTCTTACTATCGCGACTGCGCTGCTCCTTGATCCGGGGCATCAGGGTTTTACAACCCCAGGCTCGTAGATTGCTTTCGGCGCGATCCTCTTCCCGAGGTTTTGTATAGACGGCATACCATGAAGGCTTGCCTGTCGTAGTCAGGTCACTCTCTGTCGTAGTCAGGTCATTCATTGGAGCAGTCCTCCCTCGAAGTCGATTTGATTCACGTCCAACTCATTTGGGTCGGGAATGTTGTTGGCGAAGTAAACGCTGCGGCCATCGGCCATCCTGCGCTCGTGAATAAATCCGGCACTTTGCAGATGTTCGAGAACTTGCCGGACGGCATAGATTGATTCGTTGATTCGTTGACGCATCACCCACCACCGGGATATGCCTTCCACTGAGTCGCCGGAGTGAGGGTGCTCTCGAAGATATGAGATTATTTCTCGAGCTAGTTTCTCGTCGTACATGAGTTACCGCCTTACTTCTTGTTCGATTAATCCAGTGTGGTCCTTCTTCAAATCCCACGAGTTTTGAGCAATTGGAACAGCTGAATTCTTCACCTTGTTCCGCCGGATTCTTTCGAATGCCTGCCCCCCTTTGAGCAACTGCGGTGCCATGTCGGTGCGAGTGAAAACCCGAGGAATTACATGGGTTTACGGAGGGTGAAGCAGGCGGTGAAAATAGAAATAGGGTGTTCTTGCCCTAGTCGCAATTGAGGAGGATTTGAGTTAGTGGCAAAAATGCGGGGAATTTTGGTAGGGCAAATTGACCCTCGGTGGTTAGCGATGCATTTAGCGGGCTTGTGCTGCGGAATTCACGCTCGCTATTACAACAGAAAACCAGATGCCACGGGCTTGCCCCGCGGAGCTTCACGCTTGCAGCTACCGAGATCCAAAGCGATCTCTTCTGATGCCACGGGCTTGCCCCGTGGAGCCTTCGCGCTTGTTACTACCTCCGACTTCCCCCAACCAGAGACCTTGGATGCCACGGGCTTGCCCCGTGGAGCTTCACGCTTGTTACTACCTCCAATTTTCCCCAACCAGAGCCCCTGGATGCCACGGGCTTGCCCCGTGGAGTCTCACGTTTGCAGCTACAGAGAAATCTAAGCCAACTCCTGCAGATGCCACGGGCTTGTCCCGTGGAGTCTCACGTTTGCAGCTACAGAGAATCTAAAGCCAGCTCCTGCAGATGCCACGGGCTTGTCCCGTGGAGTCTCACGTTTGCAGCTACAGAGAATCTAAGGTCAGCTCCTGCAGATGCCACGGGCTTGCCCCGTGGAGTTCTCACGTTGCGGCTATTTAGCTTCGAGCGGGAAGGCTCCACGGGGCAAGCCCGTGGCATCCAGGGTCTCTGGTTGGGGAAGTTGGAGGTAGTGACAAGCGGGAAGGCTCCACGGGGCAAGCCCGTGGCATCCAAGTCTTGGTTGGGG
>DASVGE010000333.1:0-5132 GCA_036379695.1 Pyrinomonadaceae bacterium | reverse complement strand
AGGCGGCGCTGGGGCGACAGAGCGAGCAGTTGCAGGCGTATCTTGCGGGAGCGGAGCGGGCGGAGTTGGCGGATGTGGCGTACACGCTGGCGGTGGGTCGAAAGCGATTCAGCGAGCGGCGTTACGTAGTTTGCCGGAACTACGACGAAGCGATCGCGGCGCTGGCCGGTGAGAGTTTGCAAACTGGTCCAACCCACACAGACGAACCGGCAGTCATCTTCATGTTTCCCGGCGGCGGTTCACAATACGTCAACATGGGCCGGGAGCTTTACGAAACGGAACCTTTTTTCCGGGAGCAGGTCGATATCTGCGCTGACTTGCTGCTCACGCAATCCGGACATGATCTACTGGAGTTTCTCTACCCGAAGCCGGAAGCAGTTGAAGCAGCGACGGTAAATTTGAAGAAAACGCCCGTGGCCCTGCCGGCGCTCTTTGCAATCGAGTATGCGCTGGCAAAGCTATGGATGTCGTGGGGATTGAATCCGAGCGCCATGATCGGCCACAGCCTGGGTGAATACGTGGCCGCTTGCCTGGCCGGTGTTTTCTCTCTGGAAGAGGCCCTCGCACTGGTGCTCCACCGGGCCCGTTTATTAGTGGGATTGCTTCCCGGCGTGATGCTCAGTGTTCCGCTTCCGGAGCACGAAGTAAAAGAACTGATCGAGGGACGACTCTCATTGGCGGCTGTGAATGGTCCATCGCAATGTGTGGTCTCCGGCGCTGTGGCGGCTATTGATGAGTTGGCGGCGTTACTCGAGCAGCGAGAGATTGAGTTTCACCGGCTGCAAATAGACGCTCCCGGACACTCCGAGATGGTCAACCCGATTTTGGAACCGTTTGCCGAATTTGTCCGCGGTCTCAACCTGCGACCTCCAACGCTTCCTTATATTTCCAACGTCACCGGTACGTGGATTACCGATGAGCAGGCCACAGACCCCGAGTACTGGGCGGCACATCTGCGCCAGACAGTGCGTTTCAGCGAAGGCATACGCCAACTGTTGAAGAAAACAGATCGACAGGTATTTCTCGAAGTTGGCCCAGGGCAGACATTGTGTTCGCTCGTGAAATTGAATAGTCCCGAACACTCCTCGTACGTGGTCTCTTCACTGAGACATCCACGCGAGCAGCGTAACGACGTGGACTTTCTGCTCAACTCTCTTGGAAGACTCTGGATGCTCGGTGCGCAGATTCGATTCGACAACTTTTACGGCGCCGGTTGCCACCGTGTCCCATTACCAACATATCCCTTTGAGAGACAGCGCTACTGGATGGAGCCGGAAAACGGAGCATCCGCGCGCGGCAATGCGTCTTTGCGTAAGAAAGCGGATGTAGCCGATTGGTTTTTCTGTCCGGCGTGGAAGCGCTCATCATGGCTCGGGCTGACTGCACGAGAAAGCGTGAAGGAAAGTTGGCTCATCTTTGCTGACGCGGTCGGTATTGGTTCAGAGTTAGTCCAACGGCTGCGAGAGCAGGGTCACGAAGTGTCGACAGTTTCGATAGGTGACGAGTTTGCCGCGACCGATGGCGGTAACTATCACCTGCGTCCCGCCGTGGCGGATGATTACAACGCTCTGCTCGAAGACTTGGGCCGGCGTGAGTTACTCCCTCGTAAAGTGGTCCACCTATGGGGCGTCAGTGCTACTCCGACCGAAGAGGGGAACAGCAAAGACAAAGGCTTTTACAGTCTTCTCTGGTTGGCGCAGGCTTTTAGTCACAGGCAGTTAAGTGATGGCGTCCATTGGACTGTGGTTACAAACGGCGTTCAGGTGATCACGGGCGATGAAGACGTCGCGCCGGTGAAAGCGATGGCGTTGGGCCTTTGTAAAGTCATTCCGCTTGAATACCCAAACATCTCTTGCCGCACTATCGATCTCGTCCTCCCCGAGAGCAGCTCTGCCCGGTCGAAACTAATCGCGCGCCTCGCAAATGACTCTGCCGGCAACGGAGCGGGTGAGACTACGGTTGCGTATCGCGGCTCGTATCGCTGGGTTGAAATGTTTGAGCCGGTTCATCTCGAACCGTCGAGCGATGGACCATTGAGACTGCGGGAACGCGGAGTGTATGTGATTACGGGCGGACTGGGGCAGGTCGGTTTGTTGCTGGCCGGCTACCTGGCGCGCACGGTTCGTGCCCGGTTGGCATTGATCGGGCGCACGCCGCTACCGGAACGCAGCCTGTGGGAAGAATATATAAGGACACATGATGAAGCTGACCACGTCGCTCAGTCTGTTCGCCGGCTTCTTCAACTTGAAGAGCACGGCGCGGAAGTGCTGTACATCAGCGCTGACGTCGCAAACGAAGAGCAGATGCGAGAGGCTGTCGCTTCAATCCGCAACCATTACCACGCCCTTCACGGAGTGTTGCATTGCGCCGGAACCAAAATCTTCAAGACTGTGCAGGAGATAGAGCGCGATGAGTGTGAAGAACAGTTTCGGGCAAAGGTCGAGGGACTACTCACGCTGGAGAAGACGCTCGAGGAATGCGAGTTGGACTTCTGCCTGCTGTTCTCCTCGCTCTCATCGGTGCTGGGGGTAGTGAGCCTGGCTGCGTATCCCGCCGCACATATTTACATGGATGCTTTTGTTCACCAGCACAACCGGACTCATGAGACACAGTGGATGAGCATCGGTTGGGACAACTGGGGAGCGGCATTGGGGACGGGGAGAATCAGCGAAGAGTCGGCTCTATTCATGAAGCGCGAAGAAGCGGAAAAGGTTCTCGATCGCATTTTCAGTTTGGAGCCCGTGGCGCGTTTGCTGGTTTCCACGGCGGACCTTGAGGCGCGCGTCAACAAGTGGATCAAGCGCGAGTTTCTTTCGGAGCGACGAACGTTTGCTTCGCTGGCTTCGAGTGCCGATGCTCCGCGGCCTGTGCTCAGAAAGTCTTATGTCGCTCCGCGTAATGAAGTGGAAAAGACCCTGGCTGCAATCTGGCAGCAGACGCTGGGCATCGCACAGGTAGGAATTGCCGATAATTATTTCGATCTGGGCGGCGATTCAGTGTTGGCCATTCACATTGTTGCCCGCGCTAAACAACAGGGTATCAGTCTCGCCCCGAAGCAACTCTTTTTTCACCAGACAATCGCAGAACTGGCGCTTGCGGCTGACACTGGCCCACTTACCCTTGCCTCGCAGGAAACCGTCACGGGCGAAGTGTTATTGACGCCGATCCAGCGCTGGTTCTTTGAACAGGATCTCAGCGACCCGCACCACTGGAATCTGGCGCTCTTCCTGGAAATGCGAGAGAGGCCTGGTGCGACTGTGCTCACGGCGATGGTGAAATCGTTGCTTGCACATCACGACGCTTTGAGAATGCGTTACGAGCGCAGCGAAACGGAATGGAAGCAGGTCAACGCGGGACTTGACGAAGCGACGCCCGTTATCCGGATCGACCTCTCGGACCTGCCGCCGGCAAGCCAGGCACTCGTTGTTGAAAGAACCGCGAACGAATTGCAGACGAGCCTATGTTTGGCCCACGGTCCGCTGTTGCGCCTGGCCCATTTCGACTTCGGAGAAGAGCAATCCGGACGCTTGTTAGTGATTCTTCATCATCTGGTGGTTGACGCTGTCTCGCTGCGAATCCTGCTGGACGACATGCAAAAGATTTTCCGGCAACTGCAGCAGGAGCAGTCCGTTGAGTTGGCACCGAAGACAACCTCGTTTCAGCGTTGGGCCGAGTGTCTGCACGAGTACGCCGTTAGCGAGCGGCTCGAGAAAGAATCGGATTACTGGCTTTCATTACCGTGGGATGAGGTTCGGCCGCTGCCGTTGGACCAGCAACGAGGGCCTAACACTTTCGGCTCAGCCCGGACCATTTCCAGCTCACTGAGCGCCGAACAGACGCGCTCCGTTTTGCAGTCGCTGCCGCGGGATCTCAACGTACATATCAACGACCTGTTGCTGACCGCTCTGGCGCGTAGCCTCTGGAGCTGGATCGAATCCTCCGCTGTGGTAATCGATCTGGAAGGCCACGGCCGCGAAGACATAACCGAGGGCGTCGATCTCTCGCGCACCGTGGGCTGGTTTACGACGACTGCTCCTCTGATGCTGCGGCGTTCCGGCGGCAGCGTTGTTGACCAGTTGAAGCTCGTCAAGGATGAGTTGCGAGCCGTACCGGTGAACGGTATAGGTTTTGGCGTGTTGCGTTACCTCGGTGAGCCGTCACTGGCGCATCGTTTGCGCGCTTTGCCGCAGGCGCAGTTGAGCTTTGTGTATCTCGGACAGTTCGATCATGTGTTAACCGCTTCTCCTTTCGTCATCACGTCGGGATCCGTTGGCGCGACGCGCAGCCATGCGAGCGTAAGACCTTACCTGATTGAAATAGTCAGCCTCGTGCGCGAAGGACAACTCCATATCAATTGGATGTACAGCGAGAACTTCCATCGCCACACGACGATCGAGAATCTGGCTCGCCGTTTTCAGGAGTCACTGCAGGAACTGATCGCCGCTGCGCAGACGACGACCCAGGTGATTTATACGCCGGCGGACTTTCCGGGCGCCGACCTGAACCAGGAACAATTGGACCAGATCATGGCGCGCATCAGTTAATGCGCTGAAGGGCTTTGCAAAAGATACCACGGGCTTGCCCCGTGGAGCTTCACGTTTGCAGCTATGAGAATCCCCAAAATCCGGGTTTTAAGATGCCACGGGCTTGCCCCGTGGAGCTTCACGTTTGCAGCTATTTAGCGACGAGCGTGAAGCTCCACAGGACAAGCCCGTGGCATCCAGGCTGCTGGTTGAGAGGAGCGGTGTAGCGCCGAGCGTGAAGCTCCACGGGACCAGCCCGTGGCATCCAGGCTGCTGCTTGAGAGGAGCGGTGTAGCGACGAACGTGAACCTCCACGGGACAAGCCCGTGGCATCCAGGCTGCTGCTTGAGAGGAGCGGGGTAGCGACGAGCGTGAACCTCCACGGGACAAGCCCGTGGCATCCAGGCTGCTGGTTGAGACAAGCGTAATACTCCACGGGACCAGCCCGTGGCATCCAGGCTGCTGGTTGAGAGCAGCGGTGTAGCGGCGAGCGTGAACCTCCACGGGACCAGCCCGTGGCATCCAGGCTGCTGGTTGAGAGCAGCGTGTAGCGGCGAGCGTGAACCTCCACGGGACAAGCCCGTGGCATCCAGGCTGCTGCTTGAGAGG
>DASVGE010000332.1:0-21377 GCA_036379695.1 Pyrinomonadaceae bacterium | reverse complement strand
CACGCCGGTCATCCTTCTGCTTCACCTTGCGCCAGCGCCAGGCATCGTCGCTAGTGTTCGCGACCTGCACTTCTGTGCCTAGCTGGCCCATCAGATCACAAACCCAACCGGCGATGGAGCAAACTTCGATCACTACGCAATCGGGCCTTACTTCCTGCACCAGTCGCCCCAGGTCTGCCGGCGTGGTAAACGTTCGCTGAAATTGGTGTGCGCCACTCTCACTCTCGTAAGTACAGCCTACCGTCTTGTATTTCCCCAAATCTAACGCCAAGATCTTCATAGCCGGGTACTCCTTTCATAAGTCAGACTTTGAGTCAGCCCTTCAGGGTCAAACTCGTCTCGTTGGATATTCTCCAACTTTCAAACCGACTTCGGGAGACCCGGCTTCATAGTTTCTCAACCAACAAAGACAGCCAGCATGCATGGAGGATTATGTCTAACGCTAGGGCCTCAATCGCCCGTCAGACACCTTGGCCGTGAGGTGTTGGAAATGCTCCGATTAGCTTGCCGTTAGAGTTCTGGTCTTTTCGGCCGCGTCCTGCGACGAGATCACCGTGAAGACTTCACTCCATTTCGAGATCCATTCATCGAGCAGACTGCGATCGTCTGTCTCCATCAGTTAAAAACATCTTTCGAGTTCCTCATCCACCCACCTCGAGACGTAGTACAGTCCTTCGGGGCCAGGCGGCCGTGGTCACGGAATCGGCGGTAGACCGGCAGAGGGTCGTCGTTCAGGAAATGTTCTACCACCATGTAGAGCATGCGATTTATTCCTTCAAGGTTTTCTTGAGGCCGAGATAATGGTCTCGCTGCTTCTTGTCGAGTTTTTCGATTGAGTAGCGCAGGGCGACGCGCGGCATTGTGGCGGCGTGTTGGTCCAGGAACTTCAGTAGCCGCGGGCGATCTTTGTCGCCGGCAAAGCGGAGCATCCACCCGGTGGCTTTGTGGACGAGATCTTCCTTGTCGCCGAGGAGCAGTTCAGCAATCTTGTATGTATCGTCCAACTCACCTTTACGAATGAAGTACGCAGTGCTGACGATCGACGTGCGGCGTTCCCACATGTTCCGGGAGCGTGCGAGCTGGTAAAGAACCTTGCGCGGCTTATCGGACAGGTAACCACCGACAACATGAATGGCACAGACGTCGACCAAATCCCAATTGTTGATTCGATCGTGTCGTCGTAGATAAAGGCCGAACAGTTCTTTTCTCCGTTCGGGAGTGGTCTTCTTACTGCGCGCCTGCTTATCCATGATGCTACATCCGCCGGCACGAACTTCATGGATCTTGCTCTCAAGTAGTTTCTCGATCTCGTCCGGTGTCATCGTGATGAACTCTTTGGCGAGCGCAAAGAGTTGGCCCATGCGAACGCCAATGAACTGATCGACCTCGCCGTTGGTTGGCGTCTTGAAGTAGCGCAGAGTCTTCTCGCGTTCTGCGTCTGATTGGTAGGTTGTTAGTCGTTCAATGAAATGTTTGGCGGTCGGAGTCATAATGTTAATGAGTAGACGGTTCAGCGTTAAGTTAATGAAGCACTCTTTTGATACCCCAATCGAGCATGAGATGAAACTTGTCAAACTTTTATTCAACGCGGTAGTAGCCTGGCACTGGGACTCGCATTCGTCGCCGCCACTCTCTACTTCACCAACGGCGGCGCAGATTTCACAACGACCGACTTAATGGGGTTCATTGTGTTGGCAGTTGTGGCGTCAGGCCTCATGATGCTGCTTCTGTATCTGCCAGGTCTTTACTGGTTGAAACGACGCCGCGGCGCGGTTAGACCACGCCTGAGTTTCGTCCTCCGATTTGAGCAAAAAAACGGGGTGCCGTATTCAGAAGCGTTAGAATATACAATCAACCTCTTCATACTATTCCGGCCTCACCGGCTTGTTTTGTAATCTACCACTGTTAATCCTTTTGATAACCTTGATTAATCGAAAGATGTCACTCAGTGAAGCGATCGGGTTTATTCTCACCTTCCTAATTATTGGATCAGTGTTCGGACTCGGATTCACTCTGGTGCACAATCAGCCCAGTGACAATTGACGCGAGATCGTTAACCTTCGATGGCTGCGTAGAAAATGTGGCTAGAGTGCGGAACATGCCTGTGGATTAGCGCGCACCAGGTCCTGGACTTGTTTCAACATCGCATCACATGCAGGCAGTAGCTGCGCGGCGCGATTTCTGAGGGGACCAAACTCACCTCGGCGGCCACCGTGAACACGCATCAGAACGGCAGCATATTCAGTGGCGAACGCCGGACATGTTTTCGTTAGCTGTTGCCAATTCCTGCCTTCGCCCGTGCCGAAGTTTTCCGCATTGTGTGCCGCACAGGAAACGCCACGCTTGAATACGTCGAGCAAACATCCGCTCTGATCAGCTTTATATTTTTCGTAGAGAGCTGCCATCGTCGCATGTCTTGTGCGTGCGCCGAAAGATGTTTGGAAGAGACCGGCCTCCGCCGAATCGGCAGTGGTGAAGTTGGCGCTTCGGTCTCTACCCTCACAAAATTTCCCTGAGGATTCGCGCATGCCCAGACCAATCAACAACGTGTATGCATGACGAAGCGTGTCGATGCCGTCTGTTGCGTTTGACATGCCGAGTGCGGTGAACTGTGCGTCGTACCATGTGAGTGCATCGGTTTTGTTGTTCTGTTCGCCTGGTGTCGCGCGCGCCTTGGAGACGACGAGTACATCGGGACGATCGGCCTGGCACGCCGCCCGCGCGAACACGAGCGCCATGCCACGCATGTAAGCTTTCGGCGCGACACCTCGATCACGCCAGTTTACCCGCGCGCAGTTCGAGTTCGCCGCGATCGTTTCTATTTGTTCGATAACGGAAGGTGCTTGAACCGCCCCGGTTGAAGGTACGAGGGAAAGAATCAGGGTCACACACGTAACGAACAGAACAAGTTTCATGTGCCTACTATCCTGCGCTTCAAGTAATTTTTTTAAGACTTAACGGCTCCTTTACGACTGAGCTTCATCAGGGCAGTTTGGCTGCAAGAACATCCACCTTTTCGATAGTGGGTGGTTGTGCGAAAAGATCGGAAGCTTTTGCCATCAGTGCCGCAGCCACTCGGCCGGACAGGTGTGCCTGGCGTCCGGCATCATCGGGGAATGCATCAAAGATCCCAAAAGTGGATGGGCCCATGCGGATCGCAAACCAGGCAGTTGTGTCTGGTTCTTCCTCGACCAGTGCCAGGCCGCTCTTAAGAAAACTCTCAACCTCTGCCTCTTTGCCGGGTTTCACCTCCAGCCGAACGAGCAATGCTACTGTGACCACAGATTTATCTCCCTCTGTTTCAATTTGCTAACCGTCTCATGTTCCTGGGGGGCGTGAATAATACTGTAAGGTATACTACAAATCCTTATTAATTGCTGTTGGTGTTATGCTGCGTTTGCATGGAACGACAGGTAACTCTTCGCATAATCGTCGAAAACCCGCCGAGCGGTGTTGATTTCGGCCTCCAGGAAGGGCACGGCAACGATTACAAAACCGTTCAGAAGCAGAGATATACGAAACAGGATCTGCGGTTCGAATTCCCGATTCGCGTCAGAGAAGGGAAAAACGGACAACCGAATTTTCTCGGCGCCTTCGCACAAGGTCCTGCTAATAATCGCTTCATCTACCTCGACATCGGTACCTACGCCGGACAGACAAATACACCGTGGAGTCGTCGCTTAAAGATTCCGCTTGCAGGCATAACCTGGCCGATGATTGAACAGGCGTCGGATGCGTCTCGCGTAATTGAGGCACGTGTGCCAGGCACAGGCAAAGACGGTGGGCCAACTTGCGGTACAGTAAAACCGTTTTCTGGTTGGATGCTAAGTAACGACGAGTCGTGAAATGAACGAACGAGAACTCCCACAACCACAAACCGATCGGCTTCACGTCTTCATCAGCTCGCGTATGCAGGAACTCGAGGATCTCCGTGCCCACGATCGACGATCACTGGGCCGCCTTTAGCGCTAGCGGAAATATTCTTGCGGTCTGTGAACGTCGAAACGTTGTCGGGTTCTGGCGGACGAGCGATGGCGAATGCATGGGGCGTGTGATTTTTCAGACCGCGGCACGCGGATGTGTTTGTGGATGGTGCAACTGGTCTACCTCCGGAATTTGTAATAGCAAACTCAGACGGGAAGGATGGTTGGATCGTTGAGCCACCGAGCTTAACCTGGATATCGGTAGTGCCCCAATTTGAAACTATAGTGCTCCTCGGTGGACCGGGTCAGTACCGTAACGCGGTAGCGTCGGGTCGAGGTAGCGCATCACTATTCTAAGAGTATTTGATTGGGCTGACCCGACGCTACCGCGTTACGGTACCGACCCGATCCAAGCAGATAACTTTTCTCGTTGACAGACGAAAATCTGAGCGCTAGGGTGCCGCAACCCCTCTTTAAAATGCAGCGGGCCGACCTTGTGCCTTCAACACAAAGCCAGCCCTAAACCATTAACCTTCCGAAGAAAGGCTAACAGTTATGAGTACGCATAGTAGTAGCGCACCCGAGCGCCAAGCAACACCTCACGCAACAAACTCAACCACAAACCAAACAATCAGCGATGCCGTCAAACGCCGGGCGCAGTCGCTCATCAACGACACGACCATCGACGCAAACGGACGAACCTGGCTCCGCTACGCACTGGAGGCAAATGATGAGTCCGGGCTTGCGGAACTGGTGCGCCGCGCTGATGCCGGTGAACCGATTATCGATGATTCACACCTGCTGGAACCTACTGAAGAGATTTCAACCGAGGAAAAACTCGAACGGCTCGCAGCGATGATCTGTCAGGCGGGCGGTCCGCCGGAAACCAGATCGGCAGCCCTGCTCGTGCTCATGTCGACGCTTGAAAATTCAACCGAGCCAAAAGTACTCGCCAATCATTTAAAGCACATCGCCTTCACTCGCTGCGGTGAGTTGAACTGCTACGGCATGGTTGACGCCCAGGTTGCTGCAATCGAAAGCGAGCTGCTGGTTAACTAACACGCTCAACAAACCGAGCGCGGTAGCACCGGGTCAATTTCCCAAAACGACGCGGGATGAGATTGGCCCGGCGCTACCAGGTTGTGCAACGCGATCAGTTCCTTCACCAGCCGGGAGTTTTCTTTCGCGCAAGTTTGTAAATAAAGAAGGCAGCTACAGCCAGTGCTATGGAAAGCTCTACCCAGGAAACCCAGACAGGGTAGTCAGGCCATATCAAGACGATCGCACTCTTGGTAAAAATCACCAGCATGAGTATGGCGAACCCAATCGCGCTTTGCGTTGGTGTTACCGCTCTGCCGTTTGAGGTTGTGTCGCCCCCCAACAGGAGAACAGCCGCAGCCCACTTACTTCCCTTGAAATTATGCAGCCTGGACCGTGCTGCTCTGTAAGCCCAGGCAAGGACCACGATAAAAAACACGAGCGTGGCCCACATGATCCACGTGGCGGTGTCAGGCCATTTCCGCACGATCGCAGTCGTAGTCAAGGCATACACGATTAACGCGGCAAATGCGACAAGGGCTCCCATCATTTGGGCAGGTGTTGGTTTGTTTGTCATTGCGGTCCTCCAGTTGGCACGGACCAGGATCCGGGAGTAACCAAAAACACGTCCCAAGCCCAACGTCCTGGCTGTATGTCGCCAAAGCTCCGCACTTTCGCGCGGTAGCAGAATCGGTTGCCGTGCCTGTCTATCCTCTTGGATTCCTTGTAGTCCAGAAACAAAGTCTGCAATCCGAGCCTGTCGAGCGGCTGCAATTCTTCAGGCTCCGACACTCCATTGTGGTTTCTATCCTGCCACAGGCGCAAAACAGAATACACAGAATCAGAGTTGTCGATCTTGCCGTCGGCATTGTAGTCAAAGAAAGCCAGGGCCGCGAAACCGTTGCGCTGGGCGCCGGCCACTGGCGCGGGCTGTGAAGTAAAGTTACCGAACAACTCCTGCCCGTTGTCTATGGAGCCGTTCCCGTTAAGGTCCAGGACGAGCCAGGCGTCATCTGAATCGGCAGCCGTCCAGGACAACCACTCCCGTATGCCGTCGCCATTATGATCAAATGCTACTCCATTGGCGCCGCTTGTCAGGTTAAAACCATTACCAGCTATGTCTATGACGATGGGGGAAATTGGTTCGCAGTTACAAGTGAAGGGATTTTGAGCAAATCCGTCTCCGCAATTTTCAGGTGGGCATTGAATGACGGCCAGTTGACTACACTCTAACCTTGCCCTTACATAACAGGTTCTGTGAGTGTTAACGGCCGCTTGAAGTTCGATTGCATGTCGCGCTGCCACGGCAGATATACAGATGGCAAAGGCTACAGGGCCGCCGCCCGCAGCAAAAGCTGCCAGGCAGGCTGCCCCAAGCACCCCGGAAGTAGCTGTAATAACATTTAGCTTTTGCTGAAAGTCCTCATCACATATTTTCTGCTTTCTTACAAGACACGCCGAACGATCGAAAGACTGCTCTATCAGTGACCATACGGTTTCCTGAAGAACAGCATTGGTGGTCATCTGAGCCATTCGCGTATAAAAATGGGCATTGGTTGCGTCAACCCCATTTTGGTTTACATACGCAATGAATTCTTGCTCGAATTCTTGTTGTGTCTGGGCCTGTGCAGATAGACCAATAGCCAACAACACGACTAACAAACTAGCCGAAAAGAGCTTTCTCAGGTTTCTCCCTCGAAAAAAGGGATTCGCAGTTTCTTCAGCCGTTGTGACAGAACTTGAACAGGAAAAAAGGGTAATTACAGGCAACAAGTTTAACGTGAGAAATCGTAGAGTGAGACGCATCGGAGTAACCTTTCGTGAAGGCTGCGCAAGGAGCAGTCAGGTTAAGAACGTGTGAAATGAAAGGTCATCTGGGTGTCCTTTACATTTCGTGAGAAGTCCGACCGGGTTCGACTGTGAGTGTCGAGCGACCTGATGCTATGACACCAATAAAGTCCTGTCAAAGTATTTTTGCAGGACCGACATGTTTCGGGCGGTCGGGTCCTCCGCGCTGGCCCGTTACGCCCCATTGGACCGTAATCGACCCGGGTTATCTTGCCGCAGTTCGGGAGTTGATGGCGATAAGCCAGTCGGGACCGATCGCGCCTATGCTGATGCCGCCTTCTCAATCTGCTTCAACTTTTCCGTCAGCAATTCCTGTTCGCGGAGATTTTTCGTCATTGTGATTGCGCGTTGGATTTCGTTCCGTGCTTCAGGGAGGTTGCCCATTTTCATTAGCAGGTCTCCGCGAACACTGTGAAGCAGATGATAGCCTGCGAGGGCAGAGTCGGCGGTGGCGTCGAGTGCATCAAGCCCGGCGGCCGGGCCGTGGGCCATACTCACAGCGACCGCTCTATTCAGTGCCACGATGGGCGAGGGCGCGGTTTGCATCAGTGCGTCGTAGAGAAGAACGATCTGTTCCCAGTCAGTTTCTTCGGCTGTGCGAGCGCGCATGTGACATGCAGCAATCGCAGCCTGCAAAGCATAGTAGCCAGCGTCGCCGCCGAGTCGTTGCGCGTGTGCGAGCGCGGACATTCCTCGTTGAATCTGCGCGTCGTCCCACAAAGAGCGATCCTGATCCGGCAGCAAGACCGCCTCACCGTTGCTTCCACGCCGAGCCGCTGTGCGCGACGCATTTAGTTCCATCAGAGCCAGCAGTGCGTGAACTTCCGACTCGCCGGGAAGAAATTGCGCCAGCATGCGTCCGAGCCGCAACGCCTCGTCGCAGAGTGCAGCCCGCATCCACTCCTCTCCCGAGGTCGCGGTGTATCCCTCATTGAAGATCAGGTAGACCACGGAAAGTACTGACTTCACCCTGCGGCGCAACTCGTCTCCGCGCGGCGTCTCAAAAGGCACATGAGCTTCCGACAGAGTCTTCTTGGCGCGAAAGATCCGCTGTCCGATCGTTTTCTCAGGTACGAGAAAGGCGCGGGCGATCTCCGCTGTAGTGAGGCCGCCGATCAAACGCAACGTAAGCGCGATGCGTCCTTCAACCGGAAGTACAGGATGGCATGCGGTAAAGATCAGACGCAGCACGTCGTCGTCGATCACTTGATCCAGTGCCTGGTCCATCGCGTCTCCGAGCCGCTGCTGTTGCACGTTAAGGTCCCGCGCAATTTCTTCGTGCTTTTGTACAAGCATCTGCCCACGGCGCAGACTATCGATGGCGCGACGCTTTGCCGCCGTCATCAGCCACGCCGCAGGATTTTCGGGGATACCTTCGTTGGGCCACCGCTCGAGAGCCGCAACCAGCGCGTCCTGGGCCAGTTCCTCGGCAATGCCGATATCGCGGGTGACGCGCGCAATCGCAGCGATGAGCCGCGCAGACTCGGTCTTCCACACCGCCTCGATCGTCTTGTCGACATCGCTCATGTTCGCGTGACGCCATCTTAATGGTCGTCAGGCAAACACGCTACATGCGGAAGACTAGTGTTGTGTGGTGATCACTGCAGGCGTTCCGTCGGACCAGTTTGTGACCGCGACTAAGAACACCAGAATGGGTGGCAGCCCTTTGATTTGGGGTTGTTTCTCCGGCGTGAAAAACCAATACGGACTCGACATAACCGGCGAGCCGGCAGCGTTAGACCCCCAGTCTTTACCGTCCTTGATGTGAGTGTAGAACATGACATGAGGTAGGTTGTGATCGCCTTCGTCAGTCAGGTACGACGATTTCGACATCATGTAATCCATAGCGCCGGTTTCGAGTTCCGGCAGTTGTTTATTCTCGAACGCTGCTTTGACTGCCGACAACATCTCCGCTTTGGAACGCCCGGCCATCACCATCCTGGCGCGCAGATAAACGATGGGCAATATCGAACGTGCAGCCTGGGGGTTCATACAATCAGCGGCCCTCACCTTCGGATTCCAGAATTCCGGCCAGTCGAATGCTGCTCCCCACGCGCGTCCGACCATGCAGACGAAACCGTTTTTGCCCTCGACCGCGGTCTCGTAGCCCTGCCTTCCCAGAACCAGGATCGTTGCATCGCGTGATATGGAATCGGGAGCGGCACTGCGCGCCAGGGCTATCTCGGCTTCTCGGTCCATGAGGTATTGATCGATCGAGGCCATCTTCGGATAAGGTGTGCTGGCATCCTGTGCCGCTATTGCGTGGTGCGCGATGCCGAGCACAAGAAGCAATGCAAGGCTGCTGGTTACGATTGGACCAACCTTGTTTGTAGGCATAGTTTTCCGCTCGCTTTGATTAAGTCCGTGTTGCTTAGTCTGTTTCGGGTGCCGGCACGAAGAAAATTTCTCGGATCTCGATTGACGCACGGCACGCTTTCGCGCCCTTGCGCGCCCACTCCAGCGCCTCGTCCATGTCTGCGGTTTCGAGTATCCAAAGACCGCCCACGTGCTCCTTGGCTTCCAGGTATGGCCCGTCGGTGATGAGCACTTCACCATTGGGCTGCGTACGCAGTGACTTAGCCTTGCCCAGGCCGCCGGCGAAACGCCTGACACCAGCAGCGATCATTTCCCTGTTGAGCGCGTGGATCGCCTCGATAGTCTCTTCGCTTTCGAGGGACGGGTCGTAGTTGTCGGGAAGGTAACCAGAAACAAGATATTGCGGCATGTCGTCTCCTTAAAATGGTGTTCAGCCGGGCTAGTTGCCCCGTCTTTACTATCAAGACGAACGGCGAGACCGGAATTCTACACAGTGTCCAAAAAATTTTATTCTGGGCTTGTGTTAATCTCTCGCAATATTGCGAATAACAGACGAAGACTTGTTGCGTGAATGCGAGATCGAGACCTTTCGCGCAAGTGGGCCAGGCGGTCAGCATGTAAACAAAACGGAAAGCGCGGTTCGTCTAAAGCACCTACCCTCAGGTATCGTTGTGACTTCGCAGCAGGAACGCAGTCAACACCGGAATAAGACACTCTGCCTGCAAAAGCTGCGTAAGAAGATCGAGCTGTTGAACTATCGTCCGGCGAAACGCATTCCGACGCGTATGCCGCGTAGTGCAAAGAACCGGGCTCTTGAAGAGAAAGCACGCCGTTCAAAGATCAAGCGATTGCGGGTGAAGCCATCCGCAGATGAGTGAACAAAAGGGGGAACTACGTCATGATAACTGTAGCAAATCGGATTTATGTAACACCGGAATATGCCGAAGCCTTCGAGCAGAGGTTTCGTGAGCGTGCCGGGCTGGTGGACCAGATGCCGGGTTTTATTTCGAACCAGATCTTGCGGCCGGTTAACGAAGGAGATCCGTATGTGGTGTTTACTTTATGGAACAGCCGTCAGGATTTTCTCAACTGGGTGCGGTCTGATGCGTTCGTGAAGGGACACGCACAGTCGGGTTCGCTGCCGAAGGAAGCGTTTTCACGGTCGAACGTGTTGGAGATGCATGAGGTGGTGCAGGATTCGAGTCGTCCTGATCTAGAACCCGAGCCGCATGGTGGCCCGTTCAAGATGCATTAGATCTTTTTACGGAATCCGCAAACGAAAGTCATAATTTGGCGGTTCATCTACATCACCCACGACGATGATTATTGCATCGGTTGCATCACTTACTCCTGGGTAAAAGAGACGCTGGAGCGCGGGTTCTCTTCGCCTCCCCAGTGACCGCTCGTACTCTGTGCGATTGATTATCAGGAGATAACGACCCGGCGGCAGTTGTGAAAACGAAAAGCGACCTTCGAGGTCAGTGAAGTAAGAGGCCAGACAACTCTGTCTTTCAGTCCTGCAAAAATCTCTTCATGGCTTGCGTCTGCTCGAACAATTGAGTCTTTGCCGAGCGTGCATGAGGATCTCCTTATTTGAGACGCTAAACCTATCCGCAGATTAGACTGGTGTAGAACGAACGCAAGTGTCATGTTGCACTGACGAACCACCAAACATTTATAGTCGTGGAGAGAATTTGGTTCGCGTCATGATTGATCACCTCGAATGTGCGCTCCTCTAACGTGGAGTACGTGAACTTTGTGCTTTCGAATCGTGAACAAAACGCGATAACGGCCGACAATCATCTGCCTGATTTCCTCAGGGAACTCGTTATTTTCCGGCGCTAGCGGAAAGCCCTTAGGCACGAGGCTGAGCTGTTTGGCAATTGCTGTTCGTAATTCGCGGACCCATCGTTGCGCTTCTTTTTTGCCCCAGACGCGACAACCCCAATCATACGATCCACGCACGTCTGCCTGTGCAGAGAGCTCGAAGACAACAGCGTAACGCTTCATTCGCGCTCCGCGATGCCTTTCTCAGCAAAAAACTCCTGGAAGAACTTTTCCGCCGGTTTGCCAGCATTACGTTTCATGCTTTCCAGACCACGCCTGATTCCCTCGATCGCTTCCATCCGATCCTGCGCTTCAAGGAGTTTCTGATAACTCGCGGCGTCCTGGACGACCAGTTCCGCCTTGCCGTTGACGGTTAACACCACAGGCTGTCCGGTCTTTTTAAGTTGGCGAACGATCTTGGCAGTGTCGCGTTTGAAGGTGCTAAGGCTCTGAATATCGCGGGTGAGTTTCATCGTCTCGATCCATTGCTAAATGTGCACTGAATTTGATGCGCAGTGTAACACGATTTCAGTTGATAAATGAAATCGCAGCGCAATAGGGCAAGCAAACTTTCCGACTCCACTATATCTCGTGCCTTGTCCAGGCTTTAATAAAACAGTAATACTCTCTGGCTTATGTCAACGCAAACATTACCGGTCGTGCAAACAGCAGCGCCAAAAACGCAGCGCATAGCGTTGAGGTGCGCAGGGTTGGTGAAGAGGTTTACGGATGTGACGGCGGTGGATGGGCTCGAGCTGGAGGTGTTTGTTGGGGAGTGTTTTGGGTTGCTTGGGCCAAATGGGGCGGGGAAGACGACCACCGTTGAAATACTCGAAGGGCTGACGGCGCCGGATGAGGGGGCGGTGGAGTTGCTGGGGCAGCAGTGGAATGCGGGGGATGATAGGGCGTTAAGGGAACGTATTGGGGTTCAACTACAGGAAACGCAGTTGGCGGAGAAGGTGACTGTGGTTGAGACCTTGAGGCTGTTTCGCAGTTTCTATAAACGGGGTCATAACGTTGAGGAAGTTATTCGCACAGTCGCGCTCGAAGAAAAACGAAACGCACGCGTCGGCAAACTCTCCGGGGGACAGAAACAGCGGCTCGCAGTTGCGTGCGCGCTCGTAAGCGATCCGGAACTACTGTTTCTGGATGAACCGACCACCGGTCTCGATCCGCAGGCGCGTCTCTCGCTGTGGGACATCGTCGAAAAATTTCGTGCCGGTGGCGGCACCATTCTCCTCACCACACACTACATGGAAGAAGCGGCACGTCTCTGCGACCGCGTCGCCATCATGGACCACGGAAAGGTCATCGCACTCGGCACACCCGCGGAACTGATCGAATCGCTCGGCGCCGACCAGGTCATCGAATTCAGCGTCGCGAGCGCGCTTGTAGACGATGCCTTAACGAGTCTTCCCGCCGTGACGAATTTGCACAAACGCGGCGAGGTATATGCGCTCACCGTGTCAGAGATCGGAGTGGCTTTGCCTGCATTGCTCGCCGAAATTAAACGACAGCAATCAGAAGTCGTCACGCTCACCACGCACCAGGCGACGCTCGAGGATGTATTTGTAAGTTTGACCGGGAGAATGCTGCGCGATGGCTGAAACAAAAGAGTCGCTTCATCCACTGGTTGAACTGACCGCGATGCGCGTGCGCGAGTTTCTGCGCGAGAAGGAGGCTGTGTTCTGGGTCTTCGTCTTTCCGGTGTTGATGACGTTTGCGCTTGGCATAGCCTTCCGCAACACCGCGCCCGATCAAACGCCCGTGGCGATCGAAGTCACAACCGAGGCGAAGGCAAATGAAGTTGCACAACTGTTGTCTGGTGCTCCTGAGATCAAGGCTACGGTGATGAACGCCAGTGAAGCAGCACAGGCGTTGAGAAGCGGGAAGGTGTCCATTGTCGTCAAACCGGAGAACGACTCGTTCGAATATCGTTTCGATCCAACCCGGCCCGAGAGTCGTGCGGCCCGGCTGATGATTGACGACGTCTTACAACGTGGCAAAGGACGCGCCGACGTGTTGAAGACCGGCGAAGAGAAGATTACCGAACCAGGCGCGCGCTACGTGGATTTTCTCGTGCCCGGTTTGATCGGAATGAACATGATGGGCAGCGGGTTGTGGGGTTTGGGATTCACCGTCGTGATCGCGCGCTCACGAAAAATTCTGAAGCGCTTTGCGGCAACGCCGATGCGGCGCTCGCATTACCTGTTTTCGTTCATGCTGTCGCGACTGGTGTTTCTCGTGCTTGAAGTCGCGGCGGTGATCGTGTTCGCGTCGCTGGTTTTTGATTTTACTGTGCGCGGGTCGTGGCTGAGTCTTACTTTAATTACGGTGCTTGGAGGTTTTACTTTTTCAGGTATCGGATTGCTCGTGGCGGCGCGACCGACGACGATTGAGGGAGTGTCGGGCTTGATGAACTTCATCATGCTGCCGATGTGGCTGTTGTCCGGCACGTTCTTCTCGTCAGAACGCTTTCCGCAAGTGCTGCAACCGTTCATCAAAGCGCTGCCGCTGACCGCGCTCAACAACGTGCTTCGCGCGGTGATGAACGAAGGCGCGGGGCTTTCGTCTAACTGGATTCCGATTACGGTGCTGCTCGTCTGGTGTGTTGTGAGTTTTGTTGTGGCTCTGAAGATCTTCAAGTGGCAATGACCGCTTAGACAGACAACTCGTGCCAGCGGCCTTACTCATTAGCAGCGATGTTAATAACCCTGCTTTGGTAAATCCATACTTTCCCGTACAATGGCCCCTCCCCGAAGTGAGCTTCCCCGATTTGCCGTTGTGTACTCCCCCACGATCCGGCTAAATCTGCCGTTGAACCGTGTCTTCTGAAGTGTCTGACAATACCAAAACCAACAACATCCTGGTGGTTGACGACTCGCCTACGATGAGGCGGATGGTAATTACGTCGTTGGGCTCCCTGCGAAAGGTTAAGTCTACACAGGCGGGCAGCGGCCTGGAGGCGATCGAAAGGCTGGCGATAGAACCCGTCGATCTGATGGTGCTCGATTTGAACATGCCGGACATGCACGGAATGGAAGTGATCGATTTCGTCAGGAAGCACCAGGCCTATCGAGACATTCCGATCGTGGTGCTGACGACTAAAGGCGAAGAGTCCAGCCGTAAAGAAGCCCTGGCCGCCGGCGCCAATCGCTACTTAACGAAACCTTTCGATCCGCGGCAGTTGGCTGACGTGGTGAGCTCGTTGTTAAAGGCGCATTGATGGATACACCGAATCCCGACAATCGTGGTGAGTTCTTCGATCAGTTCCTCGACGATTATTACGCTGAGTGTGACGAACACCTCGTCTCGATCCGACGCGCGTTAGTCACGCTGGAAGACGAAGTCGATACGCGCACGGTCGATCGCGCGCTACTCGATAATCTCTTCCGTAGCTTCCACACGCTCAAGGGCATCTCCGGCATGGTCGGTCTCGCGGCTGCCGAACAACTCGCACATCATCTCGAAAGCTACTTGCGCGAACTGCGTGAAGGAACTCTGGCTTTGAGTGTGCCGGGATTTGAAACGCTCGTGGCCGGTGTTTCGTTGCTCGAAGGTGTTGTTAACGCGCGTCGCAACCATCAGCCTATCCCTTCAATCGATGAGATTGTAGAGCGACTGCAAGCCGTTTCCCCTGATTCAGTAACGAGCAATAGCGAGAGTCCGTCAGTTACAGCGTCAAAGGACGAGGCTACTACGACGCGTTGGCAGATCGAGTTTACCCCCACCGCGGAACTTGCCGAGCGCGGAGTTAACGTGAACAGCGTGCGAGCACGGTTGCAGGAGCTCGGCCAGGTGGTCCAGGCAAAACCCGTGGTCAAAGGCGCCGGCGAGATTGCTTTCGAATTCATTGTTGTGACGGGCGCGGACCAGACCACGATTGCAGTTCTCGAGTCTGACGGATTGACGTTCCAGCGTGCTCCGGTTGAGCCCGCGCCACAACCTCGCGATACACAGCCTGTTCCGACAATCGCTCCGGCGAGCGTGGTGCGTGTCGATCTCGAGCGGCTCGATGAATTGATGCGCATCATTGGCGAACTCGTGATCAGTCGTACCCGGCTCGAAGACCAGTTGACGGAGTTGAAACGAGCGACACCTGCTGCTGCCTGGCGGTCGCTTCAGGAAACAAGTCAGAACATGGGGCGGCAGCTAAGAGATTTGCGCGAGAGCGTCATGCGTGTGCGCATGGTCCAGATCGGTGAGATCTTCGAGCGCATGACGTTCGTGGTTCGCGACCTGGCGCGTGAGAGCGGCAAGAAGATCATCGTGCAACTCAGTGGCGGCGAAACGGAGATCGACAAGTTTCTCGTGGAGCGAATGATGGATCCGCTCATGCACCTGGTGCGCAATGCTGTCAGTCATGGAATCGAAACTGTTGCCGAACGTGAAGCACAAGGGAAGCGGAGTGAGGGTTTGTTATCGCTGAGCGCGATGACCGCCGGTGAAAGGATAGTTATCAAGATTGCCGATGATGGGCGTGGTATTGATCGGAGTCTCATCCTTGCAAAGGCAAAGACAGGGAACTCCGAGATCGATGACGATGCCTTACTCGATCTGATTTGCACGCCCGGATTCTCCACGCGCGTAGAAGCTGATCGAGAGAGCGGACGCGGTGTGGGAATGGATGTAGTTAAAAGGGCCACCGAAGAACTCGGCGGACGAATTTCACTGGCGACGAAAGTTGGAGAAGGCACGACTTTCACCATCGAGTTGCCGTTGACACTCGCGATCGCGGAGGCCCTCATCGTTAGCGTGAATGGGCAAAGGTTTGCGGTGCCGCAATCGGCGGTGAGGGAAGTGCTGGAGGTTGAGTCGGCTTCAACGAAGGTGTTGGAGAATAATGAAATCATTCCGTATCGCGGGAAAGTCCTTCCCCTGGTTCGCCTGGCGCGTGTGTTTGAGATGAACCACCAGCGTGGCGATCGCTTTCATGTGCTGGTGATTGGCGAGGAAGCGAACGCGGTGGGCCTGGCGGTCGATCGCATACTCGGACAGCGCGAAATCGTGGTACGCGCCATTAAAGATCCGCTCGCGCAAAGCAAAGGCATCGCCGGAGCCACCGAACTCGGAGACCAACGCGTAGTGCTGATTCTGGACATAACGGCGCTGCGACAGTTAGCGATGAAGTCAAGACATTAGCCACGGATGACACAGATGGAACCATTCATACTTTTCGAGTTGGCGGGCACGACGTACGGGGTGCGCAGTCGGTTTGTGCAACAGATCGAGATGATTGAAGATGCTGCTTCAGTTCCGAATGCTCATCCCGCGGTCGAAGGTGTGGTCCTGGTTCGCGGCCAGGTGATTCCGGCGTTGAACCTGCGCACACGGTTTGGGTTCGACCGAATCGAACGCGATCTGCGTTCTCGATTGGTTGTTATTAACACGGGGAACAGGGTCGTGGGGCTCGTTGTCGATACAGCGCGCGAGTTTCTGAAGATTGCAGCGGAGTCGATCGAGCCGCCACCCGAGGCGCTTACGGGATTGAGTGGCCACTACCTCGAAGGCATCGCCACGGTCGGCGAGCGCATGATTTTGATCTTGAACCTGGATGCAGTACTTGATTTGGAATACGAGCCACAGATTTCACAGATGAATGACGGATTGGAGATAAGGTTATGACGGTACTCGAAACGTCTGGCAATAATATCGAGAGAAACATCGGGCTGGTTCGACAGCAAGCGGTGCAGGTTGCTGAATCGGCCAGTCAAATCACCGTAACGGCCAACGAGGTGGCTGAAGGAGCAGAAGTACAGTTACGCGTACTCGAAAGCACAGTCGCTATCGCCAATGAGATGACGGCATCCATGGGCGAGACCACGACGCAACTCGAATCGATCGCCACCTCGACCGAACAACTCGCGTCATCGGTTAACGAAAGCGCCGCTTCGATCGAAGAGGTCAGTAAGAATGCTGAATCGCTTTCCACGTCGATCACGCAGATCTCGGCTGCTGCGGAGCAGAACGCACGTTCGAGTGAGGTCGTCAGCAGCACAAGCCAGAGCATAGCGACATCCGCTGAAGAAGTTACCGGCGCAATGACCGAGATTGCCAGCTCCATCAAATCCGTAAGCGGAGACACCGAAGCACTCACTGCCTCGGTCAATGAAACGGCGGCCAGCATCGAAGAGGTATCTGCCTCGATCGTGAGTCTCTCCGGAAATGCCGACGACCTCACCGTGTCAGCCGAAGAGACGTCCTCTGCGATCAACGAAATGGCCGCGTCGATCGAAGAAGTCGCGGCGATGAGCGAGAGTCTCGCGTCGTCAGTTGAACAAGTGTCAACTTCGATCGAACAGATGGCGCGATCGGTGCAGGGAGTGGCGCAGAATGCGGAGCGCATCAACGAAGCCGCGACCAACGCCGCCGGCAGCGCTAATCAAATGGACCACTCGTTACATTCGGTGGTCACGTTAACCAAGCGTGCCGAGGAGGCCACCACTCAACTGAGCAGACAAGCCGAAGAGGGCGGCGCCGCCGCCCAGAAGTCGATGCAGGGTCTACAGCGCGTGCGCTCGGCGATGGAGCAATCAGCTAGCGTTATTCGCGAAATGGGAAAACGTTCTGACGAGATTGGAGGCATCGTCAACACTATCAACGTGATTGCGGAGCGCACCAACATGCTTTCCCTCAACGCTTCGATCGAAGCTGCTCGTGCCGGTGATGCGGGGCGAGGGTTTGCAGTGGTGGCGGAAGAGATCAGAAACCTCGCCGATCGCTCGGCGCAGGCAACCGCGGATATTGCCGCGATCATTAGATCACTTCAGGAAGTAGTCAGAGAGGCGGTGACTGCTGCAAGTGATGGAATGCGTATCGCCGATGAGAGTGGTCAACTCGCGGAAGAGGGTGCTGCTGGTCTCCGGAAGATATTGATCGGGATTAATCAAACAACCGAGCTGGTTTCACAAATTGCTGATGCGACCGAAGAGCAACTGACCACAGGTCAACAAGTGGTTACAGCATTCGAAACTACTGCCACGCAAACGAAACAAGTTTCCAACGCGGTGATAGAGCAGGCGCAAGCGACACAGCAGATCGTCAAGGCGGCCACGCACATGCGCAAGACCGCGAAGGAAGTCAGCAAGGCGGTGAATGAGCAAGGTCGCGCGGCACGGGAGATCATCAAAGCGGCGCAGAGCACCAGTGGCGCGGCGAAACAAGTGCGCAAAGCTTCCAACGAACAGGCTGCAGCTGCGAAACAGATCACACAGGCGATCGAATCAATGCGACGCGGAGCGCTTTCTACCTCGCGTGCGCTGAGTGAACAGGCAGTTGCCGGCGATCAGGTTTCGAAGGAGGCATTGCAACTCGCGCGGCAAGTCAGTGAGATCAGCAAGGCGATGAGTGAGCAGGCGCAGGCGGCTGTGGAGATTACTACGGCGACGCAGAGTATGCGTTTGCAAGCCGACCAGGTAACCAAGGCGATGCGCGAACAGGCGCGAACCGCGCATGAAATGAGTATCGGCGTCTCGAATGTTTCTAAAGAAGCGCTGCGGATCACCAGCGCCAATCGCAACCATCTCGATGCCGCCGACAGGATTCGTGATGGTGTCATTGAGTTGCGCCAGATAACTACTCGCAATGCAGACGGTGTGAAAGCAACCTTGACCAGTACGTCGGGGCTGGCCGACCGCGCGCGCCAACTCGGTGAGATCATGGACAGCATCATCGTTAGCAATGGCAATCAGAAACCTAAACGCCGGCGGAATAGAAAACCAGCCGCAGATAACGCGGATGACGCTGATCAGGCATGACAAGCACCGAGCCGTCAGTCGGCGTTTTTACAACGGACGCTGAACTAATCATTCAAGTTTGGGACGCCACTCTCGCGCGGCTCACCGGAATCAGCGACGAATCTGCTTCGGGTCAGGCGTTGACTGCGCTGCTGCCCGATCTCCAGCAGCGCGGGTTGCTGAAACGTTTTCAACGATCGCTTAACGAAGGCGTAGTGGAAGTGCTTGCACCTGCCTTTCATCACTACCTGATTCCGTGTGCTCCAGTCACACCTGCCAAACACTTCGACAGGATGCAGCAACGCGTGACCATCGCGCCTCTGCGTGACGACCAGTCAATTGCCGGGCTCATCGTCACTATTGAGGACGTCACCGAGCGACTCGAACGTGAGCGCGAACTCTCGACGCCGATGCTTGACGCGCTGAGTGATAAGGATTGGAGAGTTAGGCGCGAAGCGGTCAGGGAAGCATCACAGCGTGCTGCACCGGAAGCGATCACCGCACTTTTAAGCTCTGTCGCCGAGCGTCATCACGAGCCTGCATTATTGAACAGCGCGCTCCAGGTGTTGGCCGCCACTGATGTCGACACTATTTCACCGTTACTGGAACTGCTGCATGGACCCGACCCGGATCTGCGAATGCAGGCAGCGTTGGCTTTGGGTGAACAACACAACGTTCGTGCCACCACTGCATTGATAAAAGCATTGCAGGATGACGATACCAACGTGCGGTATCACGCGATCGAGGCACTGGGCAAGCTGAACGCAGTGGACGCCGTCGATGCATTGGTCGAGATAGCTGAATCAAGAGACTTCTTCCTCGCCTTCGTGGCATTGGAGTCACTCGCAAAAATCGGCGACGCGCGTATCGCGCCACGGATGGTCCCGCTTTTGGAAGACGAACTCCTGCGTGAGCCGGCGATCAACCTGTTGGGCCAACTGGGTGACGAAACTGCGGTAGCTCCGCTGGTCGCGTTGTTGAATACTCCGACTGCTCCGACTAATCCCATCGCGGACGCGCTCGCGGCTCTCAGCGATCGCTATCAGGAAAAGTATGGCGAGGGCGCTTACATCGCAGATCTAACCAGCGGTGAAATATCGCCCACCGGCATTCAGAATTTGCTCGAGGCCCTTGAGGCGCCCGGCAAAGAAAACTTGCGCTCGATTGCGTTGGTCCTTGGCTGGCTCAAACGTTCCGGTGTCGATCGCGCGCTCACGCGATTGATGGGGCGCGTCGATCTGCGTGACGAGATCATCGAAGCGCTCGTGCGGCACGGTCCTGCGACTTTAGAACTACTGATTGCACAGTTATCAGCAGAAGACCTGGAAGTGAGACGTTCCGCTGTGTTGGCGCTCGGACGGATCGGCGATTCGAGTGCCACCGCCGCGCTGGTAAATACGCTCGAAGATGAAGCGCTGTCGGTCGACGCGGCAAATGCGCTGGGCCAAATCGGAGATCCAAAGGCAGTCGATGGACTACTGAATTTGATTGGTAATAGCGATGCGTCGATCCGGCAGGCGTCAGTCAGCGCGCTCAATTCGGTCATTCCGCCGTTAATGTCCGGACGTATTATTCCGCTTCTACATGACCCAGATCCGAACGTTCGAGAATCGGCAGTGAAGATTGCCGGATACTTTGGTTACCCGGAGTCCGCGGGGGCGTTGCTGGAGCTAAGCCACGATGCGAACGAGCGTGTGAGGTGCGCTGCGATCGAGCACCTGCCGTTTGTCGAAGACGAGCGAGCTTTCGACGTTCTAGTCCATGCGATAAAAGCCGAAACACCGAACGTCCGTGCCGCCGCGGCTCGTGCGCTCGGCACTATGGATGCTCCCGAGGCCGTTCAGCCGTTGATTGAAGGACTTTCTGACGAGGACGTTTGGGTGCGCTATTTCAGCGCGCGCGCCCTGGGTCGTCGCCGCTCCGAGGAGAGCATAAGTGCTCTCGAGAGGGTGATTGATAACGAGAAGTTTAACCACGTTCGGATTGCGGCCCTTGATTCGCTGGGACAAATCGGCGGTGACCGTATTGCGGGGATCGTTGCCAGGCTGGTTAGCGATGACGATCCCGACGTAGCGCACGCCGCGCAAGTCGCATTTGGAAAGGTTCAAAAGCCATCCACAGATCACGCAGATGAATCTGTGTAATCGGTGGATAACGTTCGAAGTATGTTGTCACGTTCGCAGAATCTCGTCTTACCGGAGGGCACCAGCGCTCTGATTCGAAACTTGATCAATGAACGCACCGGCATGTTTTTTGACAACGGCAAGAGCGATCTGCTGATCGACAAACTCTCGCCACTCGTTATCGAACGGGGTTTCAGTTCGTATCTCGACTATTACTACTTGCTGAAATACGACGCCTCCGCGCGCGTCGAATGGCAAAACGTCATGAATGCACTCTCGGTACAGGAGACGTACTTCTGGCGAGAGATCGATCAAGTGCGAGCTCTGGTCCAATCACTGGTTCCACAATGGCATGCTCAGAATCCTAATTCGACTTTGCGGATCTGGAGCGCAGCCTGCGCCACTGGTGAGGAGCCATTGACGATTGCCATCGCCTTGAACGAAGCTGGGTGGTTTGAACGGGCGCCGATCGAGATTCTGGCGAGCGACGCAAGCTCCAAGGCGATCGATCGTGCGTCCCAGGGTGTTTATCGAGAGCGCGCTTTTCGAAACTTACCGCCGCAACT
>DASVGE010000331.1:0-8853 GCA_036379695.1 Pyrinomonadaceae bacterium | reverse complement strand
TTAACTGGCTGGCCCAAAACAAATGCGGCCCCGATGGCGTTCAGCAGGCCGCGTAAGGAGGAACCTCCCGCATCGAGCGATATCACTGGTGTGCCGGTG
Source organism: Pyrinomonadaceae bacterium (assembly GCA_036379695.1). Lineage (GTDB taxonomy): Bacteria > Acidobacteriota > Blastocatellia > Pyrinomonadales > Pyrinomonadaceae > PSRF01. The sequence goes on along the minus strand of DASVGE010000331.1, from coordinate 8,754 downwards.
ATGTCGGTCATCAGCCCAGCGAGCACTTGCCCAGGACCAACTTCCAACCACAGATCGATCTTTTCAGCGTCCGCGACAGTTGCGGCATTCATAAACAACACGGGTGAAGTGATCTGCTGACGGAGGAGGTCGCGCAGGTTCGCTGATGATGATGTGAGAACTTCACCCGTGATGGTCGAGACAACAACACGCTGGAGAGGATTGAAGTTTACGTTTGCTAAATACCTTGTGAGGACATCCGCAGAATGCGCGACGATGGGTGAATGAAACGCGGTCGAAACTGGAAGCCTGACCGCTTTGAGATGTGCCGACAGTGCCCGCTTGACGACGACGTCCACAGCCGGCGGTTCACCTGAAATGACAGTTTGATGAGGCGAGTTGATCCCTGAAACAAAGACGGGTTCATCATGAGAGAGTCGTTCAACTTCACGCAATCCCACGCCGATGCTGGCCATGGCGCCCGGACGATGGCCATTCTTCATCGCCCCGCCGCGAACCCTGGCAATATTTAGAAGCGTCTCTTCGTCAATCGCGCCCGCCCAATGCAGCGCGGCAAGTTCTCCGAGGCTATGTCCCACGGCGATCTCGCCTGTGATTCCAAGCTCCGCTAAAACGCGCAGGCCGGCGATTGATGCAGTCATGATCGCCGGTTGCGCAATCTCCGTCGCCGTGTCGTCCGGGCCAGCAGGTAACCTGGTGCGCTCATAAAGTTGCCGCACACAATCGAAACGGCGACGTAAAGCTCCGCCATCAACATGAGACGGAGAACCCTGACCGGGAAATAGAAAACCAATCCGAGGTTCCGATGTGGCGCTGCTTAAGAAAACTCCAGCGGCAGGATCGATGATTGCGGTCTCACCACGTGCGACTCGCGATCTCAACTTCTCCAAACGTTGCGCCAGCTCTGACGGGTTCGAAGCCACAATCGCCGCCCGCACACGATCCCGCGTCAACGTTCTTTGTAACTCCCGGGCCAGATCCGAAAGTTCTGCTTGTGAAATCCTCGCTGCGAAAGTAAGCAGGTGCTCTACCCTCGTCACCAATTCATCTACATTGCGCGCACTCAACAGGATCAGTTCCGTGTCCTGCGCCGTCGAGATCAACGTGCGTTGTGCGGAAGTTATTGTTCGCGGTTGCTGTGAACCATTTGCCTCGACGGCGAGGTGGACGTTAATGCCGCCAAACCCCATCGAACTGACGCCTGCGCGCAGCGGCTGATCTTTGGGCCAGGCTTCAGCAGTTTTCAAAACCCTGAGCGCGGGTGACGGTCGCGTGATTTCGGAATGCGGATGTTCGCAGCCTGTTGTTGGCGGGATGATTCCAGTCTTGAGCGCCAGAGTCGCTTTGATCAAACCCGCGATTCCAGCGGCTGCTTTCGTGTGCCCGATGTTGGCTTTGATACTGCCGATCGCAGCCGGAAATGTTTGCGCGTTAGTTTCAGTGCGTGCACGTGACAGCGCTTGCAATTCAACTGTGTCGCCGACGCTGGTGCCGGTTCCGTGACCCTCAAAATACGCAACCGTCTCGATCCCAAAACCCGCACGGCGATACGCGCGCCTTAAGGCCAGCATTTGACCTTCAACTTCCGGACGCGTGATTCCGCCCTTGCCGTCAGACGAAATCCCCCAGCCATTGATCGTCGCGTAAACGTGTCGGCCCTGCGCCAACGCGTCCTCATACCGCATCAACAAAACAAATCCGCAACCCTCGCCCGGCAGGAAGCCATTGGACCTCGCGTCGTAAACCCGCATCGAACCTGACGCGAGGGCGCCTGCCTTTGCAAATCCAACCAACTCGAACGGATCGAGACTCAAATCAACGCCGCCCGCCAGCGCCACATCGAGATCCTCTGTCAACAGCGAAGTGCAGGCATTGGCAACGGCCAGCAGCGATGAAGAGCAGGCGCCGTCGATCGTGTAACCACCGCCTTTGAGATCGAAGTGGTTACATATGCGACCGGCGATAGTGTTTGAGAGACCACCGGCCAACGATTCCTCGTTGATGTTTGGGAAAGGCTCTTTGTAGAGCGTCTCGAGGTTCTGCAGAAAGCGAGATCTGTCTTCAGTCGTCCATCCTTCGTCACCTAGTGAGGCGTCGACAACCCGGCGTACATACGGCCACCGCAAACGCATCAAGTTGGCGCGTGAGAATTCGCCCGTCAGCGTATTGCCGAGGAACACTCCCGTCGTCGCTCGTGGCAACCCGTCGCCATTTTCAAACCCACTGTCACTCAACGCCCGCGCGGCAGTGTCGAGCGCGAGCCAGTGAGTCATGTCAGCCGAACGAAATGCATCGCCGCCGACTGAAAAAGCCACGCGATCGAACTCGTATCCCTCGATCACCGCAGCTTGCGAAGCGTAAATGCTATCGCGAGCCGCACGGTCACTCGAGAAGTAGTCTTCCAGTCGCAAACGTTCGGACGGTATGGACCTGAAAGCCCGCCGCTGCGACAGCACGTTCTCCCACAACTCCTGCGGCGAGCGCGCGTCCGGGTACAGGCAAGCCATCCCAACAATGGCAATCCTCGGCACCATTTCTTACGCCTCCGTTACGACTGTCGGCGAGTGCACTGCTGTCTGCGTAGTTCGACTTCTGGAAGTGGTCCACGCCAGGGCGTAGTGATAGATCCCGCGCACAGTGCAGACAATGGTCAACGCGAAGAACAGACCAAACACGACGTGGGTCACCATCAGGATGCCGTAGACTGCCGCGACGCTCGCGCCGAAAACGATTTGACTGCGCCTGCCAAACGGAGTCGTGGCCGGATCGGTCACCATGTAAAAGCTGTAAAGAACAAACGGAAGACCCGTCATCGGCGCGAGTCCCGCCAGCAAAGGCGTGTCGAAGATCACACTGCGAATCGCAGCCTGCGCTACGAATCCACTCACCCATGCCAGGATCAACGGCACGCGCCGGGTGAATCGCGCGTTCAGAAAGCTGCCCGTAAAGACGATGATCGAAGGCAGGAGCCAGTCGCCAATGCGGTCCAGGTTCTCGGTGAAGTGGTAAGGAGGCGAGATGCTGACCCACGTAAAGAGCAGCAAGGTCACGGTGATGCCGAAGTTCGAAGGATTGTAAAAGTGTCGCGACTTACCGCCGACTGGCATGCGCAGAAGTACTTTCGACGCGATTGCGACTGCGGCAGCAAACGCTACGACCCACAAGCGATCGTTCGCGTAGATGAGCATGCCGACGGCGAGCCCCGAGATGTGCGCCGGCAGCAGGAAGTCGACAAAATTTTTCAGACCGCCAGTGAAGCCCGGCTTTCGACCGGCGCTCCAGCAGCTAAGCGTCTCTAACAGCAGTTCGAGACTGTATGCAGTCGCCAACGCGACCAACGGTTGCGCCCACGATTGCTCGAAACCAAGGACGGTGTGTCCGAGGATGTTGAGTATCGAAATCGCAATCGCAAACCGCCGCAGCCCACCTAAACGAATCGCGTCATTCCATTGATTGACAATCATTGCTCATCCTTTCAGGTTGGCCGAGCATCACTGTGTGCCAACCCGGTGATAGTTGAATTGTCTGTCGTTGTACCTGGCCCTGGGCGGTTCGCCAGTTGATTTCTACGGGGAGTCGTACTGTTGGTGATAAGGAACCGAGTCCGAAGTGCACATCAGGACTACGTTTGCCTGAATGGCCGTTGCCTCCGTCTACCTGAGTGATCAGTTGGCGGCCATCGGGAAGTTTGACGGTCACCACAGCGCCGATCGCGCTACGGCTCGGCAAGTTCAAACCTTGCGCGTTACTACAAATCATCGTCGGCGCAACTGACTTTTGATCGAGCGGTAAGCGGAGACGTAGGCCGAGGAACGCGCCGTTTTTCGGACTGTCGTTGAGGTAGAAGAAAGATGTGGCCCATTGATTCGCGACGGCGTAATCCAGCAAGCCATCGCCGTTGACGTCCGCCACTGCTATGCCGCGACTGACTTGCTCTTGATCGAGACCGAGTTCAGCGGCGAGGTCGTAGAACCGGCCATCTGCTGCGCGTACGTAGAAAGGATTGTGATCGGTGTCGCTGAGAGCATCGCCGGGCTGGAACCTGGGCCATACGTTGGGATTGCTGAGTAACTGATCGTTTGCGGTCGCTAGCTCCTGCAGCTCGGGCCAGCGGTTCTCTTTCCCTTTCAGGAATCCGGTCGCTTGAAGTACTTCGAAAGCGCCGTCGTTGTTGAGGTCTGCTGTTTTTATTTCCCAGCCCCAACCGCTTCTTGACAGGCCCAGGTCTTCGCTGCGATCGACATAAGGCGCCGCACCGTTCTTAAACGCATTGCCGGCGCCGGTGCTGAGAAAAACAAAATGACTTTCTTCGAGCGCGAATGGAGTGGCAATATTCGAAACGAGGATATCGAACATGCGATCGCCGTTGAGGTCGGCGAAGTCTACGCCCATGCCTTTGAAGCTGTCGCGGCCGAGCACCTTCGAGCTTGGTGTCGTTAGCGACTTGTGTCCCTCGAGCACCGCAAAGCGCAGCTCGCCACGGCGCGAGCGGTTGTGAAGCAGCCGGTCTGGTCCAAAGTCGTTGGCAAAGTAAATTTCAGGGAGCAGATCTCCATCGAGATCCGCGGCGCCGACGGCGAGCGTCCATCCATGCGTAGCTATCTGCTTCTGCGTTGCAGATCCTTCAACGTAGTCTTCAACCGCTTTGAATTGAACAGACGGTTCACTTCCCTCGGTAGCGTTCTGCCAGAGCAGCAAGCGACTTCTGCCGGCGTTGTAAGCGCGAGACATGGAGTGCTGCATTACCTGCCTGGTGTTGTCGTTAGCATCAAGGATGCGAGCGCCGTCCTGATAGTAGTTGCCGATTACCAGATCGAGATGTCCGTCGCCGTCGAGATCCGCAAGCGTAGCCGCGCCGGTAAACCATCTATCTCCGCCTGCAACAACCTCGCGCGGTTTGTAGCGATCGTTAGAAAGAGGTGCTTGCTCCTGCTGTTTGCGAGCGAGAAAAGCGATGGGTGTGCGGCCCCAGTACGTGACGACGAGATCCATCAACCCATCCTCGTTCAGGTCACCCGGCAAACATCCCATCGGAGCCATTACCTTTTCGTCATAGAGCCGGCCGGCATCGAGCACAAAAGGCTGGTAGCGCATCGCTGTACCCGGCGCCGGAGCCACTGTGACACGATCGGTACGCGGATCGACGTGGCAAACATCGTTCGAAACGCCGTCGCCATCGAGATCATTGAGAGCGACTGACGCGCCGGTTGCAGATACCCACGAAGCGATGCGTTGCAGGCTCGGGTTAACAATCCGGTGTGACCTGTAAGTTGCAGATGGAACCTCGTGCAGAGGTGTCCGTGCAAAGTGAAAGTTCGTGGCGAGTTGATTGCGCTCGGCCGTTGAAATACTCGGTAGCTGCGCCAACAGGTAGAGCGCCACAAGGGCAGCGATTGCAACTAAGCGTGCGATGTTCCGGCGAACAAAGTGAGTAACGAGCTTCATGATCCGACTAGCTCCATGGAAACTGCGATTGAATGCGCTGTCGCCAAATCTCGTAAGCGGGCACTTTTCGATCTTCAGGTAGACACCGGCGCATGGCGTCCGTGAGTTGCGCGGCCGCGTCTGCGTTGAGTCCGCAGAGGATCTGACATGCCATTTCGGTATGGTGTGTGACGTTATTAGCTTGTTGGCGTGTCTTGGCCGCGAACGCCGCTCCTTGCGCTACGGCTGCCTGGTGATCTCCGGAGAGTAACTTCAGTCGTTCAATCGCGAACTGGTCAGCACCGCCCGCCATCGCACAAGCGAGACCAACGCCGCTCCACAAGTCACTATGCAGCGACGGTGGTAGCACAGAAATCCAGCGAGAGATTCGATTCGCATTCGCGCCCGCAACGAACCAAAGACTCCGCCCTACGCCTTGGGCATAGGCATGGCGGGTATAACCCTCTAGTCGATTAAGGCGCTCGGGTTTACGCAGGAAATCTGGGAACCCGAAGTAGAAATCGCTGAAGCCATTTCCGTCCGCCGCCAACCAGCGCAGCAGTGGATCGAGATGACCGGATGCCTGTTCAAAATTGCGACGCAGCCAGGGGACGCGCGCGATCGCCCAACCGACTCCGACGTGAATCATGTATGTGTGTCTGGATCCAAAGTTGTTCAGGAACGTGTGCAGTCGCCGGCGATTGGTGAACGACAGTTGATCCAGAAGCGTGAGGCCCATCGCTGCGCCTTCATACGCGAATCCCGACAGCTCGTGGTCCATTGTTTCCAGGTTGAAGGCGAGAGTTTCAAGGTCTTCATCGTTGAGCGCGGCGTGGTAGCCCTGCAGAAAAACTCGTCCAACCTGTTCGAGCCGCAGTTTCGCCTCGTGATGTCCGTCAATAAATCCTCTGCGTTCGAACGTCACCTCCTGGAAGGAAATTCCCAGGATGTGTTTGCGTAACCTGGTCAGAGGCCGGTTGACGGTGACTCCTGTGGCGGCAATTGGCTTGATCGTAAACATCGTAGGATTTCTAAAAGTTCAGCCATCTCCTGATGCGGTCACGCAGGCTAAAACGGATGCCCATGTCGCTCAGATAAGGCTTTACAAAGCGTTCAATTTCGCTGAGGTTTCGCAGGTAACGTTGCTCGCCGTCGGGTACGTGCGTGATATGGCCGCGCCATATCGGGTCGCCATGCTTGTTGGTTTCTTCTTCGATCCAGACCTTGACGATAAAAGAGTGCGCGCTAAATTCGGCAGACCGATATTGACGCCACTCCTTGGGGCGCTTCGCTGTCAAACGGCTCGGTTTTAGCCGCATAAACAATGAGAAGGTGTAATAGTTCGTTAACTGCCTGACGCTTTCTCATCGCCCCGGGCGAGTGGCCACGTCCAATTTTTCCGTAAACAGACGCGAGGATATCGATACGCTTTTCGCCAGCGTCTTCGGATCGTCTACGCAGCGTCTCGGGTGGAATGAAGGTAAGGGTCTGCTTGTCCCTGCGTCCGTAAGTGTCGTACGGAATTAATCGCAAACGCCTGCCGGCTTGTAATCGAGCGCAATCATATTCTCAAGGTCGTCGACGAAAGAGGTTGGAAAATCGAAGGTAACAACGCGCCGCGCACGTGCTTGGTCTCAAATCAAGCACCCTCACAATTAAGGTAGTGCCCTGGTTTCACTTTTTTATCCACAGATTACACAGATTAATTAATAAAATCTGTGCAATCTGCGGATAAGAACCTCAAATTAGGTCACCACCCCGGAGTCTCTGACGTATGACACATATTTGAGGGAAATCAGGGATTTTTGAGAACAATCATAAGGTGTAAGTGTGTATCCTGCTTGAGTCGCTATGCTGGCTCAAGACTTAAAAAAGAACTACGACAGCACCAGCCTGGGCGCACACGTTTGGTTCGTCGTCCTGTTTCTCGCGCTGGCGGGCGTGGTGGTCGATGCCCAAACGCTGCCGCCGGGACAGCAAGTGCAGCGGCCGCGTCGCGTCATGCCTCCGCCTGAGAAGGAATATCCCGGCGAGGAGCTCAGCGAGAACGATGTGGTGCGCGTAGACACGCAACTCATCACCGTTCCCGTCGTCGTCCGCGATCAGCATGGCCAGCCCATCACGGGATTAAAGGCCTCCGACTTTCAAGTTTACGAAGACAACCAACCGCAATCCCTGGCGACCTTCGCCACGTCAGACGCACCCTTCGAGGTCGCACTACTGTTAGATACTTCCGGCTCGACCCGCGCCGGGATCGCTCTTATCCGCAGCGCCGCTTACGCATTCATCGAATCTTTGCGCCCTGGCGACCGCGTAGCCGTCCTCTCCTTTAACACGATCGAGGAGAGGCGAGAGAGAATTGCAAAGGTAGCCGTGCAAAGCTACCTCACCAACGACCGCGAGGCACTTCGCGGAGCCGTGCAGAACATCGGCGCGAGCAGCGGCACGCCCTACTACGACGCGCTCGAATGCGTGGCGAAAGAGATCTTCCGCGAGCCGCCGATACCGGAGAGGCGCGGCCGGCGCGCGCTCGTCGCACTGACCGACGGCGTCGACTCGGCGAGTCGCTCGGATTTTGCGTCGGTGCGAGCGCACTTCCTGCAAGCAGGAGCCCTCACTTACTTCATACAGATCGACACGGAAGACTACGTCGGGAAGGGCCTGCTCCGTGACTGCCAGGACGACGGCGCACTACGCCTCTCGAGCACACAACTCGAACTTTACCGCCGCACCTTCGATCCGCGCGCCGCTCGCGCCAACTACGCCGACTTCTGCTTGATGAACCCGTTCAAGCGCCTGGAGATCAGTGGCTCGCTTTATCAACTCGCACGTAAGGAGATGGCCCAACTTGCCCGAGACACGGGCGGCAGGATCTTTGAGGCAGCCGACTTACACGCTGCTCGCACCGCCTTCGCAGCGGTCGCGGCGGATATCGGCCGCCAGTACAGCCTCGGCTACTACTCAACCAACAAAGCTCGCGACGGACGGTTCCGTCAAATCCGTGTCGAGGTCCGCGGATTAGCCGGCGCAAAAGTAAGCGCTCGAGAAGGTTATCAACCGACTAATCTTTAATAGAGCGATCCCATGATCATTTTTCTTCGCTTTGTCGCCAGTTTCGATGTGCTCTTTCTCTTTGCCAACAACTTCGTAGGTCACTTCGGGAAGAGCCCGGCAGATCTCGATAAGTCGCTGTCGGTTCAATTTCTGGCATCTCTCGTGGATCGGGTCAGTACCGTAACGCGGTAGCGTCGGGTTGGCTCTCATAGCAATAATCCTGGATAGTGCTCTGGCAACATTCGACCCGACGCTACCGCGTTACGGTACTGACCC
>DASVGE010000330.1:0-9885 GCA_036379695.1 Pyrinomonadaceae bacterium | reverse complement strand
GTGTAAAGGAAGTAACGAAGCTTCGGGTCCAGCACCCAGCCCAAAAACTTTATCTGCACTTTTTGCAGTTGAAAGTCCTGGCGCTCCTGAACGCTTTTAACGTTGCCAAAGGAATCCGTGTAATTTGACGCGAGTCCGAGTTGATTGAGATAGCGCGCATACGTGTAAATGCTGACGCTCATATCTCCGTATTCGGTATTAGCAAGTTTGTAACCGAGGTTCGGATTGTAACGACCGTAGGAGGCCGTCGAGGGCGCTTCCGATACAGGCTTTTCCTTCACCACTGGCTCCATCCAGACATGCGGATCGTCCGACGTAGACGGGTCGTGTTTTGTTTCTGTACCCGGTGCTACCGCGCCGGCTGTTTGTGCAGGAGCGGCTTGCGGAGCCGTTGTTTGTGCGGCCTCGAGCTTGTCGACCCGTTCCTGGAGACTGCGAATAAGTTTCAATAGCTCAGCACGTTCGTCAGCAGTAAGCGGTTTATCGCCGGAAGGTGACGCAGGAGCTTTGTCAGCCTGTGCAAAACAGACCAGATTGACGAGCAAGATAATCTTGACCAGTAACGCGGCGCGCAGCGCGATACTGCAACGCCGCTTTACTGTGAGCACTTGAGAACTAGTTGAAACCATTGTCATGTTGTTATTCGGAAGCTCTCAAACCAACCGAGCGTGGTGAAAACAGATTGAAGTCGAGCTTGTTCGCCACGTACTCGATCACCTTTTGCGCCTTCACGCTGTTGCCTGCTTCGTCGAGTGGCGGAGCGAACACAGCAATCGCGCCTTTACCCGGGACAACAGCGACGATGCCGCCGCCGACGCCACTCTTTGCCGGAAGGCCAACGTGCCAGGCCCATCCGCCCGAGCCGTCATACAGTCCAGCCATGATCATGGTGGAAAGAATGTGTGGCACGTTCTCAGGTTTGATCACCTGCTCTCCCGTAGCCGGGTTCTTGCCGTTGTTAGCCAGCGTTGCGCCCATGCGTGCAAGCTGGGCCACGTTCACGCCGACAGAACACTGCTTGGTGTAGACGTCTACTGACTCAAACGGATCCGCATAGATGCGATCGTATTTGGCCAGCAACATCGAGAGCGCCTTGTTACCTGTGTTGGTGGCAGCTTCTGACTTGTAGACTTCGTCGATCAGGGTGAGCTTCTCGCCCGCCGCGCGACTGTAGAAGTCGAGGATCTTGTTCCACTTCTCATCCGCGCTCTTCGCGGAGATCAAACTCACCGTCGAAATCGCGCCGGCATTTACATACGGGTTGCCGGTGTGCGTGGGCATGTCGGCTACGGCAAACACAGAGTTGAAAGCTCGGCCCGTCGGTTCGTTGCCGACTTTCTCGAATACTTTCTGTGCCCCGTGCTCCTCCATTGCCAGCGCTTGCGAGAAGACTTTCGAGATCGACTGGATCGAAAACGAGTACTTGATGTCGCCCATCGTCAACACCTGGTTGTCAGTGGTGACGATCGCGATTCCGAAAAGCTTCGAGTCCACCTTGGCCAGGTAAGGAATGTAATCCGCGTTCTTTCCGCCCGTGTCGTTCTTGAACTTCTCGTAGGCTTCCTTAACCACTGCTTCTGCTTGTGCCCTGGTAGGTGCAACCGGGCTCGCCTTTTGGCCCAGAGCCGTTAAGGGCGCCATTGCGAACGTCAACACCATCAACACGGCAATGAGCATTCTTGTTTGTGTCCTGTTTCTCAACATAGATTCTTTCTCCTCGCGATGGTCCTATCCCTGCTCAATATGAGAATGTCTTTGAAAAGTTGTACCTAAAGGAAAACTGAATGCGAAAATCGTCGGCCTTGAAACCGTCGAGGAAGTTTTCGCGTCGTCCCCACTGAAACTCACCGCCAACCATCGAGTTCTCCGTCGGATAGAAGAGCAGGTTGGCGAGACCGTAATGACCACGCCGGAACGCGTTCGGTGCTTGTCCATTGGAGTTGTCGATGTCGAGCATCGAATAACCAACCGCGGTGCTGAAACGTTTGTTCCAGTTGTGATCGAGAAACGCCACCATGCTCCACATCGGCAGCGCAACGCCGGTAATTGGGCGGCGCGGATCTCCCCCCGGAGTGAGTTCGATACCGACGTCGACCGGTGCGTCGTTCATGTAGTTTTGAATGCCTTGTCCAAACACAAACGCGAACCGGCCAGTGTCGTTAGGCGTAAACTTGACGTTTGAAGTCAGGTTTATGCCGGCGCCGACCTCCGTGCCGCCCAAATCAAATGCGTCATTAGTCGTGTCTACCCACTTGATCCGCCTCAGCATTCCGGCTGCCTGGAAATAGCCCCAGTCTCTCGTGAAGCGCACGTTGCCGGAGAGGTCCGGGAGATCAAACTTGGACCTGATGCCTTGCAGCTCGATGCGGTCTTGAAAAAGTCCCTGATCCGCACTCGCCCCGGGACGCTCGAGAGCGATCGTCACTGAGTTTCGTCCTTTCAGAGGCATCCAGCGAAACTGCAAGTTGCGGAAGAAGACCATTCCGTTTGGTCCCCAGTACTCGAGTGAGTTTGGAAACACGTCGATGTCCATGAATGGACTCCACGTTTGGCCCGCGCCGAATTGGCCCAACTCACCGTAAGCATGTCGCAAACGGAAAGTTGTTTGCCCGGCGTCGACACCGGTGCCGAATAGTTCAAACTCAAACTGCGTTTTCAGTTCGCCGTACTTGGTGGGTGTGGTTGACTTAACACCTAAACGGCTCTGCCTGACGCCGTAGTAGGTCTTTCCATTTGGCGCGAATTCATTAGCCACCGACGGCAGTTTGGTGGGCCGGATGACGTCAAACCAATCGGGATGGTTTTGTTTGAACTGGTAGCCCGCGTCGAGCATGGCGAAGCCGTAGACCGTGAAAGTGCTCTCGCCTTTGCCGTTGTTGTCCTGTGGTTTGGCGGGCTCTGTTGAGGGTGTCTCCGCGGGTGAAGCCGGCTCTGAATAGGTTGCTTCGACTATAGCCGGAGTCTTCTTCTTTGTTTCGATCGCGTCGATTTGTCCTTTTAGTTCGATGACGACCTGCTCGAGTTGTTGTAAACGCTGCTTCAATTGGTCAACTTCTGATGTTGGTTTTGCAGGTTCCTGAGAGGAGGTAGTTTGTGCCGTTGCGCTACTCGCGAAACAGAGTAGGGCGGCGAGGGCGAAAGTAATGCCCGCGTAAGTTCTCCAGCTCAGTGGATTTGTCATTTTCATGGTGCGCCTCCGATGTTTGTTGGGGCGGAGTTCTAGTACGGTTGAAAATTTAGTGAGGAGCAGGAAGGTCCGTAACTGGCAAAACTTACAGGTGACCTAAAAGCCGCGCGCCCATAGATTCAACTGCGTGGTCGCGACACAAACTGATTACGAGCTGACGCAATCAATAGCGCGGGGCGCCACGTCGAGCATGGGAGTGCTTTATGAGCGCCACAAGCCGCGGGTCTATGCGGTTTGTCTGCGCATGACAGGGAACATGAGTGAGGCCGAGGATCTGACGCAGGAGATTTTTATTCAACTATTGGCAAAGGCCGGGTCGTTCCGTGGTGAGAGTCAGTTTTCGAGTTGGCTTTATAGACTGACAACCAATTACGTGCTCATGCACTTTCGCAAGCTCGTGCGGAAGAAAGAGAGATTCCCTTATCTCGAAGACGAGTATGAAGCGGCGCAGGGGCTGAAGATCTCGATTGGGACACAGCTCATGGATCGCATCGCGCTCGACGCCGCGGTGGCGAGGTTGCCATCCGGGTGTCGTTCAATTTTTCTGAAGTTCGAGATTGAAGGTTACAACCACGAGGAGATCGCAACGATCTTCGGCTGCTCCGTGGGCAACTCCAAATCGCAACTCCACAAAGCCCGCCGCAGGTTGAGAAAATTACTTTAGCAATTAGAAGCTGAACCTTACTCGGTGCGTGTTGATTAATTCCGTCCTGGAGAACAGGGGGCGAGGTCTCCCTGTCCTCCGGGAACGGAATATCGCGACGCGGGATTTCTGTATTGCTATTGATGACGCGTCTTCGACGTTGTTACCGTGGGGTAGGACGTTGTGAGTATAATTAGGACCCACAGGAAAACAATCAGGTGTTTTACCTAGCCTGATATCAGTTAAAACGCTGCGTAGATCTACGTAGTACAAACTGCCAAAGCCCGGGGCACAAGCTCCAGGCTTTCCGCAGTTTGGGTTTACAGCTTGCGCACGCCCATCAGACGAATCGCATCGATTCCATAACTCTCGACGTCGATCGTATTACCATCCAGCACTTTGATCTTCGCCGCATACAGCAGCGCGCCCGTTCCTTCTTCCCTGCCCTTGCTGTTCTTCTTCAGATCGAGCTGCAGAATTCCAAACGGATAATCCCTCGACCGGTTGCTGACATAGACTTCGAGAAAGCCCACCGGACGATCGCCAACTGCGTAAATGCGTCTTCCCTCCGGCGTTTTGTGCGACCGAATCAGTTTCAAATCGTAAAACCCCGTTCGCCCGGTGAGAGTGATTTTCCCTATCGACTTCTTCTTTTCCAGCGCCTTGAGCAGGGCTTCGGATCCACCTTCGAGCAACGTGCCGGCGAGCGATTTTGCCTCGGCGTCAGTGGTGTAGCTGCGTACGTAGAGATCAACATTCACGCGCGCGCCGGCCCCGACCATCGCCGGTCCAGCCCCGTGCGGCATATACGCAAGCGCTCCAAACTTTTCGCTCTTTGGCTTCTGTTCCTGCTCCTGCTCCTGCGCCGTCACTCCAAGTGATAAACACAACGCCAGTACTACCAGCAAACAACCAATCATCAAGATTCGTGCTTTCATGTCTTGCTCCTTACGCCGCCAGATCCCTGATTCACTTTTTCACCGGCGGTGGATACTTCTTGAAGAGTTTTGCCATCGCCTTATTTATGTTCTTCTCAACCTTCGCCGGATCTTTGCCCGAGCCCAACGTCTTGCTCGCTTCGCCGCGCCAGATCTGCTTCCTGGTGCCGACGTCGTATATGTCGCAGTTCAGGGTTCCGATATTGATCGTCTGGCTGGTAGTTGTCGTGGTTGACATTCCACCCCAGCCACCCCAACCGCCCCAGCCCCAGTAATCACCACCGGTGCTGAAGGAGTTCCACTGTTTCTCCTGGCTGACGGCTACCTGGTACGTCACATAAAGGTCCGGATTATCTTCTGTCTTCGACAACCCCTTCGACGCCAGTTGTGTATCAATGGCGCGCTTGATCTGATCGTCAAGGATCTGATTCGGGTATTGAACGTTTGGCACCTGGACCCATTTGTAAGTCTTGTATTTCGAGAAATCCGTGCCTTGCATGAAGTTGTACTTAATGTCCTGCGCGGACGCAGTCATACACCATACGAGTAACAATCCGGCAATCGCAGCAACTCTACTGGTCCTCATTACACACACCATCCTTCCATCCTGATGTTTGGCCGGATTTTAGAGGCGCTGGAAACAGTGGATAACTGTCACTTTTGACAGGCGAGATTCGAGACCGAAGCATGCAAAAAATAAGCTACTTCGGGAGGGCGTCGAATGATCTGGAATGAAATTGGCCGTGTGGCTTTGATCGCGTTAGTTACCTTTCTGCTTGCGTTAACCGCGATGGCAAAGAACGTTGACGACGTGGTCGTGCTGAAAAATGGCGATCGCATGACGGGAGAAATAAAGGGTCTGCAAAGTGGTGAGCTGAGGGTCAAGTCCGACTACATGGCGGAAGCCGTGCGCCTCGATTGGACCAAGGTCGAGAGACTCGAGAGCAAGTCAACCTTCATGATCTGGTTGGTGGACGGCAAGCTGATGACTGACGTAATGCGGTTGCTGCCGACAAACTCGAGCGAGGTTCCCAACTTCGTCATCGGCTCGTCGATCAGAGTCCCACAGCTCGACGTCATTCGCATCGCACCCGCCGACCGGCGATTCTGGAAACGGCTGGAAGGCTCGATTGACTTCGGCTTCAGCTTTACCAGCGGCAACGATCAGTATCAAACGCAGCTCACCGCAACCACAACTTATCGAACCGGCGATCACTCGTTTACCGCATTAATCGACTCGGCTTTCAGCGGACAAACAGAAGGCACCAGCCTCACTCGCAATCAATTCACCTTCGATTATCGAAAACAGTTGAATGAACGCTGGTACGTTGGCGGACTCTTCGACCTTCTGAAGAGTGACCAGCAAAGTTTGAATCTCCGCACCACAGTTGGAGGTTTGGCCGGTCGCAAACTGGTGCAAACAGAACACACCAGGCTTTCAGTCTTCGGCGGCGCTGCCGTTGCCCGCGAAAACTACTCAGCGGCAATTGGGACACCGAAGAGTACCAACGCTGATGCGATCGCGGGCGCCGATTTCGCCACTTTTCGCTTCAGCCGTACCGACATCAGATCGCGTTTCAGCTTGTTTCCCAGTTTGACTACACCGGGACGCATGCGATTACAGGCAACCTCAGATCTGCGGATAAAGATCGTGAAGGACCTCTGGTGGGGTTTTCACGTTTACGAAAATTTCGACAGCAAGCCACCCGTCAGAGCGGACAAGAACGATCTGGGCGTGAGCACGTCGTTGGGTTGGAAATTCTGAAACGTCACAACCTGTAAATTTTGCCAGTAGGTAGCTTTTGTGCTGGACCATAAAATTGTGAACTGCACCACAGACTTTCCACTCGGTTCCGACGTCGTGATTTCGCTGGTCCAGTAGTGGGCAACACCGAGGGGCGCAAACAAAAATGAACTTGCAGAATAGACTCAACCCACCCGCAAGCTCGGACGGAAGCTGGACATGCTTAGACGTCGATCTCGGCGCAATGTCGCATCAGGGGCATGTCAGGCAGAATAACGAAGACAGTTACCTCGTCATGCGATTCGCACGATCGCTCGAAAATCTCTTAACGAACATCGATCCGGATCTGCTCGACCGCAGCTACTTCATGAACGGGTATGGCATGTTGGTAGCCGACGGCATGGGTGGAATGGCTGGAGGTGAAGTAGCCAGTCGCCTGGCGCTCACTAAGCTGATCGAACTGATTGTCGATACGTCTGACTGGACTCTGGCGCTCAAGCGCCAGCGAGACGTCACGAAGGTTTTGGAACGAATGACTGAACGCTTTCTCGAGATAGACGACATCCTGAGAAAAGAAGCCAACAGCGATCAGACACTCCGAGGCATGGGTACCACTCTAACGGTTGCTGGTGCGATCGGAACCGATTTGATCATCGGACACGTCGGCGATTCCCGCGCCTATCTTTTGCGGGGAGATAGTTTCGAGCAACTGACGACCGATCACACACTCGCCCAGGCGCTGATCGATGCCGGCGTTGCGAGTCGTGACGACCCTGCTTCACGATCGATGCGACACGTATTGACTGCTGCTATGGGATCGCTTGGAGAACAAGTCGATCCACAAGTGCAACGCTTGAAGTTGTGTACCGGCGATCGATTGCTGCTCTGCACGGATGGACTGACGGAAGCGGTCGAGGACGAAACAATCGCGCGAGTAATGCGCGAAGCGTCATCTTCGCAGGATGCCTGTCAGGCTCTGGTCGATCTGGCGCTTGGGTCCGGCGGCGCCGACAACGTCACCGTAGTTTTAGCTCACTTCGTTTCCCTCGACGTCTGTGAATAACGATGCCACGGCTGGCCCCGTGGAGTTCACGTTCGTTTTAACGATGCCACGGGCTTGCCCCGTGGAGGTTCACGTTGGTTGCTACCCACACTGTCAGAATTGACAGTATTACTCGCCGGCAAGCGCCACTAACATGCGGTAACGACAAGCAGACCAGGGGCTGGCCACTTCTGTCTTATGAGACGACACTGCGTGGCTCGAAGAAAGAAGGTTGACTCAGGTCTTGAGCAACGAAAGGAGCACACAATGATCATTCGCGGGAACAGTTTAACGAGGCTAATTGCAGTCGCCTTCATTCTTGTTTTGACGAGCGCAGGAAATGCCTTCGCCACAGAATTGACGACCACGCCTCAGGATCAACAGGTACGGAGCGTACCTGAAGGTGAAAAGGTAAAGAAGTTCAAAGGCATCGTTGTGAAACGCGAGCCCGATGCGTTCACGATGTCAGACACGATGGGTGGACCGGTAACAGTCGTCCTCCTCACGGCTGATACCGAAGTTAAGAGTCACAAAAAAGGTGTATTTCGCGGATCTAAAGAATACGGAGCGAGCTATATACTGCGCGGCCTGCGACTCGAGGTCGACGGTGTGGGGAACGCCCAGGGACAGTTAGTCGCGGAGAAGATTCGCTTCGACGAACAGGATCTCCGATCGGCGCAGGCTCTCAAGGCCACAGTCGATCCGATCGAAGCGGAGATGACCGAAAAACTGCGCCTGCAGCAACAGGAACAGGAACGACTCGCCGGTCAGATCGAGGAGAACCGGGCTCTGACCGCGGCAGCGCAAGCGTCAGCGGATGCGGCAGCGGATGCAGCGAAGAAAGCACAACAGACGGCTGACTACGCAAACAATCGCATCAACGGCCTGGACGATTTCGATCCCATCAAGACGATCACAGTTCACTTCGCTTCCGGCAGTGCTGCTTTGGGACCGAAGGCGAAAGCAACGATTGACGAAGCCGCCGCCTGGGTAAAGACACAGGACACTAAAGGGTGGGTGATGGCCGTCATCGGCTACGCGGATACAACCGGCAATTCACAACGCAACATCGACCTGAGTGAACGACGCGCTAACGCGGTCATTTACTACATCGTGAGCAAGTACAAGATGCCGCTGAACCGCCTGGTCCAACCGTTTGGTTATGGACAGTTGGAGCCGGTAGCGGAAAACAAGACCAAGGCTGGTCGCGCCAAGAACCGCCGGGTCGAGATCAGACTGATGATCAACAAGGGCATTGCTGGAACAGTTTCCAGCGGGCAATAAACTCGAGGTGTAGGGTGCTTTAACAGGAGGAACACCTGACATCTCACTTAGGCCGGGATAAGGGCTCCCGGCCTTTTTTTTGTTACCGGGCTAAGAAACAGTCAGGGTGGCATGAAAGTCAGGATGGAATGAACAAGTCAGGAAGAGGGGCTTGCCCCCGCCGTAGCCCAAAGCGCGGGGCAAGCCCCTCTTCCTGACTTGTTCTTGAATCAGAAACACTTCTCAGCCACCGCCTTCGCCTGCCTCGCAAGCTTCTAGTAGAATACCCCGCGCTGCCACACCGTTCATCCGAAAGGAATCGAATATGCGCTTTCGTGTTTCCCTGCTTCTGCTAATCGTCGTCTCTTTTGCCGCGCCGGCGCTGGCGCAGAAACGTAACATCACTGAAAAGGACCTCTTCGACTTCGTCTGGATCGGCGACCCGCAAGTCTCGCCCGACGGTTCCAGCGTCGTCTTCGTCCGCGTCTCAGTGAACGACAAGAAAGACGGTTACAACACAGCGCTCTGGATCGTCTCCACTGCCACCGGACAAACACGCCAGCTAACCAACGGCCCACGCGACACCACGCCACGCTGGTCACCTGACGGAAACTATCTCGTGTTCGTGCGTGCTCCGGAAATCAGCGGTCGCACCGAGCCGGCGCAGCTGTTCATGCTGGCAATGTCAGGAGGCGAGCCGTTTCAGTTCACGACGCTGCCACGCGGCGCTGGTGGCCCGCAATGGTCGCCTGACGGCAAGATGATCGCTTTCTACAACAGCGCCACCGCGGAAGAACTGGCAAAGGCAGACCGAAGCAAAGCACAACCAAGTCCATCACCGGCCGCAAGCCCGACTCCGGCAGAGCGCGAGAGCGACGTACGCGTGATCAATCGCGCAGTCTATCGCGCGAACGGCGCCGGCTATCTCGACTTCAAACATCCGCAGCACATCTGGGTCGTCAACGCACCGAAGACCGGCGACGACAAAGTCACGCCGAAACAGTTGACCCACGGGCGCTTCAGTGATGCTGGAGCAGTCTGGGCCAAAGACAGCTCTCGCATTTACTT
>DASVGE010000329.1:0-3501 GCA_036379695.1 Pyrinomonadaceae bacterium | reverse complement strand
GCGCCAGCGGAAGAGCAGGCTGGAAATGAGACGAATGAGAAAGTCAGTCAACAGGCCGATGCCGCCGATGACGAGCAGGCCGGCAAACGACCAGGACGCCTTTTGATGCGTGCGAGCGAGTTCGACCATGTAACCGAGACCGCGTTCGGGGTTCACGGCTTCGGCGAGAATCACATACGTCCAGGCGATCGCGTTCATCACGCGAAAGCTGTCGAAGATCTCCGGCAAGGCAGCAGGCACGAGTACCGTTGTGACGACCTGGAACTTCGACGCGCCGAGTGTCAATGCAGTTTGAACCAACTCTTCCGGCACGAGCCGAATCGACGAGACCACGACCGGAAGCAGGTAAACAAACACGCCGAGAAACAGAAACGCGATCTTCTGCTTCTCGTAAATGCCGAACCAGAGAATCAGCAGCGGAATGAACGCCGAGATCGGCATGTAGCGCAGCGGCGCCATGATCGGCTCGAAGAACCGGTTGATCGGATCGAACGCACCCATCAAAACGCCAAGCGGCAACGCGATCGCGGAAGCCAGCAGAAACGCGATCGCGATGCGACGTGTCGAAACAACGATCGCGTGCGCCAGTTCGTGCTGGATGAATAGTTGCAACGTGCCGCGCACTACTTCTGTCGGTTTCGGCAGAAAGTCAGGCTGCACGAAGCCACCGTAAGTCAACACACACCAGGCGCCGAGCACGAGAGCCGGCGCCACAAAGCCAAGGATGAACGCCGTCCGCCTCGGCAGCGGTGAGCGAATCGAGAATAGTGTGCTTTTCCGTGAAGGCATCTTTTACGCAGTTATTTTAGCCACGGATTCACACAGATAAACACGGATTAGATCTTATCTGTGTTCATCCGTGTAATCCGTGGCTTATTACTAACTTGTCGCCAGGATCACTTTGATATCCGTGCGACGGTTTTGTTGGCGCCCGGCTTCGGTGGTGTTCTCGGCGATCGGGTTGGATGAACCGCGTCCGATCGTTTGAAAGCGCGTGGGCGGAATGTTTGGGAAGTTCTTGACGATGTAGTTTTTCACTGACAGCGCACGACGTTCCGAAAGCGTCAGGTTGCCCGCCGCCGATCCGGTGCTGTCCGTGTTTCCTTCGATGCGCAGGACGGTGCTGCCGAACGAAGTCATCGTCTCGCCAAGCTTGTCGAGCAGCAGGTACGAACCGGGCATGATCTCGTCAGAACCGGGCGTGAACTGAATCTGGATCTGCTGATGCAGGATCGGGACGTCTTTTTCAGACGGCGCCTTCGCTACGACCGGAGCCTCTTCAACTTTCTGTCCCGGATAGTAAGAAGCCACTGCCTGCAGGAAGCGCGTATCGGCCCAGCCCTTCGCATCAACCGTTTTGTCGACCAACCCCTTCTTGCGCCAGATCACGAAAGCCGTATCGAACAGTGTTTCGTAATGCGCTTTTGGACCAGTCAATCCGTAGAACTGTGCGTTGTCTGCATACGGTGTGAGTTTCAGTCCCGACAACATTCCGGAGACTGTTTCGGTGTCGAGCTTGAGCGCACGAGCAACAACCTCGTATGAGCCGTTGGGATTGTTCTTGATCATCTCGATCCCATCGAGCCAGCCGCGCACGAAGTCGCGAACTGTTTCCGGCGCTTGATCGATCACGTCCTGACGCGCGCAAAGCGTGTCGGCGATGATGTTCGTGGCGGCCTGCGTCGAAACCAGCACGTGCGCTTCCGAGCCACGCGCAGTCACGGCGCTCGAGAGATCCGGTTCCCAGGTAACCGCGGCGTCAACCTGCTTCGCCTTGAAAGCAGCGGCAGCCGCCGGCGCGTCCTGCGTGAAAATAATATTCTTTTCAACCTCGGCGCGTTCCTGCGGCGTGAGTCCAGATTGCGACAGGAGGTAAAGCAACAGGAAGTGTGACGGCGTAAACTGAGTACACGCGATCTTGTGACCTTTTAGATCTTCGACTGACTTGATCGTCGAAAGCGCAACGATGCCGTCGCCGCCGCGCGACCAGTCCTGCATGATGATCGACTTGGCTTTCTGATTCTGCGAGGCGAGGATCGACGCTTCGCGGGCCCAGTTGTCGACCGTGTTCCACATGATGTCGACTTCGCCACTGCGAAACGCCGCGAGCTTTGCGGCCGGATCTTCAAGCAGCACAAACTTCACGTCCATGCCGAACTTCTGCTTGTACTGCGAGCCGCCGTTCGGGTCCATGCCGTTGTTGAAAACGATTCCGGGCGCGTGACCGGCCCACGTGTTGATGCCGACGATCAGCGGGCGGTTGAGTCGTCCCGTGCCCACCGAAGTGGCGCCCACGCCGGTTGAACCGACGTTGCGTCCCGGATCGCCGGGCGCGTTGTTCAATTTGTCGAAGTCGCCTTTGGAATCTTCGCCGGAAGGTTTTTCACCGCCGGCCCAATTTTTGATGGCATCACCTTTGTAATGCCAGGTGGCAAAACCGATAACAACCAATACAACGACTGCAATGAAAGCCTTTGCCAGGGGAGTTAGTTTCATCTGTCACCTCTCAAGAAACTCTGTATAGCCACAAAAAGACACAAAAGGAACAGACTGTGTGGCTGACCTTTTTTGTGTTTCTTTGTGGCGGTCCTACATCGTCTTATTCGTCTGCGCTTGCTGTGCGGCTTTTTTAGCTTTCAGCTCGGCGAGTTGTTGTTTGGCCTGTACGTCGCCGGTCTGAGTGCGGAGCGCAGCCAGCCGTGAGTCAAGCGAGGATTCTGAAAGCTCCTTACCCAGGTTCGCTTCGGCAATGGTGGTCTTGATGTGCTGGCGCACGTTATCGAGTGCCTTGACTTCCGCATCCACGGACAAGCCATCGAGTTGTTCCTGCACTTTGATACGTGCCTGCGCTGACTGCATCTTCGCGAGCATCGAATCGCGCTCGCCCTGCAATTTTCTGATCTCCGACTGCACGCCTATTAGCGAACTCTTCGCGGAGTCGGCGTCGGCGCGCGCTTGTTCCATTTCGGTTTTGAGTTCGGCCACGTCGGCGGAGAGTTGGTTCTTCTTCTGGATCAGGATCAGCGCCAGATCGTCCTGGTTGGTGGAAACAGCAGTATCGAGCTCGGCTTCGGTCTGGGCCAACTCGGCGGTTGCTCGCTTGTAACGCTCGTCAATGTCTTCGCGCCGGCGAATGATGCCTGCCGTGGCGGTCTTCAGTTTCGAATACTTCGCCACCATCGAGTTGATCGCGTTCTCGTAGGCAATCTCCGGATGCTCCTTCTCGATGTCGGAAATCCAGAGCGAGAGAAAACCTTTCCAGAGGTTAGCCAACCGTTTCCACATACGTTTCTTCCCTTTCTTTAACTGGCCGGCGTTGTCGCGGCCTGGTCTGAAGGATCGTGGAGTTTCGGCGACGCCTTAACCACTTGCGCAACCGTGTCCTGTCCGAAAAATTCCAGCACTTGCTGAACCTCGAGCTTCTTGTCGTTGCACACCTTGATCAGCGTCTGTTGCTCGCTGACACTCTGCTGCATCACAGAACGAATGTTTTGGATCTCT
>DASVGE010000328.1:0-61665 GCA_036379695.1 Pyrinomonadaceae bacterium | reverse complement strand
CAAAGCGGTGCCAAGGCACCGCACTCCAGGGAGACGCCCAATTGTCAGGCAATCGCTTTAATAGAGATTGCTGTGTGAGCAAAATCGAGATGCTGGCATCGGCAAGCATGAAGTCGATGCGTTCCTGGGGATAATTCGGATCGATGGGAACGAACGCGCCGCCGGCTTTCAAAACACCAAGCACACCAACGATCATCTCCGCGCTACGCTCGACGCAGATACCAACCAGCACCTCTGGTCCAACTCCCAGCCCGCGCAGGTAATGCGCCAACTGATTCGCCTTCGCATTCAACTCGCGATAACTGAGTGGTTGCTCTGCAAAAACAAGCGCCATTGCATCCGGTCGCCGCTCAACCTGCTCTTCAAACAACTCATGTGCACACCGATCCGGAAAATTCACCGACGTCTGGTTCCACTGTTCAAGCAATTCCGAAATCTCGGCGGAACTCAACAACGAGAATTGCGAAATGCGCCAATCCGGGTTCGCCGCAATACCTTTCAGCAGAGACTCAAAGCAGCTAATAAATCGTTCGGCGGTCCGGGCGTTGAAGAGATCCGTGTTGTACTTCAGCACCGCCGCCAGTTCTTCCCCTTCCGCCACCATCCCCAAAGTCAGATCAAACTTCCCTGACTCGTTCTCGGCATGCGAAGGAATAAACTGCAACGCACTCAACTCGGCCTCACTATCCGTCACATGGTGGTCAAACAGAAACATGACCTGGAACAACGGAGTGAGGCTCGGATCTCGACTGGGCTTTAACTCGTCCACTAACTTCTCGAACGGAAAATCCTGGTACTTGAACGCGCCCAGGGAAACCGAACGAACACGTTGGACCAGTTCGCGGAAAGTCGGATCGCCCGAGAGATCCGTACGCAGCACCAGCGTGTTCACGAAGAAGCCGATCAGGTCTTCCAACTCGGCACGACTCCGTCCGGCGACCGGCGTGCCGACGATTATGTCGTCCTGGCCTGTAAGGCGAGACAGCAGCAGTTGGAATGCAGCCAGCGTGATCATGAACATCGTGGCGCCTTCCTGCTGCCCGATGTGTTTGAGCGCCGCGGTTAAGTCTTCGGGAACGATCATTTCCGCACGCGCGGTTCGAGTCGTTCGCACCGGCGGCCGCGGACGATCGAGCGGCAACGCCAACACCGGCAGAGTGCCGCTCAATTGCTCCTTCCAGTAAGCAAGCTGCCGTTCGAACATTTCGCCCTTCAGCCACTCGCGTTGCCAGAGCGCGAAGTCGACATACTGAAGTGGCAGCTCCGGCAGGGGCGATGGGCGATCTTCGACGAAGGCGTCGTAAAGTGCCCGTAACTCGCGCATGAACACTGCCATCGACCAGCCGTCCGAGATGATGTGGTGCATGGTCAACAGCAGCCCGTGCAAGTCTTCGTCGAGTTTCACCATTTGCACGCGCAATAGTGGTCCTAGTGACAAATCAAACGGCTGCTGCGCTTCTTCGCGAACCATCCGTTCCGCTTCGATCTCTCGTTCCGCTTCCGGCAAGTGAGTCAAATCGATCACTTCCAGCCGCAGCGGGCTCGGTTCATGAACTACCTGGACAGGCTGCCCATCGGAAATCCGGAAAGTTGTCCGCAACGACTCATGCCGCCGCACCAGGGCATCGAAACTTCGCTCCAAAGCAGAAACATTCAGCGGTCCATTAATTTCTTCGACTAACGGAATGTTGTAAGCCGAAGTGTTAGGCTCGAGCTGATCGATGACCCACAATCGTTGCTGAGCAAACGAGACCGGCAGTCCCACGCTATGATCGCTCTCAAGACGTCCAATCGGTTGCAATTCCGGACGACGGGCCGGAGCAGTTGTGGTTGTCCTCTGAACTTCGATGCGGTGATAGCCGAGGCGTTCCGCAATGGTCCAGGTTTCATCAGCCAGCAGATCGCCTGCTTCGACTTCCTGCTGCCAACGGTCTGCGATGCCCGCATCGACGTTCTTGTGTTCGTGAAACTTCACGTCGCCCAGCATCTTCGAAAGCGGATGAATGCCGTCAGTCATGCGTTGTGAAGAACCCTGATACGGAGTCGCCATTTCACTCGTATACCTGATGCGAAGGAAGTCGCAGATTCGACGCAACACGGGCTCGGGATCCTTCACCAACTCTTCAAAGTGGACCTGGAGTTGCCGCTCGGCCGGTATCGTTTCGAGAAATTCGAGAATGTTGGTCTGACTCACGAACCAGATCAGTTCAGCCAACTCACGTCTGCTGAAGTTGCCCTGCGAGTGGCGGAAGAAAACCTGTTCGAGACGAGCATTCACAAACGATCGGATCATCGCGTATGGATGACGGATCAGGTGTATGTAACGAGTGCTCGCAAAGTCGCTCTCGGCGCGACGCAGGATTTCGATATCGAGAGCATAGGAAGGAGTCTTGTCCACCAGCATGCGCGTACCCAGCCAGCTTTGCATCAACGCATAAAACTGCTTCGTCGTAAGCTGCTGCTCTTCACATCCTTCCATCAGCCACGTGGCGGCATCGGCATCGCAATGCTTGATCTCCATCAGCGCCCTGATCGTGCCTTCGCGCCAGAAGCTGAAACGATCCGCGAAGGCTTCGCGGCGTTCGGCGAGGGTGTTGAAGGAGAGCAACTCCAACTCCGGCGGCGCAAAGAGTTGCGGATTACCGCCCAGCATCACACGCATCAAGGTCGAGCCTGAGCGCGGTGGTGAGAGCACGAAGATCGCCGGCGCGTTCTTTGATTCTCCTCGGCGTTGGCGCGTGTCTGCCAGCGGTGGAATCAGTTGTTTGAATTCCGAGATCTGTGCCGGGGTGATCGTTTGTTTGACGTTATCGGAGGTTGACGTCGGCGCACCGCAGATTCGATTTACAGCCTCCGGATAATGACGTCGCAGGTACGTTGCCAGCGCGGCGACTGTCGGCGCGTCGAAGATTGCTACGACGTAAACATACTCGCCGAGAAGTTCCTGCAGGCGATTGATGAGGATCGCGCCCTTGAGCGAGTTGCCACCGCTGTCGAAGAAGTTGTCGTTGACGCCGATTTGTTTGAGGCCCAACGTGCGTTGCCATAAATCGACGAGGAACTGTTCGAGCTGATCGCGGGGCGCAACGTAGGCCTGACTCTGTTCCGGCCTGCTCGTATCCGGCGCGGGCAAGGCACGGCGATCTACTTTGCCGCTCGGCGTGCGTGGAAACTCCGGCAGAGCCACAAACGCCGCGGGCAACATGTATTCAGGCAACTTCTGCATCAACCACTCACGCCACTGGCTGACGTCCGGAGTGTTGCCTGGCTCGACGATCACGTAAGCCACCAGACGCTTGTCGCCCGGTGTGTCTTCCCGTGTCACGACCACCGCGTCACGTATTGCTGGATGCTGCACGAGCGCGCTTTCGATCTCGCCCAACTCGATGCGGAAGCCGCGCAGTTTGACCTGTTGGTCCACGCGACCGGCGTATTCGAGATTGCCGTCGCGCCGGTAGCGTGCCAGATCACCGGTGCGGTAGAGACGGCGGCCTGGCTCTGTCGAAAAGGGATCGGGGACAAAGCGTTCCGCTGTTAACGCAGGCCGGTTCAGGTATCCACGCGCGAGTCCGACGCCGCCCACGTACAACTCGCCGGCGACGTTGATTGGCACTGGCCGCAGGTTGCGATCGAGAACGTGAACCTGTGCGTTTGCGATCGCTCGACCGATGGGAGGCTTGGCGTCGTCATCGAGAGCGTCGCTGATGGTCGCGCAAACAGTGACTTCGGTTGGTCCATAAGCATTCACGAAGCGGCGGCCGTCGCGACTCCAGGAAGCAACGATCTGTGGCGGACACGCTTCACCGGCACTGATCGTGGTGAGCAGGGATGGCAGGTTGTCGCTGGGAAGCACGGCCCAGATTGATGGCGGCAATGTTAAGGTCGTGATCTGTTGCTTGCGCAGGAGTTGCAACAGTGGATCGACGGGCATGAGCGATTCGGGTGTGGCCAGGCAGAGCGTGGCGCCGGTCAGCAACGTCTTGAAGATCTCTGAGACTGCGGCGTCAAAGCTGATCGACGCGAACTGCAAGACGCGGCTTTCGGGTGAAACGTCGAACGCTTCTCGCTGCGCGAAGGCGAGGTTCGCGACTCCGCGGTGCTGGATCAGAACTCCCTTAGGTTGTCCGGTCGAGCCGGAAGTGTAGATGACGTACGCGAGATTGTCGGGAGTTGTCGTCGTCTCGAGATTCTCATCGGACAGGTGGGCAATCGTGTTCCAATCGAGATTCTCCGCCGTCAGTAGAACCGAGATCCGAGCGTCGGCCAGCATGAATTCGATCCGTTCCCTGGGATAATTCGGATCGATGGGCACAAATGCGCCGCCGGCTTTGAGCACTCCGAGTATGCCCACGATCATCTCAACGCCGCGTTCGAGCTGCAGTCCAACCAGTACTTCTGGTCCAACACCCAGGCTGCGCAGGTGGTGGGCTAACTGGTTCGCACGACGGTTGAGTTCCGCGTAGGTGAGTCGTTCTTCATTAAACAACAGCGCCACGGCATTGGGAGTCCGCGCTACCTGTGCTGCAAACAGATCGTGCAGACAACCTTCCGGATACTCACGTTTCGTGTCGTTCCACTGCGCCAGCAGTTGCTGCTCTTCCGGCATTACGAAAGACAATTCCGAGAGACTCTGATCCGGATCGATCGAAACGCTTTCCAACAGCCGTTCAAAGTGCCTGACCATCCGCTTGATCGTCGCCGCATCGAAGAGATCGGTGCTGTAGCGAAGGTTGCCGCCCACAAAGTCGTCTTGCGCCATGACCATCGTGAGCGTCATGTCAAACTTGACGACCTCGAGCTCTGTATTCACCGAGGCCAAATCCACGTCGGCCAACTGCAAAGCTTCCAAATCGTTAAGCGCAAACATTACCTGGAACAAAGGCTGGCGGCTGAGGTCGCGTTCCGGCTGTAACTCTTCCACTAACTTCTCAAACGGTACGTCCTGATGGTCATACGCTCGCACCGTCGACTCACGCACGTGCTCCAGCAAATCCCGAAAAGTGTTCGCGTTACCAACCTTCGTTCGCAGGACAAGTGTGTTGATGAAGAAACCGATCAAGTCTTCGGTTTCGGCGCGGTTGCGGTTTGCGATCGGTGTCCCCACCAGCAGATCTTCCTGCCCGCTGTAGCGCCACAACAGCACGTTGAAGGCCGCCAACAAGGTCATGAACAATGTCGCGCCGTGCTGTCTGGCGAGTTCGTTCAGCCGCTGGCTCACTTCTGCGCTCACCTCAACGCGCTCAGATGCGCCGCGATGACTCTGCCGCGGCGGACGAGGACGGTCGAACGGCAACTCCAGCACCGGCAATTCTCCACCCAACTGCTCGCGCCAGTAGTCGAGTTGTTTTTCCAGCACCTCGCCTTGCAACCACTCGCGTTGCCAGACCGCAAAGTCGGCATATTGAATCGGCAACTCCGGCAACGGCGAACTCTGCCCGGTGCGGTAAGCTGCATACAACACCGACAACTCTCGCCCCAGCACTTCCAGTGACCAGCCGTCAGAAATGATGTGGTGCATCGTCAACAACATCAGGTGTTGTTTCTCCGTGAGTTTCACGAGTTGCACGCGAAACAGTGGACCGTGGCTGAGGTCGAATGGTTTTTGTGCTTCTTCGGTTGCCAGTAGCTGCGCTTTCGCCTGGCGCTCTTCGTCCGGCAAGTGACTCAGATCGATCACGTTCAGGCTGAATGGCTGGGGCGGCGCAATCACCTGCACCGGCTGTCCATCGATCATCTGGAACGTGGTGCGCAAACTTTCATGACGCCGCACGATCTCGCTCAAGCTTCGTTCCAGCGCGTCGATGTCGATTTTCTCTTTCAGATAGTGCGCATCAGGAACGTTGTAGATAGGCCGGTTCGGATCCAGTTGGTCCAGCACCCACAATCGTTCCTGCGCAAACGACAACGGTGCATAAGGCGAATCCTGTTTGCGCGGCCCGATAACGACGCGTGAGAAATCGAGCTGTTGCTGCTCGAGAACCCGAGCTAACAGCTCCTGCTTCTTAGGTGAGAGTCCGGCAATACGTTCTGAGAAACTACTCATTGCTATTCCGTCTTGACGAGAGGCCACGGGCAAGGACCAGATGCCACGGGCTTGTCCCGTGGAGTCTCACGTTCGTAGCTAAAAAAAGGTCAAAAAATCCAAGCGCCAGAGGCCACGGGCTTGTCCCGTGGAGTCTCACGTTCGTTGCTAACAAAACGTCAAATATCCAAGCGCCAGAGGCCACGGGCTTGGCCCGTGGAGTCTCACGTTCGTTGCTGCATAGCTGGAAACGGGAACCTCCACGGCGCAAGGCCGTGGCATCCAGGGGCCGTATTGTTGTTCGGTTGCATAGCAGCGAGGTGAGACTCCACGGGACAAGCCCGTGGCATCTTTTAATCAACCTTCAAGCCATGGCATCTTTCAATCAACCTTCAACCCCGTGGCATCTTTCAATCAACCTTCAGGCCGTGGCATCTTTCAATCAACCTTTAAGCCCGTGGCATCTTCAATCAACCTTCAAGCCCGTGGCATCTTCAATCAACCTTCAAACCGTGGCACCTTCAATCAACCTTCAACCCGTGGCATCTCAGGAAATCAGCCTGCGGCTTCGGCTTGGGCGAGGAGGGCGGTGACTTCCTCTTCGGAAATGTTTTCCACGTTCTGAAGCATGCTGAGGATCTGTTTTAACTGCGTGTCTTTCGATTGCACTGTTTCGAGATGCTGGGCCAGTCCGGCGATCGTCGGAGACTCGAATAACACTCGCAGCGGCAACTCGACTCCAACGTTTTCGCGAATCTGACTAATCACACGCGTCGCCAGCAACGAGTGCCCACCAAGATCGAAAAAGTTTGACTCGACCCCGACTTGTGGAAGACTAAGCGTCTCACGCCAGATAGCGGCCAACGTCTCTTCCAGCGGCGTCCGCGGCGCAACGAAATTCAAGGTCGCGTCTTCAGTGAACTCCGGCACTGGCAGCTCACGCCTGTTTACCTTCCCGTTCGGCGTCAACGGAATTTCTTCCATCGTTACAAAGATCGAAGGAATCATGTACGAAGGGATCTTTTCCTTGAGAAACGCGTGCAACTCCGCTGCCGTGGGCTCAACACCTTCTTCCGGCACGATGTAAGCAACCAACCGTGTGCCACCGCCAAGATCATCTCTGTCTATGACTACTGACTCGGTGATGGCCCAGTATTGATCCAGCGCCGCTTCGATCTCTCCCAGCTCAACACGGAAACCGCGTATCTTCACCTGATGATCCCGGCGCTTGAGAAACTCGAGATTGCCGTCACTCAGATAACGCGCCATGTCGCCCGTACGGTAGAGCCGCGCACCCGGTTTCCTGCTGTACGGATGCGGCACAAACTTCTCTGCCGTTAACGCCGGCTCGCCCAAATACTCACGCGCAATCCCATCCCCACCGACATAAAGCTCGCCCGCAACTCCAACGGGCACCAGTTGCATCTGCTGGTCCAGCACCCACGTTTCTGTGTTCGACAACGGTCGTCCAATCGGAAGTGTGCGCGCTCCTGCTGCCACTTCGTTAACTTCATACCAGGTTGTGAACGTGGTGCCCTCGGTCGGGCCATACAAGTGCAGCAGGTGTTGTGGCTTCCCACGCTCCAGGACGCGTTTCGCTGCCTGCGCATCACTGGCTTCGCCGCCAAACAACAGGTAACGCAGCGAAGCAAATGCTTCCGACACACTCTGGGCCATCTGGTTGAACAACGCCGTGGTCAAAAACAGCGCATCGATCTGCTGCTTCGCAATCGCACGTTTCAACTCCAACGGCGAGAGCACGATCTCTTTCGGGAGCACAATCAACGTGCTGCCGTTCAACAAGCCACCCCATATTTCAAACGTCGCCGCATCGAACGATACGTTCGATCCCTGCCCCAACCGGTAACTGTTATCCAACTGTGCGCAATCTGTATTACACACCAACCGGTTGATCGCCTGGTGTGTTACCGCCACTCCCTTCGGTTGCCCTGTCGAGCCGGACGTGTACATCACGTAGGCCACATTGTCGTGCGTCGTTAGATTTTCGGGATTCTCAGCACTCTCGTTCGCGAACAAGTCCGCGGTGTGGTCGAGATACACCGCCTCGGATGTTTCCGGCACAACTTCAGAATGCTTTTGCCGGGTCAACAGCAAGCGAGTTCCCGCATCGTCCAGCATGAACTGCAAACGCATCCTGGGATACGTGACATCCAGTGGCACATAGGCGCCCCCCGCCTTGAGAATTCCCAAAACCGCCACGTCAAATTCCAACGATCGTTCGAGCAACACTCCCACGCACACGTCCGGTCCCACTCCCTTGCTCCGCAGGAAGTGAGCTAACCGGTTGGCTCTCCGGTTGAGCTCTTTGTAGTTGATCTGCTCGTCAACGTCGATTATCGCCACCGCTTGCGGCTGCCGGGCGACTTGCGCCTCGAAGATCTGATGGACGCAGAGATCGCGGTCGTAATCGACCGTGGTTTGATTCCACTCCAGCAGTTGAGCCCGTTCTGCTTTAGTCAGTATCTCCAACTCAGACAGCTTCGCGTCAGGGTTCGCCGCAATCCCCTCTACCAGCACCTCGAAGTGCTTCAGCATGCGCACAATCGTGTCTCGCTCGAACAGATCCCTGTCGTACTCGATCCACGAGTAGAGTCCGGTATTCGTTTCGTTGACGTAAAAACTAAGGTCAAACTTGGCGATGTCGTTTTGCGTGTCCATCCAGGTCAACTCGAGTCCGGTCAGATCCAGTTGTCCTGCATCCTGAAGCGCAAACAACACCTGGAAGAGCGGATGATGGCTGAGGCTGCGGTTCGGGTGTAACTCTTCCACTAACTTTTCAAACGGCACATCCTGATGGTCGTACGCGGCCACCGTGTTCTCGCGCACCTGCTCCAGCAACTCACGAAAAGTACTGGAAGCTTTTATCTTCGTGCGCAGCACGAGGGTATTCACGAAAAATCCGATCAGGTTTTCTGTCTCTTTTCGAGTCCGGTTTGCGATCGGCGTGCCAACCAGCAGATCGTCCTGCCCCGTGCAACGCCACAGTAGAACGTTAAAGGCCGCCATCAACGTCATGAACAACGTTGCGCCGCTGCCGCGGGCGATCTCTTTCAGTCGCCGGCTCACAGCAGCGTTCAACTCATTGTTTTCCGCACCCCCGCGAAAACTCTGTCGTGCCGGCCGCGCGTGATCGAAGGGCAATTCCAACTCGTGTGCGACGTCTCCGCCTAACTGTTTGCGCCAGTAGTCGAGTTGTTTTTCCAACACTTCGCCTTGCAGCCACTCGCGCTGCCACACGGCAAAGTCGGCGTACTGAATCGGCAACTGCGGCAGCGGCGAATCCTGCCCTAACCTGTACGCTTCATACAACGTCGATAACTCTCGCGCCATCACTTGCAGCGACCAGCCGTCAGAAATGATGTGGTGCATGGTAAACAACAACCAGTGCTGTTCCGGCGCCAGTCGCACCAGTTGCACGCGAAACAGTGGACCACGGCTTAGATCGAATGGTTTGGTTGAATCTTCATCCGCCAACTGTTGTGCCTTTGCCGTTCGCTCTGCTTCAGTCAGGTGACTTATATCAAGGACCGGCAGCTCAAACGGTTGCGGCGGCGCAATCACCTGCACCGGCTTGCCATCGACCATCTGAAATGTAGTGCGCAGTAACTCATGCCGCCGCACTATCTCACTCAGGCTTCGTTGCAGCGCTTCGAGATTGAGGGGCCCCTTGAAGAGATGCGTATCGGGAAGATTGTAAATGGGCCGGTTCGGCTCCAGCTGATCCAGAAACCACAGCCGCTCCTGTGCAAACGAGAGTGGAAACTTGTCAGTGTTCCTGGGTTGCGGAACGATGATGGCGCTCGTTAAGTTGAGACCGGCATTTTTCAGGTAGCGATCGAGCAACTGGCGCTTTTCAACTGATAGTCCGGTAATTTGTTTTGCTATGTCGCTCATGGGGGTTAAAACTCCTGTTGGCCCGCTGTTTTTTGCAACATGGACTGGGTTTCATCCTCTGAAAGTTGCGTTAACTTATTTATGATCTCGGCGAGGTGTGAGAGTTCACCTTGCGCTCGCGCGCTTACCACGTGCTCTGCGACTCCGGCGATGGTCGGAAACTCGAATAGCACGCGCAGCGGCAGGTCGAGACAGAATGCTTCACGAATGCGGGTGACGATTCTCGTGGCCAGTAGCGAGTGCCCACCCAGGTCAAAAAAGTTGGTTTCTACTCCAATCGGACTGATGTCAAGAATGTCGGCCCAGATTTCAGCGATCGTTGCTTCTTCCGGCGTACGCGGCGCGATGAATTCCGGCTCCTCGCTGTGATCGGGCGCCGGCAGCGCTCGCCGATCGACTTTGCCGTTGGGTGTTAAGGGCAAGTTATCAAGAACGACAAAGTGCGCCGGCACAAAGTAATCCGGCAAATGTTGCCGCAGCCAAATGCGAAGCTCGGCGATCAGTTGCGCGGCGGGTATCGTTTGAGAATCTCCAACGACATAGGCCGCCAATCGCTTTTCGCCGGGCGCGTCTTCCCGAAACACGACGACACTTTCGCGTACCAGTGGATGCTGTTGCAGCACCGTTTCAATTTCGCCCAGCTCGACGCGGAAGCCACGCAACTTCACCTGCTGATCCATGCGCCCGAGAATGTCGATATTTCCATCACTGAGATAACGCACGAGATCGCCCGTGCGATAGAGCCGCGCTCCCGGCTCGGCGCTGTACGGATGCGGCACAAACTTCTCCGCGGTGAGTTCCGGGCAGCCCAGGTACGCCCGCGCGATGCCGTCGCCGCCGATGTAAAGTTCTCCAGGCACGCCCACCGGCGCCACCTGCCCACACTGGTCCAATACCCACAGTTCAGTGTTTGAGATCGCTCGTCCAATCGGCAGGGTGCGAGCACCGGCAGCCACTTCGTTGATTTCGTAGCTACTGGAAAAGGTCGTGGCCTCAGTTGGGCCATAAACATGATGCAGATGCTGCGGCTTCCCACTCTGCAACACTCGTCTGACAGCCTCTGCGTCACAGGTTTCACCGCCAAACAACAAGTAGCGCAGGGGTGCAAATGCGTCCGGCTCGTTTTGCGCTACCTGGTTGAACAAAGCCGTAGTCAAAAACATCACGCTGACTTTTTGCGTTGCTATGGCGTGTTTGAACTCCGGCGGTGACAGCACCGTGTCTTTTGGCAGTCCGACCAGCGTGGCGCCGTTTGTCAGCGCGCCCCAGATTTCAAACGTCGCCGCGTCGAACGATACGTTTGACACTTGCGCAACGCGGTCACTCTCATTCAACTGCACGTAATTCGTGTTGCGCACGAGCCGGTTGATCGCACGGTGGGTGATCGCCGATCCTTTCGGCTGACCAGTCGATCCGGACGTGTACATCACGTAGGCGAGATTCTCAGCCGTCGTCTGTGTTGGCGGGTTCTCCCGGCTCTCACCGGCAAACTGTTTCCACGTCTCGTCGAGATAAACAACCTGTGTGCCTTCATTCACTTCTACCTGGACAGTAGTAGTCAGCAGCATTTGCACTCCCGCGTCCTCGAGCATGAACTCCAAACGCGGTTTCGGATAACCCGGATCCAAAGGCACGTAAGAACCGCCGGCTTTCAGTATCGCCAGCAACGCGACGACGAACTCGATCGACGGCTCCAGCAAAACACCAACTCGAGCTTCCAACCCTGCATCGCGCTTGAGCAGGTAATGTGCCAACTGGTTCGCGCGTTCGTTCAACTGGCCATAAGTGAGTTGTTTCTGGCCATAAGTTAAAGCCTCTGCTTCAGGCCTTCGCGCTGCTTCTGCTTCAACCAGTTGATGCACACACAGATCGCGCTCGTATTCACTCCTGGTCCGGTTCCACTCCCGCGACTGTCTCAACTCTTCTTTGGTCAATAGCGGCAGGTCCGAGAGTCGCGTATCAGGATTGGCAGCGATACCTTCAAGTAGAGTTTGGAAATGTCCAAGCAAGCGTACGATCGTGGCTTGCTCAAAGAGATCTGTGTTGTAGACAAGCGGACCGGCCAGACCTTCCGGCACGATCCATAAGTGAAACTCGAAATCGAACCGGGTCTGGTTGCCGATATCCTGCGTCATGACCTTTAAGCCACGCGCTGCCGGTTCTTCCTCAGCCGCGGCTTGCAGGTTGAACATCATTTGAGTGAACGGCTGGTGGCTCTGGTCGCGCTGCGGCTGCAACTCTTCAACCAGCTTCTCGAAAGGCACGTCCTGATGTTCGTAAGCGCCGAGCGCGACTTCACGGACGCGACGCAACAGTTCGCGAAAAGTCGGATTGCCGGACAAATCCGTGCGCAGCACGAGGGTGTTTATGAAAAAGCCGATGAGGGGTTCGATCTGCGCGTGATTGCGTCCGGCGTTAACGGTGCCGAGCAGGATGTCTTGCTGGCCTGTGTACCGGTGCAGCAGCGTGAGGAACGCCGCGAACAAGGTCATGAAGAGAGTAGCGCCTTCACGACGGCTCAAATCGTTCAGTTTCTCAGTCAGGTATTTGGTGACGTCGAACCACTCGTCCGCGCCCGCGTGCGTCATTCGCAACGGCCGTGGGTGATCGGTAGGAAACTCGAGCACCGGAAGATCTCCGCTCAATTGGCGTTTCCAGTAAGCGAGCTGTGCTTCCAGGTTGTTCCTGGTGGTTTCCTCGTGTTGCCAGGCGGCGAAGTCCGCGTACTGAAGCGGCAGTTCCGGCAAGGGCGAAGACTTGCCCGTCGCGAAAGCGTCGTAGAGCGTGCCGAGTTCGGACATGAAGATGTCCATGGACCAGCCGTCGGTAACGATGTGATGTATGACGAGATAGAAACCATGCTCATCGTCAGAGAATTTCAGCAGCACCGGCCGCAACAGTGGTCCATCGTGCAAACTGAACGGGCTTGCCGCAACGGTTTCGAAAATTCGCTCGGTTTCGCGATCGGCGTCTGGCCGGGATAGCACAGTCAGATCGACGACGGGCAAACTGATGTGAAGCGAAGTTAAAACAACCTGCACGGGCTCGCTGTTGCTTTCTCTAAAGACTGTGCGCAGCACTTCGTGCCGGCGAACAATCTCATTAAGGCTTTGCTCCCACGCTGCGACATCCAGTTGACCCTTCAAGCGGTAAAAGACGAGCAGGTGGTAAGCGGCACTGCCGGGATCGAGCTGTTGCAGAAACCACAGACGCTGTTGCGCGAAGGAAAGTGGCGCCTCTGACCTGTTCCTGCGGGTAATCGCATGGTCCACAACTTTCCTGGCGGCTTGCGCCTTGCGCTTGCGTTGCATCACAAGCGCCGCACGTTCCTGAGGAGTAAGTGAGGCTATGCGATTGGAAACATCAGCCATCTGTGTAATCGCTGGATTGATGTGTGTTACACACCGGCGGCGCCTTCGAGAAGTTGGGCGATGCTCTCCTCGTCCTGCTCCTTGATCACGCGCTCGGCGATGCTTAAGGCTAACCCGCTCACCGTCGGCGATTCGAAGAAACTACGCAAGGACAACTCCACGCCAAACTCCTTGCGCAGACGAGACATCACCATCGTGGCGAGCAAGGAGTGTCCACCCAACTCGAAGAAATTATCGTTGACTCCAACCTGCTGGATGCCAAGCAACTCCTGCCACGTGTTCGCCAGGTCTTCCTCGAGTTCGTTGCTCGGAGCAACATAGGGCTCCAACAGGTTTGGCCGGGGATGAAGCACGGAAGCGCTCTCGACTTCCCTGACCGCCGCGTCACTCTGCGCATCTTCAAACCTTACCCAACGCTCGAGTCGCGCGTGCAGGTCCGAGGTTGATACCAGCACCTGCGTTACAGGCCCCAGCAACAGTATGCGTTCGAGAGCTTCGCCTCCGTCGCCGGGCTTGATCCCCTCATCGGCAATTGCCTTCAACCGGTCGATTTCCTGCACTTCATCAAAATTCCACGCATCCCAATTAACCGTCATCCACTGCGCCGCATGCGTCTGATTGTGCCGGCGCGCGAAAGTATCCATGTAGACGTTGCCCGCGGCGTAGGCAGTGAACGTTATGCCGCCAAGCACAGATGAAAGCGACGACAACAACAAACAAAAATCCAGCTCCCTGTCTGCTAATACTTTCTCCAGAACTTGCAGGCCCTTCACCCTGGTTTGAAACTGACGATCGCAGTCAGCCCGCTGCAACTCTCTAATCTCTTTATCCGTACTTTCGCCGGCCACCGCACCGTAGATGACACCGTCGAGCCGCCCAAACCGTTCCAACGTGGCTGCGACTGCCGCACGCATCTGTTCTTCATTCGAGACGTCCGCACGCAGCACGAGCACTTCAGCGCCCGCTCGCTCCAACTCCTGCACGTTTCTCATTCTTTCACTTACTTCATCTTCGTCGGCGTGCTCCTGCAACCAGCGCGGCCACTCTTCTCGCACCGGTAAACCATTGCGCCCCAGCAACGCAAGTTTCGCCTTGAAGTTACGCGCGAGGTCCTGCGCTAAAGCCGTCCCCACCAGTCCGAGCCCGCCGGTTATCAGATACACGCCGCCTTGCCGTAGTCTTGATTCCCCTGCTTCCTTTTCAACTCTCACCGGTTCGAAGTCCTGAACCCAGCGATGACGCCCGCGATAAGCAACCACGCGCTCCGGCGTGTTTTCGTTGAGCTCGTCAAGGAGCTGTGCGATTACTTGCGCCGGCACACCGCTGTTTTCTCGAGGAAGAACAAAGTCGAGACTGCGACACGCAATGCCGGGATTTTCCTGTGGAATAACTTTGCAGGCGCCAAGTATGGTCGATTGTTCCGGATGCAGAAGCTCGCTGCCAATCACTTCATAAACGCTATCAGTGACAACCACCAGTTCTGTTGTGAGCGCCCGTTCCGAGAGCGCTTGTGTCAGCAGGACGAGACTGCATAAGCCCAGGTCCTGTGTCCTGTCAAAACTTGAACTATCTTCCGCAGCGGAGACACTCCAAAGGTGGACCACATGCGGGAAGGTTATTCCTTGCGAGCCCAACTCATTGATCAAAGCTTCATAATGTTCTTTCTCGCGGGGATCGATGGTGTAGTCAAGCACGTTGATCCGGCGCAAGTTTTCTCCGGCATAGACGGTGACGACCTGCTGGCCTCGTTCTCTAAGCTGACTGACCAGATCGTTCCCGATGCCGCGGTCGTCGCAGAAAACCAGCCACGGGCCTTGAGGCGCCTGATCCGTTTTCTTAATTCGCAGCAGCTCGCGCTGTCTCCACGAAGGCAAATAAAACCAGTCAGCAATATCCAGCCGCCGGGCGAGAGAACGAGACGCGCGCTTCTGCTTGTTCTCATTTTCACTGGGCGCGAGATAGTAGCGCTGGCGCTCGAATGGGTACGTAGGTAAGGGAATGCGACGCCGCTGTTCGGTAGCGTAAAACTGTTCCCAGGCAATCTCGCCCCCCGCGAGCCAGAACCTGGCTACACCCGTCAACAGAAACTCCATATCCGAATAAGTATCACGCGGACGTCGTAGCGAGCTGATAACGACCTGATTGCCCAGTTGGGACGCGTGCTGCTTAGCCAGTGCGTTTAAGGTCTGGCCTGGTCCAAGCTCCAACAGGATTCGTTCCGAGTCTTTCAACAGTTCCTCCAACCCGTCTGCGAAGCGTACCGTCTGGCGCAAGTGCCTGGACCAGTAGGCCGCATCCGTCGTTTGGGCGCGATTTATCCAGGTGCCGGTGACGTTGGAGAGAAAAGGAATCGCCGGTGCATTTAGCTTGACCTGCCTGACGCGCTCCGCGAACGGCTCGAGGATTGGTTCCATCATTGCAGAATGGAACGCGTGCGAGGTGTGCAGCACTTGCGAGTGAATGTCTTGTTGCTGTAGTCGCTCGTGAAGCTCCTGGATAGAGTTATCCGGTCCCGAAACAACGCAATTCTTTGGACCATTCACCGCCGCCACCGAGAGGCCATTGTGAAGCAATGAACGCGTTTCCCTCTCCGAGAGCATGACCGCCAGCATTGAACCTTCGGGCAGGCCTTGCATCAGTTGTCCACGCATAGCCACGAGCGCCAACGCGTCTTCGAGTGAAAGAACTTTGGCCAAACACGCCGCTACGTACTCGCCGATGCTGTGACCAATCATCGCCGACGGCATCACGCCCCAACTCATCCACAGTTGGGCCAACGCGTATTCAACCGAGAAGAGTGCGGGCTGCGTGAACAACGTCTGGCTCAGCAACCGGACGGCTTCAGCTTCTCCAACTGCGTTCGGATAGAGCACCTCACGGAGATCGTGGTGCAAATGAGGAATCAATTGCTCCGCACAAGTATCGAGGTGCTGGCGGAAGGTGGGCTCACGCTCGTAAAGCTCACGCGCCATTCCGACGTATTGCGTGCCCTGGCCCGGAAACATGAAGACGACCGGACGGTGCCTTGGTTCCTGAAACAAGGTCAGGAGGCGTGCGGCATCTTTCGACTCGAGCGCAGCCAGGGCGTCACTGGTGTCCTTACAAACAAGTACACGCCGGTGACTAAACCCTGCGCGTCCGACTTGTAACGTGTAAGCGACGTCCGCCAGATTCGCATCCGGGTTCTGTTTCAAATACTCGGCGAGATTTGCGGTTGCCGACTCCAACGATGCGGCTGTTTTCGCTGAGAGCAACAACAAGTGGAGCGGACGTGTCGTGCTCGACGATGGTTCAGTTGCCGGCGCTTCCTCCACCACGACGTGCGCGTTGGTTCCACCGATACCAAACGAGCTGACTCCCGCTCGTCGCGGTACTTCACCACGCTTCCACTCGGCCAGCTTGTCGTTCACGAAGAAACCACTGGCGGCAAAATCGATCTTCGGATTCGGACGCTGGTAGTGAAGACTCGGCGGCAGTTGTTTGTTTTTGAGTGCGAGAATGGTTTTGATCAAACTGGCAACACCCGCGGCTGCATCCAGATGACCGATATTGCTCTTCAGCGATCCGATCGCGCAAAAACCTTTCCGCTGCGTGGCAGCTTGAAACGCTTGTGTCAACGCCGCGATCTCGACCGGATCGCCCAGAGCGGTTCCGGTGCCGTGAGTTTCGACGTAGCTGATCGACTCGGCTCCAATGCCCGCCATCGCCAGCGCATCGCCGATCACTTCCGCCTGGCCGTTCACACTCGGCGCTGTATAACCAATCTTCACTGAGCCATCGTTGTTTACCGCAGAGCCCTTGATAACGGCGTGAATGGTGTCGCCATCGGCGAGCGCATCGACCAGGCGCTTCAGGACTACCAGTGCCGCGCCTTCACCTCCGACTGTCCCGCGCGCGTCGGCGTCGAAGGCGCGGCAATGTCCGTCAGGAGAGAGAATGCCTTCCTCCTGGTAAAAGTAACCTTCCTTGTGCGGGAAAGTGACCGACCCGCCGCCCGCCAGCGCCATGTCACACTCGCCGTTGAGCAAACTCTGGCAAGCGACGTGTACGGCTACGAGTGAGGTCGAGCAGGCGGTCTGGATGTTGATGCTTGGTCCTTTCAGATTCAGCTTGAAAGAGATCGTGGAAGGAACAAATTCGCCGTGATTGCCGATGTCTACCTGGTATGGGCCAACCCGCTCGATCAGCTCGGCATGTGAGGAAAGATTGACGTCGAGATAACTGCCCGCGCTCACTCCCGCATAAACGCCGACTCTACCTTCACACCGCTCCGGGTCGTAGCCGGCATGCTCGAAAGCTTCAACGGCACATTCGAGCATTACGCGCAGTTGTGGATCCAGCATCTCCGCTTCTCGCGGACTGTAGTCAAAAAAGTTTGCATCAAACAGTTCGACGTCTTCGAGGATAGCTTTCGCGGGCACATACTCCGGCTCGCCATATTGATCTGGTCCAACCCCGGAACTCTGTAGTTCTTCCGGCGAAAAGAAGGAAATAGATTCCACTCCATCGTGCAGGTTCTGCCAGAACTCGTCCGTATTTCGCGCGCCCGGGAAACGCCCTGCAAACCCAATCACGGCAACTTCCGACGCCGTATGATCGTCCAGCGGGGCCTCAGCTTCTACCAATTCTTCATCTCTCATGCTCTTGTCCAGTCCTGAGCGCCTCCCTGGAGTGCGGTGCCTCGGCACCGCTTTGGCCGAGGTACCGCACTCCAGGGAGGCGTTCTGTTTTCTATCAGCGACGTGCTCTTTGCCGTAGTTGGCGCTGGCGGTTCATAGCCTCGATACGCGATTCGGCCTGATTTCTTGCCGGCGCGGCAGCCGCCATTTCGCCACCTTGAATACTCAAATGTTCGGCGAGCGCGCTAATCGTCGGGTACTTGAACATATCGATCATCGAAACTTTCACTTTCAAAGCTTCAGTCACTTTACTGTGCGCGTTAACCAACAGCAGCGAATGTCCGCCGAGACCGAAGAAGTTGTCATTAACTCCGACTTTCTCAACCTTCAGTAGTTCCTGCCAGATACTCGCGATGGTTCGTTCCATCCCTGAACGCGGCGCGATGTAAACTTCCGGCGCATCCGTGCGCGCACCATCGTCATCGGGAAGAGCACGGCGATCGATCTTGCCGTTTGGTGTGCGTGGCAATGCGTCCAGCACCACAAAGCTCGACGGGACCATGTACTCTGCCAGTCGTTGCTGCATGTAGTTGCGCAAGTCTGCCGGTTGCAGTTCGCCATTGTTCGAGACGACGTATGCGATCAAGCGCGTGCTGCCGCTATCGTTCTCGCGCGCCACCACAATGCTTTCGCGCACGGCTGCGTGTTGGGCCAAAACCGCTTCCACTTCCCCAACCTCGATCCGGAATCCCCTGATCTTTACCTGCTCGTCGATGCGTCCGAGAAACTCGATATTTCCGTCCGCGCGGTAACGCGCCAGATCACCGGTGCGATAAAGTCGCTGACCAGGTTGCGAGCTGAACGGGTGCGGAATGAATCGCTCCGCAGTTTGTGCGGGCTGGTTGTGATACCCGCGCGCCAGGCCTGCGCCGCCGATGTACAACTCGCCGGTTATACCCGTGGGAACTAACTGTTGCGCCGGATCCAAGACGTACATCTGCACGTTAATAACCGGGCTGCCAATCGGCACGATGCTCTTTTCCTCGCGTGCCGAACTGCCGCTTGCAGGTTCGTAGTTGCTCGCGGTTATCGTCGTCTCACTTGGCCCATACGCGTTACACCACTCAACCTTCCCGCCCATCAGGCGCTGCCACTTCGCCAACGTCTCTTCCAATGTCTTCTCGTTGCCGACGATCACGCGGCGCAGACTACGGGGCATCTCGAGCTCTTTGTCGGCCATCGCGCTCAGCCATTCCATCCAGAACGACGCCGGGAGATTCACGATCGTGATTTCTTCCTGCTCCAACAGCGACAGGAAATCGGCGTAGGACATCACCGCTTCCGGCCGCATGACCACACAGCCACCGCTTAACCACGCGGCGAAGAATTCTTCCGCCGCAACGTCGAAACTCAACGATGCAAACTGCAGCAGGCGGTCGCGCTCAGTCATCCGATGCTTGTTAATGAAGGCGTACGCGGCGTTGACGAGCGAGCCGTGTTGAATGAGGATGCCTTTTGGCCTTCCGGTTGATCCTGAGGTGTAGACCAGGTACACGATGTTCGATGGATCCACCCCGCTCTGCACATTTTGTGAATCACCCTCGGCGAGCGAACTCCATTCAGCATCGATAAAGATCCGAGTGACGGCGAGCTCTGGCTGGCTCGCCATCACCTGCGCGTGGGTGAGCAACAACGTTACGCCGGAATCCTCAAACATGTAACGCAAACGTTCCGCCGGGTACGAGGGATCAAACGCGACATAAGCGCCGCCCGCTTTGAGAATTCCCAGCAACGCCACCGCCATCTCGATCGATCGTTCGAGGAGTATGCCCACTCGAGTCTCGGGTGCTACGCCGCGCTCCTTCAGGTAATGAGCAAGTTGATTGGCGCGGTGGTTCAACTCGGCATAAGTAAAACTCCGATCGCCGAAGATCACAGCCCGCGCATCCGGTGTGCGTTCGGCTTGTGCTTCAAAGAGTTGATGAACAGAAGTGCAGAGATCGTGCTGGCTCGCCGTGTTGTTCCAGTCCACCAGGATCTGCTCGCGTTCCCTGCCGGTAAGCAACGGCAACTCACGCACGCGCTGTTGCGGGTTGGCGACGATGCTTTCCAGCAAATTTGTGTAGTGGCTGAGAATGCGCTGCGCGGTCGCGTTTTCAAAAAGCTCCGTGCTGTACTCCAGCAGACATTCCATGCCTTTGCCGTCCGGCTTCTCGGTGATGTCGAGAGTGAAATCAAACTGCGCCGTCGTACTATCGTCCTGTATGAACGTCAGCGTGACCTGCGATAACTTGAGCGGCGGCATCGGCGCATTCTGAAGTGAAAACATCACCTGGAAGAGAGGCGTGCGATTCAGGTCGCGCTCCGGTTGCAATTCCTCGACGAGCTTTTCAAAGGGCACATCCTGATGTGCGAAAGCACCGAGAGTCACGTCCCTGATCTGCTTCAAATACTCCGGGAAACTCGGATTGCCCGACAGATCACTCCGCAGCACCAGCGTGTTGACAAAGAAACCAATCAGGTTTTCGATATCGACCCGATTTCGATTAGCGATCGGAGTGCCGACGATGATCTCGTCCTGTCCGGCGTAACGGGCCACCAGAATTTTGAATGCCGCCAGGAGTGTCATGTAAAGTGAAACTCCTTCGCGACGGCTCAACTCTTTGACTGCCTCCATTAAGTCTGTGCCAATCTCACGGGTAACGAAAAAGCCCTTGTTCGTAGGTACAACCGGGCGTGGATGATCGGTGGGAAGCTCGAGCGCCGGTGGATGGGGGCCTAAATGTTCTCGCCAGTATCTCAGTTGCCGCTTGAGCTCTTCGCCACTCAGCCACTCACGTTGCCACATGGCAAAGTCAGCGTATTGAATCGGGAGCTCAGGCAGGTTTGGCGTTGTGCCTTCAACAAAACTTTCGTACAGCGCCGCGAGCTCACCAATCAAGACTCCCAGCGACCAACCGTCGGAGACGATGTGGTGCATCCCCAGCAACAGCAGATGATCCTCCTCGGCCATTCGCACGAGGCTGGCGCGAATCAGCGGTCCGCGCGAGAGATTGAAAGGCCGCAATGCTTCTTCACGCAGCCGCCGCGCTTCCACTTCGCGCTCGTTCTCAGGCAGATGACTGATGTCGAATCTCCCTAACGTCAGTGGCAGCCGCGGTGCAATCACCTGCATCGGCTGGTTGTCGATCATCGAGAAAGTGGTACGCAACCCTTCATGACGTTCCACAATCACGTTGAGACTCCGTTCCAGCGCCTCGACGTTGAGTGGTCCAGTTAACCGTGAAGTAGCGGGAACGATGTAATTGCTGTCGCCCAGTTGTTCCAGAAACCACATCCGCTGCTGCGCAAAGGAGAGTGGCATCGGGCCTGAATCTTTGCGGCGTGGAATGGCGCTCTCCGGGGTGTGGTCAACGGCTTTCTTCTTCAGGCGCATGACGAGCGCCGCCCGCTGACTTACTGAGAGTTCGTTCAAGGTCTTTTCCGGCTCACTCACGGCATTTACCCTCTCATCGTTTGAACGTTCGATCGCTTCAACATGCTGCGCCAACTCTGCGACGGTCGAACCATTGAAGAACTCCCGCAGCGCTACTTCCACTCCCAGCACTTGTCGCACTCGCGACACCACCTTCGTCGCCAACAGTGAGTGACCGCCCAACTCGAAGAAGTTCTCGTTGATTCCTACCCGCGCTACTCCCAGCACCTCTTGCCACATTTCCACCAGCAGTTCTTCCAGCGCCGTCCGCGGTCCTTCGTATTCCCCGCCCCGCCCGGCCAGCCCAAGCTCCGGCGCCGGCAACGCCTGCCGATCGACTTTCCCATTCGCGGTCAACGGCAACTGCTCCAGCACCATCAACACGCTTGGCACCATGTAGTCCGGCAATTGCCGCTGCAACTGCTCACGCACTCGTCCTACATTCACCTCGGCGCTGCCCACTCCCACGACGTAGGCCACCAGCCACTTCTCTCCGCTCTCACTCTCCGACGCCACCACCACCGCGTCGCTCACCTCGGCCTGCGCCCGCAACGCCGCTTCGACTTCCCCCAGCTCGATCCGGTAGCCCCGCATCTTCACCTGCTGGTCTCGCCGCCCCAGAAACTCTATCGTCCCGTCGCTCCGCCAGCGCCCGAGATCGCCAGTCCGGTACAGCCGTGTCCCCGCCGCTCCGTACGGGTTGGGCACAAACCGCTCCGCCGTCAACGCCGGCCGCCCCAGATACCCGCGCGCCAGACCTGCTCCACCGAGGTACAACTCGCCGACTACTCCCACACCAACCAACGCGCCGCCTTCATCCACAACATAGATCTGCGTGTTACTCAAAGGCCGCCCGATCGGGATCGTCGCTCCTCCGTTTACTTCTCGCACCTCGACCCACGTCGCAAAGGTCGTACTCTCTGTTGGTCCATACACATGCAGCAGCCGCTGCGGTCGCCCGCCACTCTCCAGCACCGCCGCTACCCAGCGTGGTTCCACCTGCTCCCCGCCAAACAGCAACTCCCGGCATCCCGCAAAAGCTGCCGGCGCATACTGCGCTACCTGATTAAAG
Organism: Pyrinomonadaceae bacterium; assembly: GCA_036379695.1. Classification (GTDB taxonomy): domain Bacteria; phylum Acidobacteriota; class Blastocatellia; order Pyrinomonadales; family Pyrinomonadaceae; genus PSRF01. The sequence goes on along the minus strand of DASVGE010000328.1, from coordinate 39,191 downwards.
AGCGCCGTTGTCAGAAACAGCGTCGTCACTCCATGCGCTGCTAGCTCTCGCTCTAACTGCTGCGGCTGCAGTAACACCTCGCGGCTCACATACTGCAATCTCCCGCCGTGCAACAGCGCCCCCCACAACTCAAACGTCGCCGCATCGAATGACACAGTTGAGGCCTGCGCGATCACGGAGCTGCTGTTGAGGTCCACATAGTTCGTGTCACACACCAACCGCACCACGCCCTGGTGCGTGATCTCTATCCCTTTCGGTTCTCCCGTCGAACCTGATGTGTACATCACGTACGCCAGCCCATTGCTCGACACCGTCACGTCCGGATTACTTTCACCCTCGGCTGCGATCGCTTCCCTTTGACTATCCACATCCACGACGACTACACCTGAGGCCGCAGCCCCTGCCGCCAGCTTCGGCAGCAACTCCGCCCGGCTCAACAGCACTCCGATCCCCGCATCCTCGAGCATGTAGCGCAATCGCGCTTCGGGATAGTCCGGATCCAACGGCACATAAGCTCCGCCGGCCTTCAGGATTCCGAGCAACGTCACCACCATCGCCACCGACCGCTCCAGGCACACTCCCACCAGCGTCTCCGGTCCTACTCCCAGCCGGTTCAGGTAGTGGGCCAACTGGTTGGCGCGCCGGTTCAACTCGCCATAACTCACCGTCGCTCCATCAAACACCAGCGCCAGCCGCTCCGGTTCTCGCTCCGCTTGCGCTGTAAACAACTCATGCACACACTGCTCTGCCGGATACTCTCGTCCGGTCTCATTCCACGCAGTTATGGCAGCCAGTTCCGCCTCACTCACCCACTCCAGCTCCGCTAACCGCCGCTCGGGCCCAGTCACCACGCTCTCGAGCAGCCGCTCTAAGTGGCTTCCCAGTCGCCGCACCGTCTCTGCCTCAAACAGGTTCACGTCATATCGCAGTGCACAGACCAGTTCATCGCCTTCTTCTTTGAACTCGAAAAACAAGTCGTAGTTGTTGGTGACAATCTCGTCGGCTGCTTCGGGTAAAACTTCAATGCCCGGCAACTGCAACAGTCCTGTGTTTCGGTTCGCGTTCTGCAGGGCAAAGGCTATTTGGAACAACGGCGTGCGGCTTCGATCACGCTCCGGCGCCAGCCGTTTCACTAACTCCTCAAACGGCATGTCCTGATGCGCATACCCCGCGAGCGACGTCTTCCGCACTCGTCCCAACAACTCCGTAAACCTCAAATCTCCGGCCAGCCCCGTCCTTAACACCAGCATGTTCACAAAGAACCCGATTAAGCCTTCCACCTCCGCACGGTTCCGGTTCGCTATCGGCGTCCCTACTACTACATCCGTCTCGCCCGTATACAGCCACAGCAACACATTCACCGCCGCCAGCAGGGTCATGAACAACGTCGCTCCCTCGCGCCGGCTCAACTCCCGCAGCCCCCACGCTACCTCACCTTTCACTCTCGTCACTTCTATCCCGCCGCGCCAGTCCTTCACCGCGGGTCGCACATGGTCCGCCGGTAACTCCAGCACACCTTTCATTCCTCTTAACTGTTCCTCCCAGTACCGCCACTGTCGCTCCTGCTCCGCTCCCGCCAGCCACTCGCGCTGCCAGCTCGCAAAGTCGCCGTACTGGATCTCCGCCGCCTCTTCTATGTCTACTGCTTCACCGCACTCACGCCGGTACAGGCGCTGCAACTCTTCCTGGAACACGCTGAACGACCAGCCGTCCCACACAATGTGGTGCACCGTCAGCAGCAGCACATGCTCCGCCGCTCCCAGCCGCACCAGCTTCACTCGCAACAGCGGACCCCGGCTCAGGTCAAACCCTTGACTCTCCTCCGCCCGTCGCAGCGTACGCAACTGCTCTTCTCGATCCGCGGCCTCACTCAGGTCCACCAACTCCAGCTCACCGCCCCACGTCTCCGATACCACCTGCACCGGCTCGTCGCCGTGTGCCTCGAACCGCGTCCGCAGTACCTCGTGTCGCTGCACTACTCCTGCCACCGCCGTTGCCAGCGCCGCCACCTGCAACTCTCCGCGCAACCGGAGCACCGTCATGATGTTGTAAGCCGGACTCCCGGGTTCCAACTGCTCCTGAAACCACAGGCGTCGTTGCGCATGCGACACGGGCAATGGACCACCTCGCGCCACCCGCTTCATCCCCGGCTCCACCGCCGTTGTACCCGCATCCGCCTCTACCGCTCGCGCCATCTCAGCAAGGGTCGAGTCAAAGAAAAGTTGTTGCGGCAGATCTACCTGGAGCAATTGGCGCACACGCGTGATGACCTTAGTGGCGAGCAGGGAGTCTCCGCCCAGATCGAAGAAGTCGTCGTTCACTCCGACATGGTCCAAACCAAGAACTTCCGACCACAGCCCTGCCAGGGTTTCCTCGATCGGTGTTCGTGGCGCAACATACTCGACCCTGCGTTCTTTAAACTCCGGCTCAGGAAGCAACTTTCGATCGATTTTGCCGTTGGGCGTGTGCGGCAGTGCGTTGAGAACAACAAACAGGCTGGGAACCATGTTCGCTGGAACTTTCTTGCGCATGTAGCGCTGCAATTCCCGCGACAAAAGGTCAACATCAGTTCGCGACGAGACTACATAAGCGACCAGGCGGTCGCCCTTGAGAACAACGACAGTTTCGTGAACTGAAGGATGCCCGGTGAGTACCGATTCGATCTCGCCCAGTTCAATGCGGATGCCGCGAATCTTGACTTGATGATCGATGCGTCCGAGAAACTCGATATTCCCGTCGCTGCGATAGCGGCACAAGTCTCCGGTGCGATAAAGCCGTGCTCCGCGGCGGCCGCTGAGCGCATCCGGGATGTACCTGTCCGCGGTGAAATCCGGTCGATTCAGGTAACCCCGCGACAGCCCGTCGCCGCCCAGCCACAACTCGCCGTCAACTCCGATTGGCAGTACAGATCCGGACTCGTCGACAACGTACGCATACGAATTCGCGATCGGTCGTCCGATTACAACCGGCGCGTCAGGTTCGCTATTGATCACCGACCAGGTTGAATAGGTCGTGTCCTCACTTGGTCCATAAAGATTTACTACCTGCTCGACCTGCGGCTGCTCGTACAACTCCTCCACCAGTGGCCGCCGTAGTGCTTCACCGGCCAGGTTTACTACCCGCACATTTGGCGGCAGTCCCTGCATGCGCAACAACTCGGTGATCACCGAAGGACCAGTGTTGATTAAACGTATTTCGTCCTTCGCTTCGAGCATTGGCGCGGCCAGAAGATGTTCGCCCAGTATCACCTTGCCACCCATACTCAGCGGCACAAACAATTCAAACATCGAAATGTCAAAACAGATCGACGTTGACGCCAGCACACCGGCGAGGTCTGCTCGATCAAAAGCTTCCAATGCCCATTGGATCAGCATCGCCGCATTACGATGTGCGATAGCCACGCCCTTGGGAACGCCGGTGGAACCTGAGGTGTAGATCAGGTACGCCAGGTTTTCTTCATCCACCGGTACTGCCGGCTTCTCTACCGGTTCGTTGGCCCAGGCTTGCTGCTCTATCAGAACAACATGGCTGACTGCCCGGTCATTCAAGCGCTGGCGCAAGTGCTCCTGCGTGATCAGGACGCGAGCACCGGCATCGTCAGTCATGAAGGTCAGCCGTTCCTCCGGATACTGCGGGTCGAGCGGCACGTACGCGCCACCGGCCTTGAGTACGGCGAGCATGCTAACCATCATTTCGATCGAACGTTCCAGCAGAATGCCCACCTGTACTTCTGGTCCAACTCCGAGACGCCGCAGGTAATGAGCTAACTGGTTAGCGCGACGATTGAGCTGGTCGTAGGTTATTCGTGAAGTGTGGAACACTACGGCAGTGGCGTCAGGCGTGAGCTGCGCCTGCCTTTCAAACAACTCGTGCATGCAGATCTGTCGTGGGTAATTGCGGGTGGTGTTATTCCATTGGGTCAACTGTTCGAGCATGAGGGTTTACTTAAGCAGGATTGATACGGCGAGCTCTTCCGGAAATTACACAGCAAGAATCGGCTTAATCTGTGGATGGTATTTCGAAAAAAGACACACTTCGACTACGCCTGTCCTTGGACCTATTCCGCACAATAGGCGAACTTTGGCCCGTCACGCCGAACCCCAAAACGGGGAAGCCTCGGTCGCGAGGCACGTAAAATTGTGGCCGCGTCGTAGACGCAGCATCGGGCTTGGATTGCTCGCGGGGTGACGTTCGTCCCGCTCTGGGCGAGCATCTTTGTTCAAAGGATTCGCTGGGCCAACTAGATGTAAACCTAGAAGTTAGTCAGGCGACTTTTGAACCAACGGCTTCTGGAAAGACTGATCGTTTTTACGATCTCCGGTTCGAGGGAGTGATTGCCGGTATTTAGGGTTTCCAGAAATGTAATGGATATCGCAATTCGTCACCGGGGGAAGCAACGGCGCGAACTTCCTGGCTGGTAATGAAGAACCTCCTCACAAAAACCAAACAGCGCAATTTCAGGGGACGGCATACTACACCCAGCTCTGGAATCTTGTCTACTAATTTCCGGGACCCGTCACAACAACAACAGAGTTCCTCGATAAACCAGTTGAAGTTGCTCCGTTCGAATTCAAAATACCAAATGCGACTAAATTAACGGGGCCGTGAGCTGGCTCGGGGGCTATGTTGTGAAAGACCGCCGCCACCAGAAAAGTATTCGGGTTGATCGAGAAAACACGAGCCACATAGGTGCCATCCGGATTTTCGACGACGAAACCGCCGACACCCGACGCTGGTCCCTGGCCGGCGATTAGGACCGATCCTCTGCAAGCACCCGTGTAAGTAGGTGAGTTTCCTTCAGGCATACACCAGATCCAGAATTCAACTTTGGAACCGTCCGCGGCGAGGCCGGTACCGCTAAAAACTACCTGTACTGATGGCGCGGCGACCGCAGTCCGGGTGCCGATTGGAGTGAATGCAAAAGAGAAAACTGCGATAGCGACAAGGCTAAAAAGCCTGCGACCAGATTTTGTCTTAGTAAGATACATGATCTTTCCTTTCTGTAATTCAAAGAATGAATTAGCGCGTGCAAACAGACACGCAGGACACGAGTCGAAGAATAAAAACAAATGCGCGAGACCTCGTGTGAGACAGTTCTGGGCAAAAGCTCTGGGCAGTTGTGTGAGGTGAGGGTTACGTGTACGGGAGGTGCCGGATTATACACGAAATTATTTTCAAGGCTAGTACTTTCTGCATTGCATTCAAAACGCAACCTGCGGGGATGGATGGACCTAAATCGGAGTGAAGTTCGCGTTACAGGTTGAGGTATTCAGAAACCGAAAGGGGTCCTCGGACTTGAAGCTCAACGCGAAACATATCGTTTTTTCGGCCATCGGGCTGGCCAGTCTTTACGTTCTCTATCATAACGAACGCTTTTTAATCGACTCATCACATCCGGCCTGGCAACGTTACGAGGCCTTCAAATGGTGGCTGCTGCCGCACGCCGTTTTTGGCGCCATCGTGTTGCTTTTCGCGCCGCTACAGTTTTCGGATCGGCTGCGAAAGCGATATCCCAAAGCACACCGCGTCATGGGACGGTTGTATGTGGTTGGGGCTATGGTCCTGGCGCCATTGGGGGCGTATATCCAGTACTACCAGGAGCGCACCGGCATGCCGCGGTCGTTCACTGTGCTGGCCGCAGTGGACGCAACGATGCTGATGGGCGCTACTGCACTGGCGTTCTTATTTGCATACAGGCGCAAGATTGCCCTGCACAAGCAATGGGCCACGCGCAGTTATGCCATCGCCCTGGTCTTCATTGCCGGACGTTTTGTGATGGGCATCACCGGGTGGGAAACACTGGGCATTGAGATCGTGCAGGCAATCATCTGGTCCTGCCTGGCATTGTCAGTCCCATTGGCGGATGTTGCGATCAATTGGAAGGATCTGCGCTCTACTGCCACGGCGCCTGTAAGATCCACGCCGTCGCGGAGACAAAGTGTTCCCGAGGGCGTGGTCCGCGCTGCGTAAATAAGAACTAGCCACAAAAAGGCACAAAAGGCACAAAATGATTTGATTCAACTTGGGCGCCTAAACTGCCCAACTCTTTTGTGCCTTTTGTGCCTTTTTGTGGCTTAAATAGTTTTCGCGGCGCGGTAGCCTTGATAGAGACTCAAGGCCGCAACCAGACACGCGAGCGGGCAGAGCAACATCGAGTAGCGCATGTTTAGCGGCGTCGTGGCTGCACTGAGCCAATCATTCACTTGACCAATAACTAGTGATCCTATGCCGTATGCAATGATCACCGCGAAAAAGTAAACCCCGATCCCCAGTCCGCGCAGCTCCGGACCAGCAATGTCGTGAACATCAGCCGCGGCCGGTCCAAGCCAGACCAGGGAAAGCGCCAGCAAAACCAGGTTGGCAATTAACAACAGCAAAAGATTCCCGGAAAAGATAAATAACAACCAGAAAGGCACAGCAATCAGCGCGGCAAGGGCGCCAAACAACATCCGGCCGCCACGCCCGAATCGGCGAAACTTGTCCGCCAGATAACCACCGAGAATCGTCCCGGGCACGCCTGCAATCAACGTCAGCACACCGCCGTAAAAGCCAATTGTCAACAGGTCGAGTTGATAGACGCGCGTGACAAACGTCGGCCCCCAGAAGGAAAGATTGTTGGCCGCCAATCCAAAACAACCATAACCCAGATAGTGATACCGCAGCGGAACGGATTTGAAGAGAATCTTCCAGTCACTCGCCGTGTATCTGGTTGTCGCGGTTTCCGTCGTGCCTCGTGGTTCCTCGCGCAGCAGGTAAACCAGCACGGCGATGGCCATTCCCGGAAAACCAAGCGCGTAAAAGGCGACGCGCCAGCCGTAGTATTGGCCCAACCAGCCACCCAGAAAGAATGCCAGGCCCGCGCCGATCGCGATCCCGGAAGAGTAGATGGCCTGCACTGTCGCTCGCACTCGCGGCGGGAAGTAGTCGCTCAACAACGACAATGCGGCTGGTCCAAGTGTCGCTTCACCGACGCCGACCATCATGCGGCAGATCAGTAGCGACCAGAAACCGTTTGCGAATCCGGTGAGACCTGAAAAGAGACTCCAAACCGCGAGACCGATGGCGATCATGTTTTTACGCACGGCGCGATCGGCAAGCCGGCCAAAAGGAATGCCGAGAATGGTGAAGAAGATGACAAACGACATACTGCCGAGCAGTGCGAGCTGCAGGTCGGTGAACGCCATCTCGCGTTTGATCAGCGGCAGCAGGATGTAAATGATGGTGCGGTCGAGATAGTTGAAGACGTAAACAAGCGTCAGCAAACCGAGCGCATACCAGGAATAGGCGCGAACCGAATTCTGCTCTGGATTCATCTGCGTTTATCCGCGGCTAAAACAGTTGCTTCACCGCGAATCACGATCTCTTCGCGTTGGTTGATACAGATCGTTTCGAGTTTGAGGATGGGTTTGCCTTCGCGAATTTCCTTTACGGTGACGCGCGCCGTGATCTCGTCACCGGGAAATACAGGCGCGACGAATTGCAGTGTTTGCCCGAGATAGATGCTTCCCTCGCCCGGCAGTTTGTTCGCCAGCACTGAGGAGATAAGTGACGCGGTCAACATTCCGTGAGCGATGCGTCGTCCGAAGCGAGTCGTTTTTGCAAACTCTTCGTCTACGTGAACGGGATTGTGATCGCCTGTGACGCCGGCAAATGCGTCAACGTCAGCCTGCTCGATTGTCTTTGTTATTTCGGCGCTATCGCCAATGCTGAAGTTCATCTTATTGAGCATCCGCAGTAAGAAACTTAATTACCGCCGCATTGAACTCGCCTGGTTTTTCCAGGTTCGGCACGTGAGCACACTGATCGAACACCACGAGCTTCGACCCGGCGATGTCTTTGTGGAAACGTTCTCCGTCGGCCAGAGGCACGAGACCGTCTTCGCGTCCCCAGACGATCAAGGTTGGGCGTTTGATCGTTTTGACAGTGTCGTCGAGAAAGTCTTCGCCGCGGATGATCGACTCGGTGATGCTTTTGATCGTGAAGCCGTCACCGGCCGCGAGTCGAGCAGCCATGGCCATGTCGATCGCGGCGTCAGTTTGAAATGCCTTGTTGTAAAAAACCTTGGAGACGAGGACTTTCATTCCTTCGCGGGTGGTCGGATTGAGAGCGAAAAATACTCGCGTATCGAAATCTTTTGGCGGCGCATAACCGGCGGCGTCTACCAACACCAGCTTATCCACCCGATCCGGGAAGGCCGCAGTGAAATGCGCTGCAATCCACCCGCCCATTGAGTTGCCGACGAGCGTGGCGCGCTCGATCTTCAGTTGTTTGCAAAACTGATCGAGGAAGTCGACGTACGTGCGAATACGGTAATTGACGAGTGGCTTGTCAGACTTGCCGAAGCCGATCTGATCGGGCACGAACACATGAAACTTTTCCGCGAGCGGGCCGATGTTGAACTGCCACGCCTGCGTCGACGCACCGAGCCCGTGCAACAGAATCACCTTCGGCCCCGAGCCAGCCTCGAGGTAGTGAATCTTCTGTCCAAAGATGACGGTCTCTTTAGCGGTTTGGGCGCTAATCTGCGACGCAACACAAAGAACGACGATTAGGAGAAGTGTGATTTTTAGTTTCATAGTTGCTTCGGGTCAGTACCACCTCGCGGTAGCGGGTGGGTCAATGATCACCATGCGAAATTCCTATTGCTTTTGAACCTGGATTGTAACCCACCCGCTACCGCGAGGTGGTACTGACCTCGTCCAAGTTCGACTACTGTCGTCCGAGACCGGCTGAGAGCAGTTCGACGCGGCGAGCCAGGTCGGCGAGTGTGCCGGTTTCGAAGAATTGACTGAGGGGAAGTTCGACGTTGAAGCAGTCGCGCACGCGCGAGATGACCTGCGTGGCGTGGAGTGAGTGGCCGCCCAGTTCGAAGAAGTCATCCTCGACGCCGACCGCTTGTAGTCCGAGGACTTCAGCGTAGAACCCGGCGAGACGGCGCTCAACCGCCGAGCGCGGAGCAACGAACTTTGTCTCCAACTCGGGCCGCCCTTCATCAGGTGCGGGTAGTGCCTTGCGATCCACCTTGCCGTTGGCGTTGAGCGGCAGCGCATCGAGCTGCACAAACGCCGAAGGCACCATGTAGGCCGGCAAGCGTGCGACGAGATGGCGGCGTAATTCGCTCGTCCCACTCGTCAGCCCATCTTTCGCCACGAAGTAAGCGACAAGGCGGCGCTCACTTGGCTCATCTTCGCGCACGATGACAGCGGCCTGCGCGACGAGCGGGTGCGCCGAAAGCAGCGCCTCGACCTCGCCCGGCTCGACGCGGAAACCGCGCAGCTTGACCTGCTGATCGCTGCGCCCGAGGAACTCGACGCTGCCGTCAGAGCGGAAGCGCGCGAGGTCGCCAGTCTGGTAGAGGCGTGCACCCGGCTCTGAAGAGAACGGGTCGGGGATGAATCGTTCGGCAGTGAGCGCAGGCTGGTCGAGGTAGCCACGCGCCAGCCCGCAGCCGCCGATGTACAGTCCGCCAGGAATGCCCACGGGCACCGGTCGCAGGTGTTCGTCTAAAACGTAGATTTGCACGTTCGTCAGTGGACCACCGATCGGGACGAGATGCGCGTGCTCGCCGACGCTTGCAACTTCGTGCCAGGTCGCGAAGGTCGTCGTCTCTGTTGGACCATAGACGTGCAGCAACCGCGCTGGTCTTCCCTTCTCCAGGACCTCCCTGACCCATTTCGGCTCGACTGCCTCGCCTCCAAACAGAAGGTGCCGCAGACGTCGGAAGGCCGCCGGGAGTTCTCGTGCCATGTGGTTGAAGAGGGCCGTCGTCAGGAACAAGACCGTGACGCCGTGCGCTTCGAGTTGCGCAGCCAGCGCGTGCGGCGCGAGCGCTACGTCTTTTTCGATGATGACGAGGCGCGCGCCCGACAGCAGTGCGCCCCAGATCTCGAATGTCGCGGCGTCGAAGGAACTGTTCGAGACCTGGGCCACTACGTCCGACTCGTCAAGCGCAACGTAGTTCGTGCCGCGGACGAGGTTGTGAACCGCGCGATGCGGGACAGCCACACCCTTCGGCTGTCCCGTCGAACCCGAGGTGTAGATGACGTACGCGAGGTTCTCCACGCCCGCCGTCGCCGTCGCACTCTCCGCTTCGTCCGTGCTCTCTTCCGTGTCGAGATGGATGGTGTAGCCCCAATAGTCACTGAACTTCTCCGCCTGGTTCGACTGTGTGAGTAGCACGTGGGCCTGCGCGTCGTCGAGCATGAACGCGAGCCGTTCCTGTGGATGCGACGGGTCGAGCGGTACGTAAGCACCACCCGCTTTGAGCACGCCAAGCATGCCGGTAACCATTTCAACCGAACGCTCGGTACATACGCCGACGAGCGCCCCTGGTCCAACGCCGAGACGGCGGAGGCGATGCGCGAGCTGTCCGGAACGCTCGTCCAACTCCGCGTAAGAGAGCGTGCGTTCACCGCAAATGACTGCGGTGCGCTCGCCCATCCGGCGCGCAACCTCCGCGAACTCCTCGTGAATGCAGCGGAACTCTCGCGCGCCGTGCGCCTCATCGTTCCACTCGGAGACGACCTGCCTCTGCTGTGCTTCCGTCATCAGCGCCAGTTCCGACAGGCGCCGCGCAGGGTTGCGAACCGCGTCTTCGAGCAGTGTGCGGAAGTAGCCGAGCGTGCGTGTGACGGTCGCCGAGTCGAAGAGGTCTGTGTTGAAGTCGCACTCGAGTCGTAGTCCGTCGCTGCGCTCCGTCACGTTCAGGTGGAAGTCAAACTTGCTGTGGCCCACCGGCGATGTGATCCATTCGACCTCCAGCCCGAACATCGGCGGGATGGAGAGTGGTTCGAGGTTAAAGGTCGTTGAGAAGAGCGGGAAGCGACTCGCATCGCGCGGGCGGCCCAGCTTTTCGACGACGCCGAGTACGGAATAGTCCGCGTGCTCGTATGCTTCGAGCAGCAGCCCGCGGACATGGGTCATGAACTTGGCGAAGGTCGGGTCACCTGCAAGTCGACTGCGGAGTGGGAGTGGGCGCGTGCAAAAGCCGATCAGCCGGGACTCAGCGCGTCCCGTGCGGCCCGCGACGGGGATTCCGATAACCACGTCTGACTGGTCCGACAGACGGTGGAGCAGCGCAAGGTATCCGGCCAGCAGCGTCATGAAGAGCGTGGCGCCATGCGGCCGGCCAAGACTTTTCAGTGCGTCGTAGAGTTGCTGTTCGAACGACGTTTGCAGGCGCGCGCCGCGGTAGGTCTGCGCGGGCGGGCGCGGGCGATCGGCAGGCAGGTCAGCGTGTGGCGGGTCGCCGCCCAGTCGTGTGGCCCAGAACGATTCATCGTCGGCCCGCTTCGCCAGCTTGTCGGGCCGCCGCAGACTCTCGGCGTAAGCGCCGAACTGCAAAGGCGCGTCCGGCTCCCACGCGACACCACGACACCCGGCTTCGTAGGCGGCACAGATCTCCTGCAGCAGCACTCCGACGGACCATCCGTCCGAAACGACATGATGCGTGGAGAGCACAAAAAGGTGGTGCTCGGCTTCGAGCCGGAGGACGTGGTAGCGCAGCATCGGTGCAACACCGAGATCGAATTTCCGCCGACACTCCTCTGCCAGCCACTGCGCGGCCGCTGTCTCGCTACTGACATCAATGAGCGCCAGTTCAAGCGGGGACGGCGCATGGACGAGCTGCTCTTTACCGTCGTCGCTGAGGCTTGTCCACAGCGCCTCGTGACGAACGACCGTCGCCCGGATAGCGCCGTCGAAAGCCGTCAGGTTGAGCGGGCCGCGGAGTCGCAGGCAGAGCGTTTCGTTATAGGCGCACGACGCGTCGTCGCCCACCTGCGCCAGAACCCAGAGTTGTCGCTGCGCCTCGGTCGTCGGCACGCGCCGGACGATGTGGGACGGTTGCGGACGGCAGCGCTCGCGCAATGCGTCGAGGTGCGGAAGATTGTCGAGCACGGTTGTGGCCTCGACTCCGAAGTCGATGAAACAGGCGAGTTCGTCAACGCCGATGTCAGAGAGACGTTGGACCACTGGCGCGCAGGTCTCGGGTGTGCCGATCAAGGCGCTCGTTCGCACGTAACGCTCGTAGGCGGATGAGAGGAGATAGTCCAGGTCGTCTTCCGAAAGTCTCTCGAAGTCGATCTGTAAACCCTGACTGCGGACGAGGTTCTGCAAGAGGTCGAGTGACGACTTGAGATAGTCGCAGAAGGGTCGTCGCGCGCGCTCGCGCACGGCCTCGGCTTCGGCGCCGACGAATGTGTGTATCAGCAGCGTGACGTGACCGCGCTTGGGGTCGTGGCCGTGGTCAGCCAACGCTTGGCGGTAGAGGGCGACGTTGCGCTCGAGATCTTCCACGGTCTGGCCCATCAGGTTTGTCAGGATGCCGGCGCCGATCTCGCCCGCGCGTCGGTACGTCTCCGGGTTGTTGACGACCGTGATCCAGATGGGCAGTTCGCGCTGCATCGGCTGCGGGAAGAGACGGACGCGGATTTCGTTACCCGCGCCACCGCGCGCCGCGAGCGACTCGCCCCGCCAGAGTTGTCGCACCTCTTCGATCTTCTCGAACATCAACTCGCGATGACGCCCGTAAGCCTCGGGTGCGAAGACGAAGTCGTCCGGATGCCAGCCTGAGGCGAAGGAGACACCGACGCGCCCGCGCGAGAGATTGTCCACCACCGACCATTCCTCGGCGACGCGTACGGCGTGATGTAGCGGCAACACAACGCTGCCCGCACGCAGGCGGACGTGCTCCGTTTCTCTTGCGAGTGCCGCGGCGATCACTGAAGGGTTCGGCGAAAAACCTCCGAACGCGTGGAAGTGTCGCTCCGGAATCCAGACTGCTTCGAAGCCGTTACGATCGGCGAACTTCGCGCCTTCGATGAGCAGATCGTACTTGTGTCCGTCGAAGGCTGCCTCGTAGTTGCCGAAGAAGGAGAGACTGAAGCGGACGGCCTTGTCGGAACGTTTCGCGGGCACGCGTGCTTCTTCGACTGTGGCGGGTGGTCCAACCAGTGCCGGCTTCATTTCACGACGTCCCCAGAAACCAAGCGGCTGGTGCCCGCCCGGCTTTTCGACAGATGCGGGGCGCGTGCCGTTCGTAGGTCCACCGGGCTTCTCCGGAATGAAGCCGCCGGCGCGCATCTCCGCAGCGCTTTCAGCAACTGCATGGACGATGTGGTCTACGTCCTGGTCCGTATGTGCTGTTGAGAGGAAACAGTTGCGCCATTCCCACACGTACACGCCCTTCGTGAGCAAGTGGTAGAAGAGCAAATCCATGTTGCCCGTGTAGTTGAAGCGGAAAAGCGATCCGAAGTGCGCGACGCGCAGCGGCATCTCCTCGCGTGCGAAGTGCTCGTTGAGCGTCGCGGCAAGACGCGCGGTGCGTTCGTTGAGATCTGCTTGCAGCGCCGGGCCACGCTCCTTCAGGTGTGCGAGCACGGCGCGCGCTGAGGCCATTGCGAGCGGGTGCTGGCAGAAAGTGCCGCCGAAGTAGGTAGTCTCCGCGCGCGGGTACGAGGCATCGCCGTACTGCCAGAGGCCGCCGTCAATGCCGTCCATGAACGGCGCGCGGCCCGCGACGATGCCGATGGGCAGACCGCCACCGGCGATCTTGCCGTAGGTGGCGAGGTCGGCTGCGACGCCGAACCACGCCTGCGCCCCGCCAGGGTGGATGCGGAAACCCGTCACCATCTCGTCGAAGATCAAGACGACGCCGGCTGCCTGCGTCCACGCTCGCAACTCGTGCAGGAACTCGCGCGGTTGCAACTCCGGATGGCGACTCTGCACTGGTTCCACGAGCACGGCGGCGAGTTCGTTGGCGTGTGCTTGCAGGAGTTCGAGTGCGCGCGGGCTGCCGTATTCGAGCACCAGCACGTCCTCGGCGACGTGTGGTGGAATGCCGGGCGCGAGCGGCGCGGACATACCGCTGTCGCCCTGCGCGCGAGCGAGCGTGCCGTCGGAGTGGCCGTGGTAAGAGCCCGCGAAGATGGCGACCTTCGTCCGCCCCGTGCGTGCGCGCGCGAGCCGGAGGGCAGTCATTACCGCCTCGGTACCGGAGTTACAGAAGGTCGCGCGCTCCATCCCTGTCAGTTCGCAGACGAGCGCGGCAACCTCGCCGGCGAGTGCCGGGCGTGGTCCCAGCTCGATGCCCCGCCGGAGTTGTTCTTCGATGGCAGCGGTGACGAACGGCGGGCGGTGGCCGAAGAGATGGACGCCGAAGCCCATCGTGATGTCAACGTACTCGTTGCCGTCGAGATCGCGCAGGCGCGCGCCGTCAGCGCCGGCGCCGACAATTGGGTAGAGCATCTCCTTGATCGAGAGACGGAAGCCGACAATGGTGCGGCTGTCGGCGAGCATCGATCGATGCTGTTGGGCCAACTGCTTTGAAGCGGCTGTGCGACGCGTGAAGCGTTCGACGAGTTCGCTCAGGTGTTGTCGCTGCCGCTCGGTGAGACCTCCGGTGGCGCCGGGCTGCACGGGTTTAAAGGGGACGTAGGGTGTGCGGGTTGCGCCTCCGCCATTCACAGGTGCGGGCGGTGGCACTTCCTGCTTGCGCGGTTCTTCGTGCGCTTTCACGGGCGGCACGACTGGGCGACTCTGGCCCAGCACGGCGAGTTGTTGCGACATGAGACCTGAGAACTGCGCGATCAAATCGAGCTGACGCGAGATGATGCCTTCACGCGAGTCAGCGTGCACGCTCACGCCCGGTTCGAGCGCAGGCAGTTCCGGTGCTTGCGCGGCAGGGATGGCGCAGACTGGCAGATTCGTCTCGATAGCTGCGCGGTTCGTGTCCGTGTGGGCCGGTGCGGGCGTCGCTCTCTGCTCGATGTGCAAAGCAAGAACTTCGAGCGTGGTGAGTTCCTCGAACAGTTGGCGGATGGAGATTCGCAGCCGGAAGGTGTCTTCAATGACGCGGATCGCTTCGGCCAGGACGATGGAGTCTGCGCCCATTTCGAGGAACGACGCGTGCGCGTCTAACGTGTCCGGCGCGGTCTGCAGCAGGCGACCGACGATGGCGCGCAGTGTTTCGAGAATGTCGCCCTTGCGGCGCGGGTCGGTTGCTGCGTTTTCAATCGTCATGGGGCTGTCTCCTTGTAGCCAGTAACTCTTTCTTTCGAACGGGTAGGTTGGGAGAGAGAGACGCCGGCGCGGGTAGTCACGGTCGAAACTGGTCCAGTCAACGTCGGCGCCCGCGACGTAGAGCGCCGACAGGCTGCCGAGTAACACACGCCAATCGTTCTGCCCGCGGCGGAGTGCCGGTAGCCAACTCACGTTCGCGCTCGGCAGACACCGGCGGCCCATGTTAATAAGCGGCGTGTCCGGCCCGATCTCGACGAACGTTTCGCAGTCGTGCGCCGCGAGCGTTCGTAACGCGGTGTCGAAACGCACTGGCTCGCGTGTGTTTGCAAGCCAGTGTTCGGCTTCGATGTGCGTGCCTGCGGCAAGCCCTTCGCCGGTCACTCCCGAGATCAGCGGGATGCGGAGCGGGCGCATAGGTACGCGCCGCAACGCGCGCTCGAAGTCAACCAATATCGGATCCATGAGAGGTGAGTGGAATGCGTGCGAGACGTTCAGCGCGCGCGTCGTGACGCCGTCCGCTTCGAGCCGGCGCAGCACTGCCCGCACCGCTTCGCGCTCGCCGGAGATAACCGTGTGCGTCGGGCCGTTGACTGAGGCAATGGAGACTTGCGCGCGATGTGACTCGAGCGCAGCGGCGATTCTCTCCGTGTCAGTGAAGACGGCAGCCATCTCGCCCGACAAGGGGAGAGACTGCATCAGACGCGCACGCGCGGCGACTAGTCCAAGCCCTTCTTCGAGCGTCAACGCGCCTGCGAAACACGCCGCCGCGTACTCACCGACGCTGTGTCCGAAGACGAAGTCAGGCTCGACACCCCACGACCGCCACAACTCGGCGAGCGCGTATTCGAGAGCGAAGAGCGCGGGCTGCGTGTAAGCCGTCTCGTCGAGTTGACTCGACTGATCCGCCTCGCTGTAGAGCACTGAGAGCAGCGGTTGTTCTAGGACCGGGCGCAGGATTTCATCGCACCGATCGAGCGTGCGGCGAAAGCTCGGCTGCGTCCTGTAAAGCTCGCTTGCCATCCCGCAGTACTGCGCACCCTGGCCGGTGAAGAGAAAGGCCGTCCGCGATCGGCGACGAGTGGACGCGTGCGCGTGACGCAGACCGTCAGCCTGTTCGCCGCGGATGAAGGCGTGCAGCGCCAGTCGAAGTTGATCGGTTGACTCACACGTCAACGCCAGCCGGTGTGCGAAATGTGCGCGTCCAACGTTCGCCGTGAAGCACACGTCTGCGAGGGGCTGTAGCGTTAAATGGTCTGCGAAGCGCTGGGCCAGTTCGCGGAGTGCAGTATCGCTTTGCGCGGACAGGCAGAAGACGTGTGCGGGTCGTTCGAGATGCGCAGCAGCTACTTCGACGTGCGTAGCGGGCGCTTCTTCGAGAACCACGTGCGCGTTAGTACCACCAAAACCGAAACTGCTTACGCCTGCGCGGCGCGGCGTGCCATCACGTTTCCAGTCGCGCCCGCGCGTCGCGATCTCCAGCGGCGAATCAGCAGTCGTGAGCCGCGGGTTGAGTTCGCGGACGTGCAGATGTGGCGGGACGTGTTCAAGGTCAAGAGAAAGTGCGACTTTGATCAGGCCCGCAATTCCCGCCGCCGCTTCGAGATGGCCCACGTTAGTCTTGACTGAGCCGACATAACATGGCGCGTTGCCGGACCGCCCCTCACGCAACACGGCGCTGAGGGCGGCGAACTCGATCGGGTCGCCGAGCGGTGTGCCCGTACCGTGTGCCTCGACGTAACCGATGTCTGCCGCAGCTACACCTGCCTGCGCGAGCGCCTCGCGAACGAGCGCCTGTTGGGCCAACCCGTTCGGCGCCGTCAGCCCGTTGCTACGCCCATCCTGGTTGATGGCCGAGCCGCGGATAAGCGCGATCACGCGGTCGCCAACCGCTAAAGCGTCTGAGAGTCGCTTGAGTACGACGACGCCGCAACCTTCCGCGCGCACGTAGCCGTCAGCCGCAGCGTCGAAAGTCTTACAGCGCCCGTCCGCCGACATCATCCCGGCGCGGGCCAACGCCTCGGTCAGCTTCGGCGTGAGCAGGAGATTAACGCCGCCCGCTATAGTCACTCGTGACTCGCCCGTGCGGAGACTCTGGCAGGCCGCGTGCACCGCGACGAGTGAAGACGAACACGCAGTGTCAATGGCCATGCTTGGACCATGCAGGTCGAGCAGGTATGACAGACGGTTAGCAGCGATACTGAGCGCGGAGCCGGTACCCGCGTACGCGTCGGGACTCGCCTCGTCGCTGAATTGCAGGAGCGCATAGTCGCTGTTACTGATTCCGACGAAGACTCCTGTGCGTGTGCCGCTGAGCCGGTCGGGCGCGTAGCCTGCATCCTCGAGGGCCTCCCATGCGACTTCAAGCAGCAGCCGTTGCTGCGGATCGATCTGCGCCGCCTCGCGCGGCGAGATGCCAAAGAAGTGCGCGTCAAAGCCATCCACCTGCTTGAGAAAACCACCACGGTTTCCGAAGCCATTCCTGGAGTTCCAGCGTCCTGGCGGAACTTCCGTGACGGCGTCAACACCGTCGCGCAGCAACTGCCAGAAAGCCTCGACGTTCTCTGCGCCCGGAAAGCGACACGCCATCCCAACGATCGCGATTGGTTCGAACGCAGCGCGCGCCGACACGTTCGCCGGGATCGCCTGAGAGCAGGGCGCGGACTCCTCGCCGATGTGTCGCGCGACCCGTTCAACGGTCGGGTAGTCCCAGAAGAACGTAGGCGGCAAAGGACGGCCAAGCCACGCACTGAAGTCGCCTACCAACTCGACCACACGCGCCGAGTCAAAGCCGTAATATCGGAACGGCTGGCTGGCGTTAACCTCTGCGGACGGGATTCCGGTTCGCCTCGAGATCGCAGCCGTGAGCCAATCGCGAACGGCCTCAACGGTCGCCGTCTTCCGCGGAGTGTGAGTTTGATCGGCGCTGTCTTCAGGCATTTGCCAGCGAGCAACCGCGTCCAGCGTTCCTTCCAGAAACTCACGACGACTCGCGTGACGCTGGATCTTCCCACTCGAAGTCTTGTTGATTGTGCCCGGCTTGACGAGGACGACCGCGTAGGGTTGAAGCTCGTGACGCTCGGCAACACGCTCGCGAATTGCCTCAATCACTTCGCGCTCGTCAGCCGCGCCGAACTCGCGCCGCACTTCCAGCACGAGGACGAGCCTCTCTTCGAGATTCACTTCGACCGCGAACGCAGCGCAGCAGCCGGGCCGGAGCAAACGGTGGCTACGTTCCGCTGTCCACTCCACGTCCTGCGGATAGTAGTTCTGCCCGCGGATGATGATGAGGTCTTTGACCCGCCCGCCGATGAACAACTCGCCGTAGCGCATGAAACCAAGGTCGCCCGTCCGCATGAACGGGCCTTCCCTCGTGCCGTCGATGCGCGCGTGAAACTTCTCCTCAGTCTCCTCGGGGCGCTGCCAGTAGCCTTGGGCCAACCCCGCACACTTCACCCAGATCTCGCCAAGCTCGTCTGGCGCGCAGCGGCGGTGGGTCTCCGGATCGACGATGGCGATCTCAGTGTCGGCGATCGGGTAGCCGCAGCCGGCGAGTGAGCGTGCGCCTGGCTCGTCCGGTGAAACCTCGACGACGCGCCGTTCCTGTTCGAGCGCTGATGCCTGCGCCGTGATGAAGAGCGGTGTACTCGGCTCCGGGCCACCACCCGAAACCATCAGCGTCGCCTCAGCGAGACCGAACGCCGGGTAGAAGGATTCCAGTCGAAAACCGCACGGCGCGAATGTCTCGGTGAACCGCTCAATCGTCTCGCGATGCACTGGCTCGGCGGCATTACCGGCCATGCGCCAACTACTCAGATCGATCCGCGCGCGCTCTTCCCGCGTGACCTTGCGCACACATAACTCGTAAGCGAAGTTGGGACCGGAACTGTGCGTCACGCCGTAGCGCGTGATGATCTCCAGCCAGCGCGCCGGACGCTGCACGAACGCGAGCGGTGAGAAGAGGTAGGCGGGGATGCCGTAGACGGCCGGATGGATAATGCCTTCAACCAGTCCGTAGTCATGGAAGTTGGGCATCCACGTTGCGCTGACACTCTCCTCGGTGTAGTCGTTGCCACGCGTGAGGTGCTCGGACTGATGGACCAGGCAGAAGTGTGTGACCATCACGCCTTTCGGCGTCGAGGTCGAGCCGGACGTGTATTGCAGGTATGCCAGATCGTCGCCCGTCTGAGGAGGTGCTTGCCAGCGGGCGGATGCTTCGTGGTCCAACTCATCTACGTTGAGCCAGCGCAGCGCGCGCAAGTCGGCCGCGCCTTCGATCATGGAGAAAAGCGAGGCGGTAGTGAGAGCGAGCTTTGGTCGGGAGTCGCTCGCAATGGCTTGCACCCTGGGCAGCGTGCGACCGAGCCGCGCCGGGTGTGGCGGGGGTGCAGGCACGGCCACCGCGCCCGCGTACAGGCAGCCGAAGAAGGAAGTAATAAACTCCAGACCCGCGTCGAACAACAGCAGCACACGCTCGCCCCGCGCGCCGGACTCATCGAGCAACGCCGCGACTGCGCGCGCGCGTTGGTCCAGTTCAGCGTAAGTCAGGCGCGCCGTCTCGACCTCGCCGTCCGCGAGAAAAGTGAAGGCCGTGCGGTCGGGTTGCTCCTGTGCCCTCCGGCACATGATTTCCGTGAGCGTGGCTCCCTGTTCTGACATCTCAAAGCCCTTTGCTTTTCGATCCGCAGATTACACAGATGATTAAAAATCTGTGTAATCTGTGGATGAAGAACTCATCACCGGCGTTTTGCCTGCCTTCTCAGTTCGCGCTGCCGGCTCAGTGATGCCGCCCGGCCTTCAGCCCCGCTCCGTTCAGCGGCACTGGGCTGCGCTTTGCCGCCCGACCGGCTCAGGTGTTCGGCCAGCGCGCTCACCGTCGGGTACTTGAACAACTCGACGACGGGCAGTTCCATGCGCAGCGTCTCGCGGAGCCGGTTGTTGACGCGAATCAATAGCAGCGAGTGTCCGCCGAGATTGAAGAAGTTATCTCGAACACCAACGCGCTCGACTCCGAGCTCCTCCCTCCACACATCGGCGATCAAACGCTCCAACTCCGAGCGTGGTGCAACGTACGGTGCGTCACTACCAGCACCATCGGGGGCGGGCAGCGCTTTGCGATCGAGTTTGCCGTTCGGCGTCAGCGGAAAAACTTCGAGCTGCACGATGGCCGAGGGAAGCATGTACTCGGGTAGCCTTTGCTTCATGTAACTGCGCAACTCCGCAGTCTGAAGATCGCCGTTGTTCGCGACGACGTAAGCAACGAGGCACGTGCTGCCGCCATCGTCTTCGCGCGCCACCACAACGCTCTCGCGAACACCCGCGTGTTGCGCCAGCACGGCTTCAACTTCCCCGACCTCGATTCTGAATCCCCTGATCTTTACCTGCTCGTCGACGCGCCCCAGAAACTCGACGTTTCCATCCGCTCGATACCGTGCGAGATCGCCCGTGCGATAAAGACGCTCTCCCGCGCTCCGGCTGTAAGGATGAGGAATGAACCGCTCTGCTGTTTGTGCCGGCTGGTTGTGATAGCCACGCGCGAGACCCGCGCCGCCGATGTACAACTCGCCGGGCACACCCGCCGGAACCAATTGTTGCGCACGATCAAGCACGTACAGTTCGGCGTTCAGCGATGGCCGTCCGATGGGCACAACGCTCTTTTCTTCACGCGCCGAGTTGGTTGCAGGCTCGTAATTGCTGACAGTTATCGTCGTCTCGCTTGGTCCATACGCGTTACACCACTCGATCTGCTGTCCGACCGTGCGTTGCCACTTCGCGAGCGTCTCTTCGAGCGTCTTCTCGTTGCCCACGATCACACGCCGCAACGTGCTCGGTATCTCAAGGTCGTGGTCATTCATCGCCGTCAGCCACTCGAGCCAGAACGACGCCGGAAGATTCACCACCGTCATTTCTTCTCGCTGCAACAGCGACACAAAATCCGAGTACGACATCACCGCCTCCGGCCGCATGACGATGCAAGCTCCACTCAACCACGCCGAGAAGAATTCTTCAGCCGCGACGTCGAAGCTCAGCGAAGCGAACTGCAAAAGGCGGTCGCATTCAGTCAGCCGGTGATTGTTGATGAACCCGTAAGCTGCATTGACGAGTGATCGATGTTCGATGACGATGCCTTTCGGCCGCCCGGTCGAACCCGATGTGTAGACGAGATAGACGATGTTCGAAGGATCGGCGCCGCTCTGCACGTGCTGCGTATCGCACGCGGCAATCGCATCCCGCTCGGCATCGAGAAAGATCGGGCGAACCGGAAAATCGTTTAGCATCACATTCTGCTGCGTAAGCAACAGCGTCACGCCGGAATCTTCGAACATGTAGCGCAAACGCTCGGGTGGATACGATGGATCGAACGCGACGTATCCAGCGCCGGCCTTGAGAATCGCCAGCAGCGCCACTGCCATCTCAACTGACCGTTCCAGCAGGATACCAACCCGCGCTTCGGCCCCAACCCCACGCGCGCGCAGGTGATGGGCCAACTGGTTCGACCTCGCGTTGAGTTCCGCATACGTCAGCCGCTCTGCGCCGCAGATAACCGCGATCGCTTCGGGCGCGAGCGCAGCCTGGTCCTCGAAGAGTTCGTGGACACAACGATCGCGCGGAACGTCGCGGCGCGTGTCGTTCCATGCGAAAAGTTGGCGCCGCTCTTCGTTCGTGAGCAGCGGCAAGGCGGCGAGGCGCACGGACAGATCGGTTATGGTGGCGTCGAGCAGCACCGTGAAGTGCTTGAGCATCCGCCTGATCGTCAGGTCATCAAAAAGGTCGGTGTTGTACTCGAAGGTGCAGAGCAGTCCGTCTGTGCGCTCGGTCACGTCGAATGAGAGATCGAACGGCGACACCTCCGTTTCGTCGTCCAACATGCTGATCTCGATGTCGCCCATTTTCAGCGGTGGTGGCGGCGCGTTCTGCAAAGAGAACATTACCTGGAACAGCGGGGTGCGGCTCGTGTCGCGTTCGGGCTGTAACTCCTCGACGAGTTTCTCGAAGGGCACGTCCTGATGCGCAAAGGCGCCGAGCGTCACGTCCCTGACGCGGCTGAGCAACTGCCGGAAGGTGGGATTGCCCGACAAGTCCGTGCGCAGGACGAGGGTGTTGACGAAGAAGCCGATGAGCGGCTCCAACTCCGTCCGGTTGCGATTGGCGACAGGCGTGCCGACAACGATGTCTTCCTGTCGCGTGTAGCGCGCGAGCAGCGTCTTGAACACGGCTAGCAGAAACATGTAGGGCGTTACACTTTCGCGGCGCGCGAGTTCTTTCAGCCGCGCGGCTGGTCCGAGGTCGATGAGGTGCGTGAGAGATGCGCCGCGATAACTCTGCACGGGCGGGCGCGGTCTGTCCGTAGGCAGTTCAAGCGTCGGGACCGTGCCCAATCGCTCCTTCCAATATTTCATCTGCCGATCCAAGGTCTCACCTTGCAGCCATTCGCGTTGCCAGACGGCGAAGTCAGCGTACTGGATCGGCAGCTTCGGCAACTCCGGCCGTCGTCCCGCAGCAAAGGCTTCGTAAGCGAGGCTCAACTCCCTGAGGAGCACGCCGATTGACCAGCCGTCCGAAACGATGTGGTGCATCAGAAACCAGAAGTGATATTCCTCCTCCGCGATCCGCACCAGCGCGGCGCCAACCAGCGGTCCGTGTGTGAAGTCGAACGGCTGTTCGCGCAGTCGCGCCGCAGTTTGTTTGACTCGCTCGGCGCGTTCGACCTCCGTTAGCCGGCTCAAGTCTTCCACCGGGATCGACAGCGTCAACCGCGGCGCGACGATCTGCACGGGCCGCCCTTCGATCTCCGCGAACGTGGTGCGCAGAACTTCATGCCGGCGGATGATTTCGTTAATGCTTTGCTCGAGCGCTTCGATCTGGAGCGGGCCGCGCAGCCGGAATGCAGCCGGTACTTTGTAAGGCCCATCAGGTTCTAACTGTTCGAGAAACCAGAGACGCTGCTGCGCGAAAGAGAGCGGGTAATGCGCAGCCACGGCGCACCGCGCGATAGCCTGCGCGCCCCCGCGCTCCGCCGCTCGCTGCTGTTTCAGACGCGACACGAGTGCCGCACGCTCCGCCGGGGACAACTCGGCGATATGTTGAACATCCTTCGCCATTCAGCTCTTAACCTGAAAAAGATATTCGGCGTCAACGCCTGCCGCGGCGTTGCGGACTACGGCCAAACCCTGATCAGAATAGGGGAGGTGTGTAAGGTGCGGCCCGCCACGGCGCGCGCGTGGAAGCTGCTGCCCGAAGACACTGGGTCAGTCAATCGGGCATAACCCAAACATGAATCAGCACACGGAATATAGTGAAATAATGTTTTCTGTTCAATACCGATTACTTGGAGTTAAAAAAGCGGGGATAAATAAAGTTCATCAATCACATTGCGGTAACGATCGGTGATAACGTCGCGCTTCAGTTTTCCTGTGGGTGTGATCTCGTCCCTTGCTATTTCGAAATCACGCTCCAGGATCGCAAAGCGTTTGATCGACTCTGTAGATGAAACGCGTCGATTCACGCCGTCGATAATGGCTTGAACGGTTTCACGCTCGGCGGTCGCGTTCAACGTGATCAGTGCCACGAGGTAGCTGCGTCCTTCGCCGTAAACCATTGCCTGGCTGATAAGATGACTTTCTTTGATCATGTTCTCGAGCAACGCAGGGGCGACTTTCTTGCCGGTCGAAGTGACGATCAACTCCTTCTTGCGACCGATGATCTTCAGAAAACCGTCTGCATCGATCTCCCCGAGGTCGCCGGTTAACAGCCAGCCGTCACTGAATACTTTTGCAGTCTCATCCGGCGCTTTGTAATAACCGCTGAACATCATTTCACTGCGCACGAGGATCTCTTTGTCGGCTGCGATGCGAACTTCACAACCCGGCATCGGTGGTCCAACCGTACCAAACTTGAACCGGTCCGGACGGTTGAAGGCGACGCACACGTTTTCCGTGAGCCCGTATGCCTGCAGGATGGGCAAACCCGCGGCAGCGAAGAACTCCGCCACTTCCAGCGGCAACGGCGCGCCTCCGGAAGTTGCGAGACGAATGCGACCGCCAAAGTAGTCTTTGACGTTGGTAGCACCATCGGCAACTATGCGCGCATGAATCTTTTCGAAGAAACGCGGCAGGCTGGCAAACACCGTCGGCTTCACTTCGAGCATGTACTCGCCGAGACGCGTCAGATCGTCGACAAAGTAAACAGGCGCGCCGGCGTAGAGACGGTTGTAAAGACCGGAGATCCGTTCCGCTACGTGACAAAACGGCAGGTATGAAAATGAAACGTCGGTGTCGTAAATCGGAGTCGTCTGCCGCAGCGATTCGACGCTGTTAATGATGTAGCGATGACTGAGGCAGGCGCCTTTTGGTGGCCCGGTGGTGCCGGACGTGTAGACCATGATCGCGACGTCGTCCGGCTTTGCCTCTTCAGCACGCTCTTGCAACTGCGGCGCAAGTCGCGCGCGTTCCGCTCGACCACGCGCGATAAAATCTCGATAGCTGATTACGTCGCTTGTCGCTGAATCGAGTGCAATGATGTGTCTGACTTGCGAAAGCTGATGGCGAATGCTGAGAAGCTTCTGGAGTTGCTCGCGCGAGTCGACCAGCACAAACTCGGCGTCAGAATGGTTGATGATATAGGCGATCTGTTCCGCGGAGCTTGTCGGGTAAAGCCCGACGCCAACCCCGCCGGCCATGATCGTACCGATATCGCTGATGGGCCACTCCGGCACGTTTCCCATCAGGATACAAACCGAGCCACCGCGCTTCAGCCCGTGCGCCAACAGCGCCGTCGCAAACTCGAATGTCTCCTGCTCGAACTGCTGCCACGAAATCCCCTGCCATCGATCGTTCTTACGAAAATAGAAAACATCCCTCGGCTCAGCGTTCTTTACCCGATCCGCGAATAATGAATAGACCGTCGGATACTTCATCTCTCAAAACTTTTTAGCCACAAAAAGGCACAAAAAGCACATAAAAAGTCTTTCTAAATCATTTTGTGCCTTTTGTGCCTTTTTGTGGCTCAATCTTTTTTGTGCCTTTTGTGGCTACCAACGAAAAGCGACGCAAGCCATATTGAGGCCGCCACCCGAGGCGCACATGATCACGTTGTCGCCACGCGACAGTTTGCCGGCGCTTACCGCGTCGTGGAGCACCATCGGGATACAAGCGGAACCGGTGTAGCCCCACTTGTGCATGATTGTGTGCGTGCGCTCCATCGGTAGCTCGAGCTTGCCCATCACTTCCCTGATTGTGCTCAGGTTAACCTGCGTGAAGAGAAACAGTTTGATATCACTAAGCGTTAGCTTCGCCTTCGCCAGCACCTGGTCGATGATCGCCGGCCACCCTTCCGTGTTTACTTCCGCCGGATACTTCTTCGCGAAACGCACTTTGGTCCATATACCTTCTTCGATCACTTCGTTAGTGATCGGCAGGTGAGTGCCACCGGCGTAGATCCCCATGTGGTCGTGAAAACTACCGTCCGCGTGAAGTTTTCCGGCGAGAAACCCGGGACGATCGTTTGTCGACTGAAGCACAAGCGCTCCGGCGCCATCGGCAAAGATCGTGGCCGTCTTCTTGTCGTGCCAGTCGAGATACTTGCTGATCGCGTAAGCGCCGACAACAAGCACATTTCGATACGCGGAATCGGCGATGATGAACTTCGACGCGGTATCCAGCGCCGTCACAAAACCAGCGCAGGCACAATTGACGTCAAACGTGCCCGCATTCACAGCGCCGAGCCGGTGCTGCACGACGACGGACGTGGCAGGTGAAAGTTGTTCGGGAGTGTCAGTAGCGAGAATGATCAAATCCAACTCGCGTGCATCAAGTCGCGCTGCTTCGAGCGCCTGGCGGCTTGCGTGCGTTGCGAGGTCCGCAGTGCTCTCGTTCTCGGCGCACACGTGTCGCTCATGAATACCGAGCACACTCGTAACGAACGGATTAATATCCTCGCCCAGGATGCAACTCAAATCCGCGTTGGTGACGATCTGTTCAGGAACGTAAATCCCGGTACTGACAATGTTCGCAAAACCCGTGTTCATTAGTGAAAATCCGTAGCTAAAAACTCGGTAACGATTTTGTTGAATTCCCGCGCTTGCTCGATAAAAAACGTGTGACTACCACCATGGATAATGCAAAGCGTCGCACCGGGAATCTTACCCGCCAGGTTGATTGAGTTTCGCACCGGCACAATCACGTCAGCGTCGCCACTCAACACCAGGGTCGGATTCGTGATCTGTTGCAGCCTCGACTCGGCATTGAAACTCATCGCCGCCTGCAACTGGCTCAAATAGATGTGCTCGGGCACTTCGTTCGTCGCGCGCAAATGAACGATGCGATCGACTTCAGCCGTTTGTGTCTGCACGTACTCGGGTGTAAACGCCAGCAGCAGGTTCGCCCTCATGCGCTCTTCGCTGTTGAGTTCTTTAGTCGAAGCCAGCGCAGCTAAAGTCTCAGGCGCCGGAGAAACGTGATTGGGTCCACCAAAGCTCGTGCAACAGAGCACCAGCTTGCGCGTCATGGTGGGAAATTTGAGCGCAAACTCCTGCGCGACAAAGCCGCCAAAAGACGCGCCGACGATATGCGCGCTCTCGACGCCTATTGACTGCAACAGTTGCGCCAGGTCGTCGGCCAGCAAACCGATCGTCTGCGAACCTTCCGGCTTATCCGAAGCCGACACGCCACGCGGATCGAAAATGATGACGCGAAAACTGCGAGACAGCTCCGGCGTCTGCTTGAACCAGATCCAGCAACCCGCTGCAAACCCCGGGATCAAAACAACTGGCTCGCCACTACCTTCAATATCGTAAAAAAGCCTTACACCGTTTACGGTTACTTTCGGCACGAGTATTTATCAATCCATCCACAGATTACACAGATTAAATCTGCGTAATCTGTGGATGGTTTTGCTTAGAAGTTCAACTTAAACGCAAACTGGATCACTCGCGGGCCGGCGCTCGTCGCCGTGATGCGCCCGAAGGTCGAAGGCACGGCGATGTTGTTGTTCGGGTTCGCGAAGTTGGCCCAGTTGAAGAGATTGAAAAACTCCGTACGGAACTCGCCCCTGATCGACTCGCGGATCGGAATGAACTTCACTATCGAAAAATCCATGTTCTTCTGTCCCGGTCCATTCAAAAAATTGCGCGGCGTGTTTCCAAACGGATTGTTCGGATCGAACGTCGGGTTGTTTGGCACACCCAGGTTCGTCCCCGCGATAATCGGCCTCGACGCTACAAACGCTGCCGTGTTGAAAAACCCACCGAGCCGCTCCTGCGTGCTACCGTTAGTCTCAATACTGCCATTAAATCCCGGCGCAAAGTTCGCACGCTGGATTATGTTGTTGCCAACAATATCGACAACCGAATACGGCGTTCCCGTTTGCAACGTCAGGATACCATTCAACTGCCAGTTGTTGAGCAACACTCTCGCGGCGCTTGATTCGGAAACGAGACCTGGCAAGTCATAAACAAAACTGGTGACAAAACGATGGCGCCGATCGAAATCGGATGGGCCATAGTTTGTCCGCCAGTCAAACTGATCGCCGGCAACGGCAAACAGCTCGTTGATAGTGCCGCCCGAATAATAATCTTTCGACTTTCCGTACGTGTAAGCACTCAGGAATTGCAAACCGCGGCTGAAGCGCTTGGTAACGCTGAGTTGCAGCGAGTTGTAACTCGAGTTGGAAGTCGACTGTACCTGCTGAATGCCACCCGCGACGTTCTTCTGCGTCGACAACGCGATACCGAACGGCGCCGTGAACACGTTGGCCGTACGATTGTAAACCGGCTGATTCAACGTGATCACCTGCAGCAGTTTCGTGCCCTTCGATCCGACATAACCAACCTCGAGCAGAAAGTCGTGGGCAAACTCCCACTGCACGTTCGCGTTGTATTGCTGAATGTACGGCGTCCGCAACTCCGGATCGATAAAGATACCGCTGATCGGCACGCCAACGATCGGCGCGAGGGGTGACAGCGGCGAAGGAATCGTCGGATTAACCGGGAACTGGCCCGGTTGCGGCACCGGAATAAACGGATCCGACATCGTTCGCAGGATGCCGGGCAGTCCTACTGCCAATGCGAGATACGGATAGTTGAGCAACTGCGTATTCGCATAGCGTGTCGAGAACCGATCGTAATAGATGCCGTAGCCGCCGCGCGCCACGAGCGAACCCGACTCGTTCAAACGATAAGCAAAACCAACGCGTGGAGCGAAGTTGTTTTTATCAATCGGGACGAGCGTGTCTTCAACAGCCGGCACACCGGCGAGCGTTCCATTACCGGCCTGCACGAAGCCATTCGGTGGACCAGCAGGCGCAGCCGTCGTGCCCTGGCGAAACTGATCGGGCAGGAAGTTGACGAGGCGCCCGCGAGTATCGACGGGATAACCGTAATAGTCATAGCGCACGCCGAGGTTCAACGTCAGCCGAGAATTAACCTTCCAATCGTCCTGCGCGAACCCGCTCCAATCATTCACGCGCAGCGCGCGGTCATACACACCCGAGCCGATGATCGAAACTCCATTGCCGATCAGGAAGTTGTTAAAGCTGGAAAAGATCACCTGCCCGCGCGAGAAAGCGTTGAAGTAGAAATTGACCTGCGAGCGACGATATTCACCGCCGAAACGCAGACGATGATCGCCGGCGACGACCGACAACGTGTCGCCGAAGGTGAATGCGTTGATGCGCGACGACTGATCCGCAAATGGTGACGAGCCGACTGTGAACAATCCCGTCACGGTCAGGGTCGGCATGCCCGGGAACACATTCCGCAGCGGGCTGTTGATGCCAAACTGTTGCGCCGTGAAAGGCTCCTCCGCGACTGACGTCACACGCAAGCGGCTAAAACCAAAACGCGCCTGGTTAACTACGTTCGGACTAAACACGTACGTGTCGGTGATCGAGTTGAGATCCTGAATGATGTCGAGCGAGCCACCGGTACCGGGAAGTTGCGTGACGCCGTTACCGAGACCGGCGAAGTTGTAGTTGGCCTGAAACGTCGGATTACTGGCGAAGAAGTTTTTCGAGCTAATCGTGTGATTGTCGCTCAAGCGCCAGTCGAAGTTTGCATTGAACTGGTTCTCACGAAAACGCGAGAGACCGGAGATCGGAGTCAAACCGCTCGCGGTTGGTGACGAAGGAATCAAAAACTCACCATTCGGCAATCTGGCATTGAG
Source organism: Pyrinomonadaceae bacterium (assembly GCA_036379695.1). Taxonomy (GTDB): domain Bacteria; phylum Acidobacteriota; class Blastocatellia; order Pyrinomonadales; family Pyrinomonadaceae; genus PSRF01. The sequence goes on along the minus strand of DASVGE010000328.1, from coordinate 10,014 downwards.
CACCGAGACCATCACCGGATTGATCGCGGCGGCCGGTACGCCGAAGGCCGCGGACAAACCGGCAGCCGTGCGATTGTTGTCGCGCAATTGCGGCGGAATGATCGGAAACATCAGGCTGTTGTTCAGCGACGCGCCGTTGCGTTCCCGGGTGCCCTGGTACGAACCGAAGAAGAACAGGCGATCTTTGATGATGGGACCACCGAGCGTGCCGCCAAACTGATTACGGTTCAGTGTCGGGCGGGGCCGGCCGGCTGCGTTAAGGAAGAAATCGTTGGCGTTCAGCGCTGAGTTACGGAGGAAGTAGTAAGCGTTTCCGTGAAAAGCGTTGCCACCTGACTTCGTTATGGCTTCGACGTTGCCGCCCGCGTTACGTCCCTGCGAAGCATCGTACAGGCTGGTTTGCACGATGAATTCCTGGAGCGTATCGGTTGCGGGGACGGCGATGTTTGGGGTCGAGTTGGTTCCGATCGAGTTGGCGTCGATGCCGTTGATGCGCACGTTGTTGCTGGTGGTGCGCTGGCCGTTGACTGAGATGATGGCATCGCCGCGTCCCAGCTCGGTGTTGTTGGCGACTGACGACGAGGTACCGGGTGAAAGCGTCAGTAGCTGTTGAAAGTTTCTCGTCGGCAGCGGCAGTTGCCGGATCGTTTGCTCTTCGATCGTGCGGCCCACCTGCGAACTTTCCTGCTGCACGAGGGGCGACTCGGCGTTGATGGTCACCATGCCCGATACGGTGGCTGCGTCGAGACGTATCGGCAAGCTCGTGGTCTGTGTGACGTTGATCCGCACCTCATCCACGACCACAGTGCGGAAGCCGGCCGCGGTGATCTCGGCTTTGTAGACTCCCGCGGGCAGGAGGGTAAAGACGAAGTCGCCCGAATCATTTGTGACGGATTCGCGCTCCTGGGCGTTGATACCGCTGGTCAGTTTTACGGTTGCGCCCGCGACGACGGCGCCGTTAGCGTCAACGACATTGCCGCTCAACTGCCCGGTGCCGCCTTGAGCGAAGCCACTGGAGCAGCAGCAGAGAGTGATAAAGAGAAAACTGAGAGCTACTCGGTACATAACATTCCTCCTACAAGTCTGGGCCCAACGGTGGGGAGCATCACGAGAAACACGAACGTTCGTTTTTCTTTACGCCGCAAGAAATCACTAAACGCGCAAACGAGCGAAGTTTTAGGATTTGCGTTTTTTGCGACTCTTTGTGGCTGGCGAAGACTTAGTCGAACCACCATTGTGGTCGTGGTTCAACAACCCGCGACAATACATGCCCGTCAACTGCGTGATGACCTGCTCGTCCGTCAATCCGAAGTGATGGTTGCCGCCAAACAGCTTCTCGACCAGGAAGTAGTTGAAGAACTGCATGTAGAGCGCGGTGAAACCAACCGCCGGATCGATGTCGCAATGAACGGCGCCACAGCTCTGCATCTCGTCAAACTGCACGGCAAAGCGGCGTCGCAGGTTGTGAACCAGCCCTTCAAACATCTTGCGAAAGTGGCGGTTCTCAAACTCGAGCACGTCGATGTACATCAGCAGCCAGAAGTCGTGGTGATCGTTCACCATCTTCTTGATCTGCTTGCCGAAACGAACGAGCGACTCGGGCTTTAGCGGCTCGTCGATCTCGTCGAAGATAGAACGCAGGCGGCCGTCGATGGTCGTCTGATATTTATTGATGATCGATCCGAGGATCTCTTCTTTGGTCCGGTAATAGTTGTAGACGTTGCCGAGCGAAGTCCCTGCGGTAGAGGCGATGTTGCGCATCGAGGTGGCGTGAAAGCCCTGCTTGATGAAGAGCTGCCTGGCCGCCTCTTCGATACGACCCTTGTTCTTCTCGATCGCGCTGGTACTGAGTTTGGGCATCCGTCTATAAAAACGAACGTCCGTATTTTATTCCGATTCAAATCCGTGTCAAGTTTTTAGCCACGGATTACACGGATGAACACAGATAATTTCATCCGTGTAAATCCGTGAAATCCGTGGCTGATCTATGGTGCGATTCGGAAGCTGCCGATGTTGCTGATGCGTCCGTGGGCACGGATTGTTAAGGTGCAGGTGCCCGGTGGTAGAGTTTCAGGAAGTTTGATAACGACCTGCGTGAACTCGGTGCCGGGGATGGCGCGTACGTCTTCAGCGGAAACGTTGAAGACCTGATTATTACTACCGATGAGACGCACGATCACGGCCGAGGCTGACTCACCCGGATTCAGCTGCAGGTTCCGGGCGAAGAGGATCACTCGCGTATTCTTATCCGGCGTGCCCTGGAGTATCTCGTCGCTCCTCATGACGCGGAACGGATCTCGGATGTAGAGATACGAATCAAGCGCCGCGGCCTGACTGATACCCGGAGCCGAATCTTCCAGAATCAACTCCAGCACGTCGTCATTCACGATCGTCCCGGCCGCCTGCGGCAAGGGGAGCGTGGCGTTCGACGCGTTCGAAAGGTTTACCACAAAGAATTCATTCGCCTCTGCACTGGTATCGCCGCATACCTTCACCGGAATAACAGTTCTGAACTGACCCGGTTGGAACGTAAACGAACCCGATAATGATTCGTAATCCGCGCCTTGATCACCGCACGAAGCGCTTCCGAACGCAGTGCCGTTAGCAGTCGCATAATTAACACTGACCGTCCGGCCAGTGGCGGCGGACAGCGTCAGGTTGAACAACGCCTGCGTGGTAGTGCCCGGACCGCCTTCAACCACAGAGGTATTATTCATGAACACGAAAGGAACCGTGGTGCGATCCTGAATAGTTACGAGCATGTGGCTTGGCGCACCCAATCCCTCCAAAGTCGGCGCCGTCAATGAGAGCGTGAATGTTTCGTCAGGCTCTGTTGTAGCATCTTCGGTAATCGGAACCTGGAAAGTCTTGCTCGTCTCGCCGTTCGCGAAGTTCAGCGTGCCGGACGTCGACGTGTAGTCCTGACCGGCAATGGCGGTGCCATCCGCAGTTGCAAAATTGACCGAGAGATTACCAACCTTGCCACCGGAACGCTGAACAGTGATGGTAGCAAGACCAACATCTTCGATTACGAAAAACGAACTGATGCTGAAGTGCAGGCTGCCGGTGGCTGCATTCTCGTCGCCGCCCGAAAACTCGGATGTATTCCCATCCGGATCGGTGGCAGTAGCCGTGATGGCTCGCCCGGCAGGCAACGCGTCCGGGAAAGTAACGTTGATCGTTGCGTCGCCATTGCCGTCGGTAGTTACCGGCGTCGTGTTGAAGAACAGCGCGCCTTCGCCGTTTCCTGACGGGTCTAAAGCAGTGCTCGAGTAGAAATCGATTTGGAACGTAGTGTTTGGCGTGGATTTCAGACTTCCCTGAATCGTCGTGCTACCGCCGCTCGACTGGACCGACGTTAACACCGGGAAGTTCTGTAGCAGGTTTGCGCCTATATCGCTGTCGGTGGTGTCGTTAGGAGTCACACCATTTGGACCAAGATCTATTCCCAGTGCAGCGTTTGAAAAGATCGAGTTGCCGCGAATTGCATTGCGCGAACCGGAGAAGACTTGAATACCAGCGCCGCCATTGAAGGCGATCTTGTTGGCGGCTCCGCTTTCCGTGCCGCCGATGATGCTGTTCATTGCATCACCGGAGATCGTGATGCCTTGAAACGCATTCGGCACCGCGCCCGTGCCGGCGGCATCCAGGCCAATCAGATTTCCGCGAATGGTATTTCCCATCGGCGCTGCCGTGCTCAAGCCTCCGAGTTGTATGCCGATGCGATTGCCGGAGATCAGATTTCCAGCGCCAGGAGCCGTTCCTCCTACGAGGTGGTTGTTGTCTTCAATCGAAATACCTACCGCGTTGCTGCTGAGGGCTTTGGTTCCAGTCACGTCGGTGCCGATGTAGTTGCCCTGTAAAAGGGCCGTCGAGCCGCTGTTATTGAAACCCAGCATCACGTTTGTTGATGAGCTTCCGGAAATGATGTTTCGCGCCCCCGGAAGAGTTCCTCCTACCAGGGCCTGGCCACCGGCGACGACGCCGGTACTGTTGCCCAAAGCGACCGTGCCCGTGATGTCAGTGCCGATGTAATTACCCATCATTATGGTCCCGCCACCACCCAACCTGACGCCTTGTCCGTTAGCGGAAATAATGTTCCTGGCAGCCGGTGTCAGACCACCAATGGTGATGTTATTTGCGACCGCATCTATGCCGCCGCCGTTTGGAATCGCTTGCGTGCCGGTGACGTCAGTGCCGATCAAGTTGCCTTGAATGACGGTACCGGGGGCGTTGGTACGTATCCCGTTTCCGTTTCCGGAGATCAAATTGCCGGCGCCGGGCTCAGCGCCGCCGATGATGTTGTTTATGAATGGCGAACTCGAGATCTCGATTCCGGTGCCGCCGAGTTCGTTGATCGCCGCCGTTCCAGCGGCATTGGTGCCGATGAAGTTACCTTGAATGAAGTTGCCGCTACCGCCTAATTCGATACCGCTGAAATTATTACCGGAAATTACGTTGCGCGCTGCGGCAGTGGTGCCGCCGATGAGATTGTTTGAGGAATTCGAAAGTAGTATTCCCCGACTATTCCGGCGCATGACGGTACCAGTCGCATCGACCCCGATATAGTTTCCCTGAATTACATTGCTGTCGCAGTCTCTGAGCCACAGCCCAACACCACTAGTAAAGTTACCGATAGCCAGTCCCTTCACAACGCTGGTGGCCTTGATTACAAAACCGTTACTACCAGTAGACAGTCCGTTGATTTCGATGAGCGGCGCGCCGGCGTAACCGGGTTGAGTTGTTCCGTCGATCGTGACGCGATCGGTAATTTCCGGCAGCGTGGTCGCCACGTCGATCACTTTCACACCTGGACCCGGGATATTGAACGTGATTGTGTCGGCACCGACAGTTGCGTTCGCATTGATCATCGCCTCGCGCAACGATCCTGGACCATGACTGTTTGTATTCGTCACTACAAAACTCTGGCGTGTGGCGGCGAAGTTTGCAGTTTGCGCCGCGCTCAGGTTGTTGAAGGTTTGGCTTGGAGTGGCGAAAGTGAAACCAAGGATCGAAGGTGTGACGGTGTAGTTACCACCGCCCGCGAGCTCGAATGAGTAGTTTCCGTTGCTGTCAGTGACTCTTAAGCCGGGTTGAGAGCCGCTAAGCGTGACTGTCGCGCCGGCCAATCCGACACCGTTCTCCGTCACTTGACCGCTGATAGTGAAGAAGGGCGCGTTAGTCGCCGTCGCAGTAAAGTTCACAACCTGATCGCTGGTCAAATTGTTGACGACCTGACTCGGCGGCGCGATTGTGAAGTGTGGTTTGGTCGCGCTGACGGTATAACTTCCGCCTTCGAGCAAACGTGAAAACTGGTAAGACCCATCGCCTTCAGTGGTTACAAAACTGACCGCAGAACCATCACTCAAAGCCACTTCGACGCCGCTAACAGGCGCATTGCTCCCATCCAAAACCTGACCACTGATGATGTGCGACATCGAAAGCTTCGAAATGAACGCGTCGGTGAGGCCACGATTGAAAGGTTGATAGGAACCCGGAGTAACCGGAAAATTCTCGGAGAACGCCAGGCCGGTCACATAAGCATTACCACTCGAATCGACCGCGATTGCATACCCCTGCGCGTTGACATTCGGGAAATTGTTAGGGAACGTCCCGCCAATGAAAGTCGAATAAACCAGAGCGCTGCCAGCCGGATTGATCTTGGTAACAAAAGCATCGTCACCACCGGCGGGTGTTGAGCCAAGGTGAAGCCTTGAAGGCGTTTGAGGATCAATAGCAAGCGCGGTCGCGACCGGCGAACTCAGCCCCTTATTCATCGGGATCCACGTTTGACCATTATCTGTGCTCTTGTGCAGTCCCGGAGAAGGCGACAAAAACTGGGTCGCCAATAAATAGTGTGTGGATGAATTTACCGGATCGAAAACGATCTTCCCTGTGAAAAGGTTGAGAGACGACACGGGGGTCCAATTATCACCACCGTCCGTGCTCTTGAAGAAGCCCTCGCCATTCGTCTGCGCGTACAACAGGCCAGACGTAACCGGACTGACACTGATACTTCGAGGCGTCGAATTCAAGCCGATCGGTTGCCAGGTCGCTCCCGAATCGACACTTCTAAACATACCGCCTCCACTCGCCACCGTCTCTCCCGCATAAACTTTCGTATGGTTTAGCGGATCAACCGCCAGCACAACTCCACCGAAAGACGGGCTCGTAGTCGGCGTCCAGCTATCTGCTCCGTCTACGGTTTTGAAAACCGGACTACCACCGGAGCCTGCGTACAGCGTCGTTGGAGTGACAGGATCGATAGCTAAACTATGGAGATTAGTATTGTTCATCCCGTTCTTACGCAGGAACCAACTGTTTCCTGCGTCAGTACTTTTGTAGACGCCGCTGTTGCCGCTGAAGGAGTCGTTTATGGCTACGTAAAGGATGGACGGGTTTAACGGATCGATAACCATCGCGATGACCTGACGACTGGTTAGACCGTTACTCGACGGCGACCAGGTTCTGCCGCCGTTTGTACTCTTGAAAACGCCGTCGGCGGTCCCCGCATAGACGATCGACGGCTGGCTGGGATTAACGACTATTTGTGAGATGAATGAAGCGCGTAATCCATAATTGTCGTTGGTCCAATTCCCCGCTCCGTCGATGCTCTTAAACATTGGGCTTCGTGTTCGTAGCGCGCCGGCGACGAGCGGGAATTCCGGAGAGCTTGTGATTCCGGTGACGTAGGCATTGCCCGTTGAATCGACTGCTATGCCGCGACCGGAGTCGTCGTTCGATCCACCCAGGCACGTCGAGTAAACAAGCGCTGAGCCCAGAGTGTTGAGCTTGGTTACAAAGACGTCGCCCGGAAAACCGAAGAAGCCGCCATTGCAGGCTTGAATGGGACTAAGGGATGGGAAGTTTGTCGAACTGGTTGAGCCCGTAACGTATGCATTGCCGGAGACATCAACTGCGATTCCGAAACCCGTTTCGTTACCATTGCCGCCAAGAAAAGTTGAATAGGAAAGCGCGCCGCTGGTCGTGAGCTTGGTGACGAAGGAGTCGAAGTCACTGCCGATCGTGCCTTGAAACGCATTTGCTGTCGGGAAGTTTGGGGAGCCGGTTCGACCAGTCACGTAAACATTGCCCGACGTATCCACCGCGACGCTGTTGGCGGTATCACATTGATTGCCACCCAGGTAAGTCGAAAAAACGTACGACGGCGCAGCGGGATCCAACCTGGTCACAAACGCGTTCCCACAATTCTGTATTGGACCAGAGTCAGACTGGAAGGCATTCGCCGTGGGAAAGTTTGTTGAGAACGTCTCGCCCACGACGTAAATGTTGCCGGTGCCATCTACTGCGATGCCATTGCCCAGGTCGTCAGCACTTCCGCCCAGCAAGGTCGAAAACAGTAATCCCGACCCGGAAGGATTTAACTTCGTCACAAAGGCGTCTACGCGGTTGGGGGCGATTCCTCCCGCAAACAGAACCGTGGGATCAGTCGGATGTCCGGCAAGCACCGGAACTCGCGAGTTCCCCAGACCTGCATTGACCGCCGTCCAGCTTGTTCCACCGTTTGTAGTTTTGATAACGCCCGCGCCATCTGTTGATGCGTAAACTGCGGCTGGTGTCACGACCAATGCGGTGGGCCTGGATTGCGGCACGCCGTTGTTGACGGCAGTCCACGAAGCTGCTCCGTTAGTGCTCTTATTGATTCCATTGAACGAATCCAGGCCGACATAAAGCGTGTTCGTGTCCGCGGGATCCATCGTCATGGCTACGACGCTGGTACCTGTCATACCAGTGTTCATCGCGGTCCAGGTGCTGCCACCATTCGTGCTTTTAAGTACACCGCTGCTGAGTGTGCCGGCGTAGATTGTGGCAGGCGCGGTTGGATCGATCACGAGGGCGCGGACGTTCGGAGCGAAAGGAGTGGTGCCGAAATTCATCGCGGTCCAGGTGGCGCCACTGTCTGTGCTCTTGTACCCGCCGCTGCTGGTTCCAACGTACATCGTAGACGGAGTCACCGGATCGAAGGCGATAGAAAACACAGTGAAGAATGAGAACGGTATGTTTTGAATCGCGTTCCAGGTGTTGCCGCCGTCAGTTGTTTTGTGCAGGCCGCCGTTTACAAATCCGACGAAGACAACTGAAGAGTTGTTGGGATCGACTGCCATCGCGCTGGCTTGTGGAAACGTCGATATGCCTGTAGTCGGCGTCTTGGTCCAGGTGGCGCCGCCGTCCGTGCTTTTGTAAGGTCCGCCGAGAGCTCCGGCATACATTATGTTTGGAGCGTTCGCGGCAAACGCGAGCGTAGTCACGTTGCCCGATATGCCGGTGTTGGTGTTTTTCCAGGTGGCGGCCGAGTCAGTGGTCTTATAAAAGTTAGAACTCGTTTTCAGGCCGTTGACGGTTGGAAAGTCAGTCTCCGACGATACCATGCCCGTTACGTATGCATTGCCCGATGCGTCCACGGCAATGGATCGTCCGGTGGTGCCGCTGTCACTAAGATAGGTGGAGTAAACGAGAGTGCTGCCGGTTGGATCGAGCTTGCTGACAAATGCGCCACCAGATTGGCTGCTGGTTTTGAAAGCTCCAGCCGTGGTTGGAAACAAGCGAGTAGTTGAACCGGTGACGTAGGCGCTGCCTTGTGAATCGACTGCGATACTTACCGCGTGTTCGCTACCGCCGCCTCCTAAGAAAGTTGAGTACGACAACACCGGATCGATGACCAGTGGTTTGCCGGAATCAAACGCCTCGACTTTGAATCTGACTTCATTTCCCTTGATTACATAGTTGCCCTTTACTTCGCGCCGGCTACCGTCATCGGTGAGTTGATAGAGCACCGGCTTCTTCAAACGCACTTCGCCGTGTTTCAGGTCGAGCAACAGGTTGCCCGTCTTGTCCAAACTGATCTTGTCCGCGCCTTCGACAGTGAACTTTATGACTTTGGGATTCGCGCCTGGAGCGACGACAAAGTCGTACTCAAACTCACGCTGATTTCCGTAGTACACCACGTCGATGCCGGGATAGACGCCTTTGAAGTAGACCTTGCGATACGTCGGAATGTTGCGCAGCCATTTTTCGGGATTGTTGCCGGCGAAGTAATTGACTTTGCCGGGGAGTTCGTCCTGGCCTTCGACCTGCGGAGCGTTGTTGGCGCCGATCATCTTCAATCGCAGCACCGAACCTTCGAGCACTTTTGAATCCGGGCGTTGTGGCTTTCGCAGTGTGAGCACCGCTTCGTTGGCGGTCAGAAACAGATCATAGCCGGGGCCGCGTGAGAGGAACTTGATTGCTTGATCGGTCTGGCCTTTGTTGGGCTCGAAGCTGAGTGGCAAGCGGCCGAAACGGTCGGCAACTCTGGCTTTCGTGGACTGATCGACTGTAGTGGCGGAACTGTACTCGTCGTTACCGGCTCCGACAAAGATCACACTTGCAAACGTTGTGACCAGACAAACTATTCCGATAACGAGCACAACACGATTGATGCGCGAAAAGGGAGGGGGAAATAATTTCATATGTTTATTTAGGGACGATCAAACTTGCCGGCGGGACGTTCTGGTTTCGATTCTTGAGCAGAACTTTACGCCGCGGGGAGAAGTGTTAGTACAGTTCGTGACTCTGACGAAACAGCCTGGCAGGGTCTCGAATGGGTAAGTGACCTAAAACCGCAGCGTCACATTAACGCCTGGGCCGAAACGCTGTTATTTTCCGTTTAACCGCGAGAGTTGTCAATACGATGAAGTTCCCCGGTTTGTAGTCGATTTCCGCCTCGCTCAAACGTGTCCGTATTCATACGTGAAATCTGTGGCTAGAAATAACTCACAAAATTTCATGACAACTCAGAGCACAACACAGACGATGACAGTGAATGTTCCACAGGGAACATTTCAGGTTGTGTTTGATAGGCAGTTTAAAAATGTGGATAACGCTGGTCGGTTGCAGCCGGTTCAAATTGGTCGGAATCGAGAAGTCCTTGGCAACTATAACATTTCAGTCGGCAAACCCACTGTTACACGTCTAAAATGAGCGAGGTGAGGAAAGGCTATTTTGCTTGATAAC
>DASVGE010000327.1:0-6686 GCA_036379695.1 Pyrinomonadaceae bacterium | reverse complement strand
ACATGGTGGAACTCACTCTCCAGGGCATCCTCTCGACTCCTTTCGAGACGAAAGGTATCAGCAACGGGAAAAGTGTTTACCATGTCTCCGAACATGTGTTTAGGATGTCTCCGGTCTATACATCTTCCTGACTTGTTCTTTCTACCTGACTTGTTCTTTCTACCTGACTTGTTCTTTCCCTGACTGGTTCTTTCTACCTGACTTGTTCTGGCCCTTATTTTTCTATTTCTATTTGAGCCGTTCTTATTTGAGCTTTGCGCCTTTTGTGGCTCTGTCCTTCTGTGCCTCTTTGTGGCAAACTTTGCTGAACTTTAGTTTAGTACCTGTCGTAATCGCCTCCGGACAAGGGTTTGGCCGACCAACAGGTACCTGGAGAGATACGGTGGGAGCTGTTAAGGCTTTGGCAGTTAGTGAAGGAGCCGAATTGGTTCGCAGGTGTCGCGCAGGCGACGGCGCGGCGTGGGAAGAGATTGTGCAGAGCTATTCCCGCCGCATCTATAACCTGGCGTATCGCTTCACCTCGCGTTCTGATACGGCGGAAGATTTGACTCAGGAAGTTTTCGTCAGGGTTTATCGTTCTTTAGATCAATACGACCCCAAACAGGGTGATTTACAGAACTGGCTAATGAGGCTCGCGCGTAATCTGATTATCGACGATTACCGCAAGCGCCAACGGACACCGCACGACAACCTCGCTGACGATCTCGCCGACCACAGTTATCACCTTCACACGCGGACAAACTCGGTCCAGAAAGAGATGGAGCGCCGCGAGCTCGGCGCGCAGGTGCAGGCAGGCATAGACAAGCTTTCACCTGACTTGAGAACGTGCGTGATACTGAGAGATATCGAAGAGCTCAGTTACCAGGAAATCGTCGACCTCTTGAAAATTCCTGAAGGAACAGTTAAATCGCGGATCAACCGTGGTCGCATTGAACTGGCGAAGATCCTCAGGCGGATGAAAGTTGTTGCGATGAGCGAGACTTAAACTAAAGGCGCTCTTTCCGGATGCTGGCAGGCGGGGAGAAAGAGCAAAAAAGAAAAAGCGGCGGGAAGCGAATAAAAACGATGCTTTGTGTGGATTTCGAAAACCTTTTGACCGACTACATTGAGGGCGTAGTCGGTCCTGAAACAAATCGGCTCATGGGTGAGCACGCGATGAAGTGCCCCGTGTGCCATGAGACTCTGTCGGCGGTACGGAGCGCAGTCGACGCCTGTCGAATGGCGACTGTACCTCCGCCTTCAAGAGAACTTGAAGCTCGTATCCTGCAGAAGACGGTACCGGAGACGGCGATGGGATGCGAGGAATTTGAAGAGTGTCTCACCGATTACCTCGACGGCTTCCTGCCCGCTCATCTCTATCACCGCTGGGAACGCCATGCGGCACTGTGCGACCGCTGCACAGAACTTCCCGGCGAAGTAGTGAGAGCGATTGGCGCTTGCTACACGTACATTTCTGAAGAACGACCGCTGCCTGAAGGTCTCAATGAGAGAATCCTGCAGGCGACTCTGGGGACTGTAACTGCGCAGGAAATCAAAGCTCCCTGGAGAGCGCGCGTGGCGTCCCGGTTCCGCTTGTTGTTAGACCCGATCATGTCGCCGCAACTGGCTACGGTAGCCACGATGCTTTTAGCAGCGATGCTCGTGCTTACGAATACTGTTTCGGCAGACGGTTCGATCAGCGGTGTTTACGACGCAGGCCTTCAACTCGCTGAGCGAACAGGAGGACAGTCAAAATCAATTACGGATTATCCGCGGGCGATCATCAGCGGTGAGGATGAAAAGCCTGCCGCACCTCCGGCGCAAAAACCGGATCAGCAGAAGGAGTCGTCTGGCGCTAAACCGGATGACAAGAGCCATAACAATCGGTGAGGAGTAAGTTTTAGAAATGATGTACTGTGGCTACCATGCTAAGAATCCGGCGGTGGTTCAGTGCAATCAGTGCTCGCGCTGGTTGTGTCCTGCCTGCGATCATCGGGTGCGAGGATTTCCGTTTTGTCAGGACTGCATCGTGGCCGGAGTCGAGTTGCTACGACATCATTCCAGCGCGAACCCGGGGCACATCCTGAGACGAAAGAGCTCACCGTTTATTGCTACGCTGCTTTCGTTTGTTCCCGGATTAGGCGCCGCGTACAACGGCCAGACTTCCAAAGCAATCGTGCATTTCGCCATCTTCGCCAGTTTCTTTCAAATGGCGGTAGTCACTCAGGGAATGCACTTCTTTATTCTTGGCGTGATCGGGACCTGGCTTTTTTCCGCGGTCGATGCTTGCAGGACGGCGCAGTTGATGAGGGCGGGGTTGAGTCCGGATGCGGAAGACGATGTGATTGCCCGCCGGCTTTACGGCAATCCATTTGCATGGGGAACGACGTTGATTATCATCGGGACTCTCTTCCTGTTGCACACATTGATGGGAGTCACGCTGCCGATCAAGGAACTGTTGCCGGTGGCGTTGGTAGCACTTGGCGCTTACATGTTGTTTGATTACATTCGGCGCGGTAAGGGTTCGGATCGCATTGTTCGCTTTGATTCGAGACGTCCGCCGCCGTCAGTGGTTGCGACTTCGAGACCGGTTGATACGGCAACTCTTCGTACTGGTGAAACCACACAGTTGCCGCGTCGAGACGTTACTCCGCTTCCATTCGAACGGAGATCTTAATTCACTGATATCTTTCTACGGGGTAGACCTTATGTGTTGCGGCATTCTTAAAGCGGCTGGTGGACTCGGAGCGATTGTGGCGTTGATCCTTGTGGTAATCGCCCTCCTCAAACAACTTATTCTGCTGGTTGGTTTCCTGCTGACAGCAATCAAGGTCGCGATCATCGTTATCTTTGTTGCGCTGCTGGTAATGATCGCGCTGGCCATCTGGCGCGACCGCTGTCGCAAGCGTCGCGAAGCCCAGATCTGAGATAGGTCCTATAAGCCTATAGGACCTATTTCCGTTTGATTCTCTTTTGACTGCACCTTCCTTATATTTCACCGCCTAAGTTGCAACAATTCTGCGGCCTGTGATAGGTTCAGGGCCTTGCAGAACCGGCCGGATGGATTTCACCTCGGAGGGACCTTGAGGTTTTCAATCCACCCGCTGCAAATCTTAACGTAGGTAAAAACAACAACTTTCCCCGTTTGCGCAAATCGCCTTTGGCGAGTTTGTGCCTTTCGGTTGTTGCGCGCCCCGACAAAACTGCGCAGCAACAGGAGCACGATCAGATGGCCAGAGAAGACCGATTTTATGCCTTTATTATTGCCCACACTTCCCGTTCCCGAGCCCGAGTCCAGCGCATCAGAGTCGAAAAAAGATCAGTAACTATGTTCTGTGCCGCACTGCTGTTGTTAGCAGTCGGCCTTTTTTATGGACTTTACGGCCTGACCCAGCAAGCGGCTCACCTGCGCACCCGATTCGAAAACCAGCGACTACGCGCGGAAAACGAACGCCAACGCCAGGAACTCGAAAAACTAAACAACCGCGTCGAGAAGGTTGAAGACACTTCCCGCAAGCTCGCCGAGAAGTCAGGCGTGGTCGAACAACCTCCCGTTTTGCCCGGCAGCGGTGGTCCGGCTCAGCCAATGGACGAGATGGCTCTCGCCACTCTCCTGGCCAAGATGGGCCGGCTTGAAGAAGATCTGCGCGCCTATGAGGGCATTCTGAGGCAGCGTGGCTATACACCGACCGTATGGCCCGTTGACGGAACGCTGGAGGGCGGATTTGGCGGGCGCCGGAACCCATTTGGCGGGGGCGGCTATGAGTTTCACTCCGGCCAGGATATCGAGGCCGCCTGGGGTGCTGCGGTCGTAGCTGGCGCCAGTGGCCGAGTTTCATTCGTGGGCTGGCAAAACGGCTACGGGCAGCTCGTCGTCGTAGACCATGGCGGCGGCCTGACGACCCGCTACGGACATCTTTCCCACATCGACGTTGAACTCAACCAGACAGTCTCTCGCGCCCAATTACTGGGCAAAGTGGGCTCAACCGGGCGTTCGACCGGACCACACCTGCATTACGAGGTTCGCATCAACGATCAGCCCGTAAACCCGCTACCTTATCTGCTGTTGAGTACTAAAGCGGCGTCGAACTGAGATGCCATAAAACATGGTGACCCACCTAACCTGAGGTATAGCTTTAACTTACCGCAAAGTTTTGCAACTTTCTTTCTTGACAGGTTTAACAACTTGGCTTAGTATGCGCCGTCGTTTCAATGCGGGACGGCAAGTCTGAGCCCAGCATTCCCGATAAAAGCTGTACGTCAATGAGTTTCGTTAGTTTTGCCCCCGTAAGTCTGTGCATGCTGAAATAGCGCTCCCCGCGCTTTTCACCATGCATTTTTTGTTGGTTGTGTGTTTCCGTCTAGCGCCACTTCAAGGTGCGACCCGGCTCACAAGCATTAACCAGTTGATGGAAAGCCTCCCAGGCTTCTCGTCCGTTCTACCGAATCGTTAGGAGGATTCGTTGTTATGTCTAGAATAACCGGTAAGGTCAAGTGGTTTAACAATTCGAAGGGTTATGGTTTCATTGAGCAGCCTGGCTCTTCGGACATCTTCGTGCACTATAGCGCTATCCAGGGTGACGGCTTCAAGACTCTCGAAGAAGGGCAGGAAGTCGAGTTTGAGGTTACACAAGGCCCAAAGGGACCTCAGGCTGAAAAAGTGACTAAGATGTAGTGTCTCCCCGGCTTGCTTCCGCATAGCCACTGACTTGCTTCCGGTCACGGGTCCGGTAAGCTCACAAGAAGTTAAGGCGACCGTTCGAGTCGCCTTTTCTTTTGCCCGCGTTTTGATGGCCCTTATTCTTTAGTTAGTCGGCGCGGGCCTTGAAGCTCACGTGCCCGTCTTCGACCACAACCGAAAACAGCACTCGATCGCATCCCTTTTGCTGCTTGATTCCATCCGCCTTCGAAGCAATCAAACGATGGAATTTCGGGAATGACAGCCCTTCGGTCGGTTCGCCACAGCGGCGCTTCGCCTCGATCAACGATTCGTAGATGTTTTTCACTACGTCAACATCATGGTGCGCATCCAGGCAAACAAAAGAAACGGATTCGATTTTTTCCGTAGCTGCTTCCCTTTTTGCATTGGCCCGAGCGGCAGAAACCGGATCGCGACCTTCTTCACGTCCCTGCATGGTGCGACGCCAGAGCTCACGGAATGCGTTATAACGAGCAGCGAGTGAACTGTAGCGGAATCTTTGCGCGTAGGTTAACGCGCGGTCGTCGCCGAGTCGCTTCAGCAGGGTCTCGACGCGTCCCTTGGTATCGTAAGGTGGCCGCTTGGCGCCGCCGTTGAAAAAGATGTCAAACTCGATTCGTAGTCGCCGGATGTCGTCTTCCAAACGGGTGAGCTGTTCGTCAGGGCTCGGCTGAGTCTCCCCGGCATGTTTGTTTTTGGCCTGTGCCTGTAGTTTTGATCTGAGTAGTTTGTTTTCGCGTAATCCCACGGAATTGAATCTCCTGTGAGGAAGTATGGTGGGGGCGTCGATGGTGTGGACGCGGTTCCAGTCTAGGTGGTGCGAAAGCGGCGTGTCAAACTTTTTATTTATCCACAGATTACACGGATGATTTTGAAAATCTGCGTAATCTGTGGATACTCTTGGGAAATTCATGCAGGAACATGACAACAATCTGCGCCACGTGCCGTCAGTCGATCAGTTGTTGCGCACCGAGGCGGCGCGTGAGTTGCGCGGGTTAGTTGGTATTAAACGACTGACTAATATCGCGCGTTCGGTCACGGCGGAGATTCGTTCGTTAATCCGCAGCGATCAGGAATTCCTCAAAACTAATGGTAATTACGCGGAAGTGCTCCTCGCGGAAGCGGTAAAGCGGATGGAGATAACTGCGCGTCGCGAGAGTCAGACTGGTATTAGACCAGTGATTAACGCGACGGGAGTGCTGCTTCATACGAATCTCGGCCGCGCGCCGCTGTCGGAAGCTGCGCGCGCGGCGATGGATCAAGCGGCTCGGTACTGTTCGGTTGAATACGATATCGAGAGCGGTGTGCGTGGCGGTCGTGCGGCAAGAGTCGAAGCGTTGCTGAAGGATCTGACGGGAGCTGAAGATGCCCTCGTTGTAAACAACTGCGCCGCGGCCGCACTACTGATCTTGACGGTGCTTGCGGGAGATGGAGAGACGATCGTCTCGCGTGGAGAACTGGTGGAGATTGGCGGCGATTTTCGGGTGCCGGATGTGATGGCTGTCTCGGGTACTCGTATGGTTGAAGTCGGGACGACGAATCGTACGCACCTTGAAGATTACCGGCGAGCTATTGGTCCGAATACACGTTTGATCATGCGGGTTCATCCGTCTAACTACCGGATTGTTGGTTTTGCGAGTTCGCCGGCGTTGGCCGAGCTTTCAAGTCTTGCGCGTGAAAGCGGGTTGCCGGTGTATGAGGATGCCGGGTCAGGGCAGTTGAGGGATCTCGGAAAGTACGGTGTGGTTGATGAACCGGTTGTACGCGAGATCGTGGAGCGTGGAGTGGATGTTGTTTCCTTCAGTGGCGACAAGCTGCTCGGCTCTGTGCAGGCCGGGTTGATCGTGGGGCGATGTGAGATCGTTTCGCGGCTGCGAAGGCATCCGCTGTATCGTGCGCTGCGGAGTGACAAGATCCGGTTGGCTGCGTTGGAGGCGACGCTGGTTTCGCATCAGAAAGAGACGGCTGAGGCGGAAGTGCCGGTGATTCAAATGCTCTCATTCTCACC
>DASVGE010000326.1:0-4206 GCA_036379695.1 Pyrinomonadaceae bacterium | reverse complement strand
ACATGGTGGAACTCACTCTCCAGGGCATCCTCTCGACTCCTTTCGAGACGAAAGGTATCAGCAACGGGAAAAGTGTTTACCATGTCTCCGAACATGTGTTTAGGATGTCTCCGGTCTATACATCTTCCTGACTTGTTCTTTTCTACGTTCTACTTTCTATATAGCTATTTTTGTTCCGGCCGCAGCGAATTCGCGTTGATCTGCGGCGCTTGCCGTGAACCCTCTTCTGCTCGGAAATAAGGTTCCTCCGCGAAGCCGAAGAGCTTGGCCGTGATTATCATCGGGAAACGCGCGCGCGTCGTGTTGTAATCCTGCACGGCCGTGTTGTAGTCGTTGCGCGCCACCGCGATCCGATTCTCAGTGCCCGCCAACTCGTCCTGCAACTTCATGAAGTTCTCATTCGATCGCAACTGGGGATAGGCTTCCTGCAACACCAAAAGGCGTCCGAGCGTTGCGCCAAGTTGATTGGCGGCATTGATCACCTGCTCCTTCTGCTCCGGAGTTCGATCGCCGGCTTCGCCCTGCGGCGGCTGACTCGTCGCATTCAACAACTGCGAACGCGCCCGCGCGATGGTGCCAAAAACTTCCTGCTCCTGGATGCCGGCCATCTTTGCCGCTTCGACGAGGTTATTAATAAGGTCGCCGCGGCGCTGTAGCTGCGTTTCCACGGCGGCCCATTTCGCCTTCACGTTTTCGCGCTTTGACGTCAGCGTGTTGTAACCACACCCACTGGCGGAAAACGAAATCACGACCACAGCGAAAAGGATTGCCAATCTTCGGGTCTTCATCTCAAATCTCCCATTTCTAAGTTAATGCCCATCTACCGTTGGGGCTCCATCCGCACCTGGACCACGCCTGCGGTCCAGCTCGTCAACTGCTTCCACAACCTGCTCGATCTGAAACATGTAAGCCGCAAAAATTTCGTGGGCCTCTTTTTCAGACGTGGGGAGACTACCGCTCGCGCGAAACTCAAAGATTCGTTCAAAGGGCGCCGGGTCGAGTTGCAACAGCTTTGCGGTCGCACGAACACAATCGATTTTTGCGACGGGTGCTTTCTCCCCGTGCAGCAGCAGCACGGCCCTGAACAGAGCTGCAAAGCTCGACAAACTGTTGTTCATCAAGTCGCAGAGTTTTTCGATCGAAACTGAAGCGGGAATGTAGAGGCGGCGCAACTGGATCAACTTGCTGCGCAGTTCGTACTCAGTCTGGTGACGCAGGTTCGCATCCGAGAGTTTTGCAAACTCGAAAGGATCGTGACCGTAAAGAACAACGCGCGCGTTTGCCATCTGGTGAAACTCGATCGGAAATACGTCGGCTGCGTCTGAGAGTTCCTCCACCGTGAAATAGACCGGCAAGGGATGGCCCAACCGTTGCCACTCGCGCATCGGCGCTTGTGCCTGGCGCAGATCTTCCGGCGTGATGCGATTCAAGGCGATGAGCAGGTTGTAGTCAGAGCGCAGCTCGATGTGATCTCCAGCCGCGGCTGAACCGTAGAGCACAACGCACGCCAGGTTCTCTCCGTGCGTTTCGCGCAGATCATCGACCAGCCCTTTAAGTGCATCCTGTATGGTTGTCACCAGCTACCTCCTGCGCCGCCGCCGCCAAAGTCTCCGCCGCCGCCAAAGCCTCCACCGCCGAAACCACCACCGCCGCCGAAGCCGCCACCACCCCAGCCGCTGCTCGATCCCCAGCCTCTGCTGCCGCTGCTCAGATTGCTGAACACACTTCCCCAGAACAGTGCTTGCAAACAACCGCTGCCACCACCACCGCCTCGTCTGCGCCCGGCGGAAGAGAGCAGGATCAAAATAATGATGATGGCCGCTATGCCGCAGCAGGCGCTGCCGAGACTTAGCTGCGGTGTCGCAGGCGGCCGTCGTTCCTCGATCTCAACAGTTTGGCTCGAATCGATGCCCTCAATACTGAAACCACGCTTGGCTGCGAGCGTGGCGACGTAAGCCTGGATCGTATCGAAGATGCCTTTGCTGTAATTCCCCTGCCGGAACGCCGGCACGAGTCGCTGCCGTTGAATTGAACCGATAAGACCATCGGGCAAGTCTCCTTCAAGATGCCTACTGACCTGTGTGAAGTACTTGCGATCCTGAATCGCAACCACCAGCAGCAAACCAGCTTTGTCACCGTCCTTTGCTCCGATGCCCCAGCCACGCGCAATTGCGAGCGAGTAGTCGAAGATGTCGCGGTCACCGGTCGTATCAACCGTCACTACCGCGTATTCGATATTTGCTCGCTCCTTCAGCCCGTAATAGATCGTCTCCAGTCTTCGCTTAGTCTCGGCATCGATGACGTTTGCGTTGTCGACGATTGGAGTGAAGGGGACGGGAAGCGGAACAGGCGACTCAGGCGTGGTTTGCGCGCTCGCGTCAACGACGAACAGCGCAAAGATCAAAACCAGAAGGCCGAGGCCATGCCAAGCACGTTTTGGTTTTCTCAAGTGCAATCGCAATCGCGAAATTCTCGTCAGTGCGAACCCTCAATCAACCTGTGCAACAGATAAAAAAGGGCGACCCCTCCAAAAACGACAATCGAAACCGTGGGGTTTCTTTCTTCTTTATGGTTCACCTCGGGAATGAGGTCGCTTGCAGCTACATACAGGGTCACACCAGCCGAGAACGGCAACGCATAAGCAACGGCATCACTCATCCTTGTGTCGAGCAAGACGACGCCAATCACACCCGCAAGCGTCGCCGCACCGATCGCCGCGGTCGCAATCAACGCCTTCCGAGTCGAACGCCCAGTAGCAAGCATGATCGATGCCACAGTGAACCCTTCGGGCATTTTGTGAAGCAGAATCGCGATAAAGACAAGAATTCCGACTTTGAAGTTGACCAGGAAAGCGGATGCAATTGAGACACCGTCGAAGAAGGTGTGAATCCAAAGGCCACCGACGGCCGTGTATGCGGCTGAGGGGCGCATGAAAGATTCCGGATGAGTCTCGGCGCCGAAATGAAAGTGAGGCGCGAGGGTGTGCTCGAAGAATTGGATTGACAGATAGCCGAGCAGCAGCAGCCCCATCGCGCCGGCCACCGCTTCAGCAGCCGATTCACTCGGCGCGCTTCTAGTCCAGATACCGATGGTTTCGGGGAGTATTTCGATGAAAATGGCGGCGAGCATGAAGCCGGCGCCAAGAGCGACCAGGTATTTCAAGAAGCGTTCGCCCCAGCGGTAAGCTTCTGATTTGATCAGAATCACCCCTCCGAGGACATTGGCGGCTGCGGCCAGCAACCCAAACAGAAGAATCGATGTCATTGTAGGTGGGCCAATATAGCTTATAGGTCCTATATGTCCTATAGGACGTATAAGCCATCCGGGCGTCTAAAAGGCAAACAAGAGGCGAACATTCAGGCAAGAGAGGCTATTGACACAGTCTGGAGCGCGGCGTAGTATCCGGCCTTGGGTGGTCAAAAGTGGTCGGAAGTGGGTCCAACCTCGTAGCAACACCGATCATCAGCAACACTTTTCCTTTGGGCCACCCACCAATGCTCTCTCGTCAGGCTCGATTTTATGCTGCGAGGAAATTACACGGCACGTATCGATGTCAAAGGCCGCCTCAAAGTTCCAACGGAATTTCGGCGGCTGATTGAGGAGAAGCACGGCAAAGACTTTTATATCACGAGCCTCGATGGACAGTGCGTTCGAATTTACCCGCTACCGGAATGGGAGTCGATCGAGCAGAGACTTTCGTTGTTGCCTTCGATGGATCCGGCGCGAAGGAAGTTCCTTGATAGGACGAACTACTACGGTCAGCAAGCCACGATCGACGGGCAAGGCCGCCTGTTGATTCATCCGTTGCTGCGCAAGAGCGCTGAAGTTCTGGGCGATGTAGCGGTGATGGGCTACCTGACCTATTTGGAAGTTTGGGAGCTCGACAAGTTCAAAGCCCGTCTCCTCGCGGATCCGTACACGGAAGAAGACGAGGCTGCGATTGCGAGACTTGGAATTTAGTGTTTAGTCCTTGGTACTTTGTACTTTGTGAAGAAGAACAAAGCACGAAGAACAAAGCACAGGAAGATCTTTGAACGAGATCACGGGGCGGTGGAGATGGCTGCGCCTTTGGGGGGCATGGGCGCGCCCCATCGCCCCGTGCTGCTTGAAGAGACACTGAAGTTCCTCGCTCCTGAGCGTGGAGGTCTCTTTGTAGATTGCACGGTTGGGCTGGGCGGACACAGTGAAGCGATCCTGAATTCTTCC
>DASVGE010000325.1:0-13547 GCA_036379695.1 Pyrinomonadaceae bacterium | reverse complement strand
CTCGGTGTGATGGGTTGGAGCTACGGTGGTTTTATGACGTCGTGGATCGTCACCCAAACACCACGTTTCAAAGCGGCGTCAGCAGGTGCGCCGGTAACAAACCTGATGAGCTTTAACGGCACGGCGGACATTCCGGGGTTTGTTCCTGACTATTTCGGTGGGCAGTTCTGGGAAGTGATGGATGTCTATCAAAAGCATTCACCGATGTTCAATGTCAAAGGTGTGACGACGCCGACGATGATTCAACACGGCGAGGCCGACATCCGCGTGCCGATTTCGCAAGGTTACGAGTTTTATAACGCGCTCAAAGTGAAGGGCGTGCCGACGCGGATGCTCGTGTTGCCGCGCCAGCCGCACGGACCAACGGAGCCGAAGATGCAGTTAGCGGCGATGAAATCGAACTTTGATTGGTTTGAGAAGTACATCGGTTCGAAGCGCGAGACGTCACGCAATTAAGTAATTAGCCGCAGATGAACGCGGATAGACGCAGATTAATCTGCGTTCACCTGCGTTCATCTGCGGCTTAATAGTACAGCGCAAACGACTCGATAGTTTACACGCTCACTCACGCAAGCCATCAATTCCAAGACAATCAAGCTGGCATGTTAGTTGCGCCAGCGCTGGACCATCCTGCCTCGTTGGGTTGATTAAGTGAAGATTCGTATCGGCACTTCAGGGTGGCATTACAAACACTGGCTGGACGGCGTTTTCTATCCGCCCGGGACGAGGGGCGCCGAGATGTTCGAGTTTTATGCGCGACACTTCGATACGGTAGAGATCAACAACAGCTTCTATCGACTGCCGTCAGCGAAGACGTTTGAAACGTGGCGGGAATCGTCGCCGCGTAAGTTTTGTTTTGCGGTGAAAGCCAGTCGCTTCACCACGCACATGAAGAAGTTGAAGGATCCGAAGAGCTCGTCGGAGAAGTTTTTCCTGGCGGCTGAGCGGCTGGAAGAGAAGCTGGGTCCGATTCTGTTTCAACTGCCGCCGCGATGGAAGGTGAATGTCGAGCGGTTGGCTGAGTTTCTGGAGGCGCTGCCGGTTGAGCACCGGTACGCGTTCGAGTTTCGGGAGGAGAGTTGGCTGGTACCGGAGGTGTTTGAGCTGTTGCGGAAGCACAACGCGGCGCATTGTATTCATGATTTTGCGGACATGAATGTTCCGCACGAGATCACCGCCGACTTTTCTTACGTACGGTTTCACGGCCCGACCAGCGCGAAGTACTGGGGCTGGTATTCGACACGGGAGCTGCGGACGTGGGCACGGCGGATTGAGAGCTGGCGCGGTCGTTTGAAGTCGGTGTACGTCTACTTCAACAACGATCCTGAGGGCGCGGCAGTCAAGAACGCGCTCGAGTTGAAAGACATGCTGCGTACGTGAGTTCGTCTTCCAAGACTCCAGCTTGAATCGGGTCAGTACCGTAACGCGGTAGCGTCGGGTCAGCGCTCGGGTACTCCTACAATATTGATACCCATATCGACCCGACGCTACCGCGTTACGGTACTGACCCGATCCAAGCTACCTTACTGAGAACCGCGCACCAAATCTAAACAGTACTGGTGGGCCGACTGTGAATACGGGGGTGCTGCTGATCTGGTAGCGGGTGCCGGTCAGATTCTGAAAGGCCACAAACAGTCGCACGCGTTCCGAAACCGCTCGCGAAATTTGGGCGTCGAGGGTGAAGAATCTCTGAAGCGGCAACGTGTTCTGATCGTCATCAAACTGCTGTCCGACGAAACGTCCCTGCGCTCCGACGAGCCACTCGGCGTTGGAGTAGGTGACTTGAAAGTTGAACTGATGGCGCGGAACCTGCGGCACGAGCAAACCTTCCAGGCTTCGGTTCGCCGGGAAACTCAGTACGGTGCTTGCAGTCAGCAAATACTCGGCGGTGAGTTCCCAATGTCTCGCAAATTTCCCGGTGGCAGCCAGCTCGATTCCGCGAGCGCGAATCGCTCCAAGATTTTGACGTTGTCGTGTGATTAGCGCAGGCGTCGTTGTTAGCGTGACGTTGGCGATCGAGTCGTCAATCTCGCTCCAGAAGAAATTGCCGCGCACAAACAACCGCTCGCGAAACTTCTGTAAGCCCACGCCGGCTTCACCACCGGTAAGCCTCTCCGCTCGCAACGCCGCATTTGCATTTGTAACGACATTGCCAACACGGAAATTCCGGTACAGTTCATTGAGCGTTGGCGCTCGGAAAGCGCGATACGCCGAAGCGCTAAACGAAAGTCCACGATCGAAATGCTTCAGCAACGAAACCCGCGGACTAAACGCCGTCTCTGATCGATCCGCAAAAGCATTCAGCGCCGGCACCCCAACTACCGGAATCCGATTGGAAAACCCACGACTATTCAACCACCGATCAAACCGCGCTCCGAAACTCAACAGCCACGAACGACCACGCACTGCATCAGCCGCAAAGACGCCAAACGATCTTTGCCTGCCACCTGCATCAACAAACGCCGTCACTCGCCCATTGTTAAATGTCGTTTCCGCGCTGTGACCTCGCACATCGCGACCCTCGACACCCGCTGAGATCGATTGATGGTATCCAAACCCTCTGCGCCACTGAAACGCAAACCCCGCTTGCTGCGACGGATTCCGCTGCCGGTTCGTCAACGATTCCGAATCGCGGTCTACGGCAACCGCGGAAAAGTTCTGATTGAAGTTCTCACTCGATCCATACAAACGAACCGAGAAGTCGCCTGCACGCTCATCGCTCCAGTCAGTTCCGAGATCGAGTGACGTGATACGCGTATCATTCAGTTGAACTGGTGTTCCGTTACGGCGGCTCTCGCCGAACGAGCTAAACCGCGCAAACGCGTGGCCTCGCGAACCCAAGGTCCTCGAAACAGTCAACGAGCCCGCGAGATCCTCAGTCCCCGCGGGTGTGTCGACCGACCCGCGCTGGTCCTCGGGTACAAGCACGTAGCCATCAGTGTGCAGCGCCTGACCCGAGAACAGCACACCCCATTTGCCCCAAGCTTTCCCACCGCTGAACGATGTCGCGCCCGTTTCCTTATTCCCACCCGACGCCTCGATATCGAAAAAAGTCGCGGGCGTCGTGCTGCTCCTTATATTAATGACGCCTCCGAGCGCGCCGCTGCCGTAGAGATCCGATGTCCCGCCGTTATAAACCTGCACATTCTCAATGCTTACGCGTGGCAAACGATTCCAGTAAACCCAACCGCCAAAGGGACTGTTCAAAGGCACACCATCAACCAGCACGACCGCGCGGCTGGCTCCATTCGCTCCGACGCCTCTGAGCGAAACACCCTGCGAAGTCGGATTTGCCGTCAGACTTCCGGATCTCCGAAACAGCGAGAACCCCGGCGCTTGTCGCAGCACGTCGTCGATCGTGAGTGCTCCAGCGAGGCTGATCTCCTTCTGACTGATTGCAAACTGACTCGTCGGCGTTGAAGGAATACGCTCATCGCCCGCAGTAACGAAGATTCTTTCGATCACACCAGCCGGATCGAGACGAATGCGAAGTGGTCCATTGGGGTTTGAAACGTCGATCTTGATCGTATTGAAGCCCGGAGAACTGATCGAAAGCGTACCGTACGACTCCGTACTCACCACTGTAAAATTTCCTTCGTCGTCAGTCGCGGTGCGCGTGGAACTTCCGTTTGCTTGGAATTCGACAGACGCGTTTGGAATGGCAGCGCCGTTCGCATCAGAAACGACGCCGGAGATTTTAAATTGTTGTGCGAAAGTTGGTACGGCAGCGAACAGAATGCAGCAGACCGCGATGATACAAGTTTGTTGCAACACAAATGGTATGTAGCTGAATAGCTTCACAGAAGTATTGAACGAACCAGGGCGGGGAAGTGAAACAGACTCTGTCATTCGATTTCCGCGGCGCGGCGCTGCTCGCTTGCGCCATACTACTCGCAACTGCCTGTACGCAGAAAGACTCCCAAACACAAACCGCCAGCCAAAATCGCACTCTAACCGCACCCACCGGTGCAACTGTCAGCGTTGAGCCCGAAGATGGCCAGTGGACGATGCCGGCAAAGAATTACGCCAGCACGCGCTTCAGCGGCCTTGAAGACATCAACACCGGCAACGCTGCCAGCCTGAAACTCGCGTGGTCCTTTTCGACCGGAGTCGTGCGCGGTCACGAAGCTGCGCCGATCGTCGCGAACAACACGATGTACATCGTGACGCCGTTTCCCAACACTGTCTACGCACTCGATCTGACACAACCCGGTGGGCCGGTCAAGTGGAAGTACGAACCGAATCCGATGTCGTCAGCGCAAGGCGTTGCTTGTTGTGACGTGGTGAATCGCGGCGGGTTCTATGCGAACGGAAGGTTCTTTTTCAACACGCTCGACAACCACACGATCGCGCTCGATGCCACTACCGGGCAAGAGATCTGGAAGACCAGGGTGGGCGACATCAATCTCGGCGAGTCGATGACGATGGCGCCGCTGGTCGTTAAAGACAAAGTGCTGGTGGGCAATAGTGGTGGTGAGTTTGGCGTGCGTGGCTGGTTGACCGCGCTGAACGCCGCGGACGGAAAGATCGTCTGGCGTGCTTATCACACGGGACCGGATAAGGATGTCCTCATCGGCGCGAACTTTCATCCGTACTATGCGCAGGATCAAGGCAAGGAACTCGGCGTCACCAGTTGGCCCACCGATGCGTGGAAGATTGGCGGCGGCTCGATGTGGGGTTGGATTTCCTACGATCCCGAATCAAACCTGATCTTTTACGGCACCGGCAATCCTGGTCCGTGGAACCCTGACCAGCGTCCGGGCGACAACAAATGGACCTCCGGGATTTTCGCGCGCGACGTGGATACGGGAGATGCGCGGTGGTTTTATCAACTAAGTCCACACGACCTGCACGACTACGACGGCATCAACGAGCAGATCCTGATGGATGTGCCGGTCAACGGCCAGATGCGCAAGGTCCTGGTGCGACCTGAGCGTAACGGTTATGTCTACGTGATGGATCGCACGAACGGCCAGGTGCTTTCGGCGAATCCCTTCGGACATATCACGACTTCAAAAGGCGTCGATCTCAACACGGGCCGGATCATCTACAACGACGAGAAGAAGCCGGAAGTCGGCAAAGTCGTGCGTGAGATCTGTCCTGCTGCGCCGGGCGCGAAAGACTGGCAGCCTTCCGCGTTCTCGCCGCGGACGGGGCTCCTTTATATCCCACACCAAAACCTCTGCATGGATTTCGAAGGGCTGGAGGCGAACTACATCGCGGGCACGCCTTACGTCGGCGCGAACGTGCGCATGTATGCAGGACCGGGTGGACACCGCGGTCAGTTTCAGGCCTGGGATCCGGTGAAGAACGAAAGGGTTTGGGGGGTAACAGAGAACTTTCCGGTGTGGAGTGGTGCGCTGGTGACGGCGGGTGATGTGGTGTTTTACGGGACGATGGATGGTTGGTTCAAAGCGCTTGATGCGAAGAATGGAAACCTGTTGTGGCAGTTCAAGTGCGGCTCGGGAATTATCGGGCAGCCGATCTCGTATCGCGGTCCGGACGGGAAGCAGTACGTAGCAATTCTCGCGGGTGTTGGTGGATGGGCCGGGGCGGTCGTTGCGGGCGCGCTCGACACGCGTGACGCCACCGGAGCGCTCGGCTTCACTGGCGCGATGGCCGACCTGCCGAATTACACGACGAGGGGAGGCATGCTGTATGTGTTCGCGCTTCCTTAAGTTGTGTCTGTTAAGTTTGCTGGTGGTTTGTTTGGATGGGTGCGCAGAACACAAGTCCGTTCCTGTTGCAGCAGCGGCTCCGCAGTTCACTCGGCCTGCCGGTGTGCTGCGTGTCTGCGCCGATCCGAACAACCTGCCGTTCTCGAATGAACGTGGTGAGGGGTTTGAAAACAAGCTCGCGGAGTTGTTGGCTCAGGACCTGGGGGAGCGAGTTGAGTACACGTGGTGGGCGCAGCGACGTGGCTTCTTTCGCAATACGCTGCGCGCGGGCGTATGCGACGTTGTCATTGGCGTGCCTTCCGGATTCGAGATGGCGGCAACGACCAAGCCATACTACCGCTCAACGTACGTCTTTCTTTCTCGCAAGGATCGACACCTCAACATCACTTCATTCGACGATCCGTTGCTCAAAAAACTCCGCATCGGCGTTCAGATCATCGGCGACGACTACAGCAACGCTCCACCGGCTCACGCGCTAACCCGTCGCAACATCGTCGCCAACGTCAGAGGCTTCACGCTCTACGGAGACTACAGCAAACACGATCCTCCCGCGCGCATCGTCGATGCAGTCGCAAACGGCGATATCGATCTCGCGATCGTCTGGGGTCCACTCGCCGGTTACTTCGCGAAGCAGTCGCGCGTACCGATGGACGTAGTTCCAGTCTCGCCGCAGATCGATCAACCGTTCCTGCCCTTCGTCTTCGACATTTCAATGGGCGTCCGGCGCGACGATCAGGAACTGAAAGATCAGGTCGAACAAATCCTCGAGCTACGGCGCGCCGACATCGACCGCATTCTCCAAGACTACAGAGTCCCCAGAGTTGATCAAGACCTCGGTCAACAGAAAGGAGCTCGTGGTGATTAGGGCAAGTCTTCTTTGTGTCTTTTTGTGCCTTTTTGTGGCCTCTTGTAAGCGCGAGCAGCGACAGTTCTCGCAGCCACCGTCGAACTTCAAATCCTACGACGTCACGATGAGCGACATTCATCCGGGCACGCCGGGCATGCCGCAGCCGGTACAAAACCCTTCGGACCAGCGCGCCTTCGACACCAACGAAGGCAAACGTCTCTATACGCAATACAACTGCGCCGGCTGTCACTTCAACGGCGGTGGCGGCATTGGACCACCACTGATGGACGAGAAATGGATCTACGGTGAGAACCCGGAAAACATCTATGCAACGATCGTCGAAGGTCGCCCGAATGGCATGCCCTCGTTTCGCCACAAGATCCCGGACAGCCAGGTGCAACAGATCGCCGCTTACGTTCGCTCGATGAGTGGGCAGTTGAGAAAGGATGTGATGCCTGCTCGCAACGACACGATGAACGCGCGCCGCTCCGAACAGCGCACAGAAAGGGAAAAGCCGCAACGTTCGAGCCCGCCATTAAATGATTAGAAGAACGAGCACAACCCTGCGCAGGTACGGACGCCTCGTGGCGTTTTGCGCACTGCTGTGCTTTTCGTCATGCGGCGGCATTCAAAACGCGATCAATCCGGCGGGGCCATATGCCGGCAGCATCAACCGTCTCTGGTGGTGGTTCTTTATCACCTGCTCGATTGTTTATGTGCTGGTGATGATCGCGCTGTTGCTCGCGTTGCGAAACAGAACGCGCGAGACGGAGCTTGCTACACCCGTTTTAGAGCCGCCGCTCGAATCAGAGCGACGCCGCCGGAACGTTGTGATCGGCGCAGTCACACTAACCGTCGTCATCCTGTTTGTACTGTTGGTCGTCAACTACTTGACGGGTCGTTCGTTGACCGCGGAGCAGGGCAACAAGAGCGGACTGAACGTTGATGTCGTGGGACATCAGTGGTGGTGGGAAGTTCGTTACAAGGACGTCGATGCCAGCAACGTTTTCACGACTGCGAACGAGATCCACATTCCCGTAGGCGTGCCCGTCCTGTTCAATCTCCAGGCGACTGACGTGATTCACAGTTTTTGGGTGCCGAACCTGGCCGGAAAGAAAGATCTGATTCCGGGAAAGATCAATGGCATCTGGTTGCAGGCAGACAAGCCCGGCGTTTATCGCGGCCAGTGCGCTGAATACTGCGGCATGCAACACGCGAAGATGGCGTTTTGGGTAGTCGCCGAGTCGCAGGAGCAGTTCAACGCGTGGCGACAAAATCAGACGCAAACGTCGGTTCAGCCGATGACTGATTCGCAGAAGCGCGGGCAGCAGGTCTTTCTCTCGTCCACGTGCGTGATGTGTCATGCGATTAACGGCACGCCGGCCGGTTCGAACATTGGTCCGAACCTCACCCACGTCGCGAGCCGCCAGATGATTGCTGCGGCTACGCTCGCAAATACACGCGATCACCTGGCCCAGTGGATCAAGGATCCGCAGGTCGTGAAACCCGGCACGCGGATGCCGCAGAACAATTTGCCGGAAGCGGATCTACAAGCGTTGTTGGACTACTTGCAGAGCTTGAAATGAGCCACAAAAAAGCACAAGAGAAATTGAGCCACAAAAAAGCACCAGAGAATTTGAGACACAAAGAAGCACAAAGAATTTGAGCCACAAAGAAGCACAAAAGAATAGCCACAAAAAGGCACAGGAGGCGGAAGATAGGAGGGCGCTGAGGACTACGACTACGGATGAAGAGCTGGCGGCGGAGATGGAGCGTGAGAGGCCGGAGCTCGAGAAGACGTGGGCGTGTCCGACGGGAATACGCGGATGGTTCACTGATACGGATCACAAGTCGATCGCGATGCGGTACGTCATCACTGCGTTTGTGTTCTTCTTGCTTGGCGGGATGGAAGCGGTCCTGATGCGCATTCAACTCGCGCGGCCCGAGAGTCATTTCCTCAGTCCCGATCAATACAACCAGGTCTTCACCGTTCACGGCACCACGATGATGTTTTTGTTTGCGGTGCCGATCATGACCGCGATGGGGATTTATCTGGTGCCGCTGATGGTCGGATCGCGCGATGTGGCTTTTCCGCGACTCAATCTTTTCGGTTACTTCATCTATCTGATCGGCGGAATTTTTCTGTACACCGGGTTTTTCCTGAACACTGGACCAGACGCGGGCTGGTTCTCGTACGTGCCTTTGTCAGGTCCCGCTTACTCGCCCGGAAAACGCGTCGATGTCTGGGCGCAGATGATCACGTTCACAGAAATCTCCGCGCTCGTCGGCGCCATTGTCGTGATCGGCACCGCATTCAAGATGCGCGCACCGGGCATGACGCTCAATCGCATACCACTATTTGTCTGGGCCCAGGTGATCACAGCTTTCATGATCATCTTTGCGATGCCCGCCGTGATGCTCGCCAGCGGGACACTCGCCAGCGATCGACTAATCGACACCCACTTCTTCAACCCAGCCGAAGGCGGCGATGCGATTCTTTATCAGCATATGTTCTGGTTCTTCGGGCATCCGGAGGTCTACATCATCTTTATTCCCGCGCTCGGATTCATCTCTCCCATCATCATCACGTTTGCGCGCCGGAAGATCTTTGGACATCTCGCCCTCGTGCTGTCGCTGATCTCGACCGCTTTTATCGGCTTTGGTTTGTGGGTGCATCACATGTTTGCCACGCCGATACCGCAGATGGGCCAGAGCTTCTTCTCCGCTGCGAGCATGATGATCGCGATACCGAGCGGCGTGCAGGTCTTCTGTTGGATCGCAACCTTGTGGGGCGGCAAGTTGAACTTGAAGACACCTCTATATTTCGTGCTGGGATTCTTTGTGATCTTCATTCTTGGTGGTCTGACGGGTGTGATGCAGGCTTCAGTGCCGCTCGACTTGCAGTTGCACGACACGTTCTTTGTGGTCGCACATTTCCACTACGTTCTGATTGGCGGCGCCGTCTTCCCGCTGTTTGGCGCGTTCTATTACTGGTTTCCGAAGTGGAGTGGCCGCATGTTGAGCGAGTGGGCCGGGCGTTGGAATTTCTGGTTGATGTTCATCGGGTTCAATCTCGTCTTCTTTCCCATGCATCAACTCGGACTCAACGGCATGCCGCGTCGCGTGTACACGTATTTGCCGGAGACTGGTTGGGGAACTCTGAACTTGATCGCGTCGCTGGGTGCGTTGGTTCTCGGCGCGGGCGTGGTGGTGTTCGTAGTCAACGTGTTTTGGGCTCGTCGCGCGGGAGTTATTGCCGGTGATAATCCGTGGGCCGCCGATACGTTGGAGTGGAGCATCACTTCGCCACCGCCACATTACAACTTTCACAACATTCCGGTGGTCCAGGGTCGTCATCCGATCTGGCAGGCGACTGAGGATGCGCCCGTGGTGCGCGGGCTGAGCACGACGAAACGGGAAGGGCTCGTAACGAGTGTAATGGATGCGCAGCCGGAGTTGAGATTCGACATTCCCGGGCCATCGATCTGGCCGGTGATGGTGGCGTTGGGGGCGGCTACTGCGCTCATCCCCGGTATTTTCACGCCGTGGGCGTTTCTGGTCGGCGCGATCCTGACCGGCGCGGCGCTTACCTGCTGGTTCTTCGGCGATCCGAATTACGAGAACAAGACAGCACGCGAAACGGGCGAGAAAGTTCAACCCGTCTCGCACACTGAGTTGCGACCAAAGGAAGTATGAGTACTCGAGCTGTCATCGACGTTTCTGAGCTGCCGCACCACGAGTTCGACACATACGATCCGGTGTGGTGGGGAAACAATCTGTTGCTGGCGATCGAGACGTCGATGTTTGCGATTTTGATCGCGACTTACTTTTACCTGCGGCAGAACTTTGCGTTGTGGCCGCCGCCCGTGGCGCAACTGACGGCGACTTTAAGACCGCTGCCGGAACTCGGTTATGGCACTGCGAACACGATTCTTCTGTTGTTGGGTTGTATTCCGATGGTGTTCACGGATCTTGCGGCGCGGCGTGATAACAGAGACCGGGCGAGGCTCGGGCTCGTGATCTGTGCCGTCATTGGATTCACTGCACTCGTGTTGCGCGGTTTTGAGTTCTCCGCAGTCTACTTTCGTTGGGACAGCAATGCTTACGGTTCGATCGTCTGGTTCATGCTCGGGATGCACATGCTTCACCTGATGATACTGACGACGGAAACGGTGTTGCTGGCGATTTGGATTTTCAGGCGTGAGTTCGACATGAAGCATCGCGTCGATATCGTGACGATCGGAGTTTACTGGTACTGGGTGGTCGCGATCTGGGTGGTGCTCTACGCGATCATTTATTTCACACCGCGACTCGGATGAGATGGAACAGGAAGAGCGGGCAACAACTCCGAGAGCGTTATGGCTGCTGGTGGTGGCGGCGCCGGTCATCGTCGCGATCGGGATGCAGGCGAATTACGTGCTGGTGCGCCACGCCTGTTCCGCGCAGCGCAACATCGCGTTGTATGCGGTGACGATCGTGGCGATCGTGTTGACGGTGGTAACAGCGCTGATTGCGTTGGCGGTTTGGAGAGTCGAGGGCACAACCTGGCCCACCGAAGCGCCCGATCTGTCGTCGCGCATCCGCTTTATTGCAGTGTTGGGAATGTTGAGTAGCGGAATGTCGTTGTTGGTAATCATCGCGCAGGGTATTGCGACGGTGTTGTTCAATCCATGTCAGTTATAAATCCGTGATAATCCGTGGCTGAGAAAGTCCTAAGATGAGAGCGCTTTTCCTTTTTCATGGAGGCCAACCGCACAACTGGCACGACCTCGTGCGTGCCTGGAGCTTTGAGCCCCTCGTCGTAGTTTCGCTCGCGCTCACGGCGCTGTTATTCGCTGTCGGATTGTTTCGTCTCAAACGCAGATCGTTCCGCACGTGGGAGGTGGTTTGTTTCGCACTCGGATGGCTGGCGCTGTTCGTCGCTCTGGTTTCACCGGTGCACGCGTGGGGGCGCGTTTTATTCTCCGCGCACATGACGCAACACGAAGTTCTCATGCTCGTCGCCGCGCCGCTGCTCGTTTTGGGCCGGCCACTGATCGCATTCCTTTGGGCTTTGCCTTTGAACTGGTCGCGGCGGCTTGGAAACCTCGCGAAAATCGGACCGATCAATCGTCTCTGGCGCACACTCACGATCCCTCTGGTAGCGTGGCTGGTCCATGCGATCGCTTTGTGGACCTGGCACATCCCTGCGTTCTTCGAAGCAGTGCTGCGCTACGAATCGGTCCACACGGCCCAACATCTCTCATTCCTGATCTCGGCGCTGTTGTTCTGGTGGGCGCTCATTCACGGCCCGCACGGCGCGATGGGTTACGGCGCCGCGGTGCTCTATGTCTTCACGACTTCGGTTCACAGCGGCGTGCTCGGCGCGCTGATCACCGTGGCCGGATCGGTCTGGTATCCAACGTACGCTGGTTCGTGGGGACTAACCGCGCTCGAAGATCAACAACTCGGTGGACTGATCATGTGGATCCCCGCAAGCCTGGTTTACGTGGTTGCAGGACTGGCGCTGTTCGCCGGCTGGCTGCGCGAATCGGATAAACGCCTGGAGCTAGCTCGATGAAATACCTTCTTCTTCTTCTCTTCATCGCGTTCACCGGTTGCACTTCGCGACCCGAAGGCCCGCTTGCGTTCGTCACGAACGAGCGCGACGGCACGATCACCGTGATCGACACAAAAACAGACCAGGTCTACTCAACCATGAAAGTCGGCGGGCGCTTGCGTGGGATTCGTTTGAGCCCTGACAGGAAACGGATCTGGGTGGCGGTCAGTTATCCAACCAATCAATCACAGAACGAAGACAAGGTTGCCGAACTCGATCTCGACGGCAACGTCGTCGCCGAGTATAAAGTCGGCACCGATCCCGAAAACTTCGCCATCGACGACAACGCGACCCGTCTCTACAGTGCCAACGAAGACGCCGGCACCGCCTCGATCACCGACGTCAAAGCAAATCGCGTCATCAACACGATGGCGGTCGGTCTCGAACCGGAAGGCGCGGCCATCAGTCCCGACGGTCGTTGGGTGTACATCACCTCTGAGACCAGCAGCACCGTAAGCGTGATCGATACGCAGAGTGGCCAGGTCGTACAGCAGTTTCTGGTCGGCGCACGACCCCGCGAAGCCGTGTTCACCTCGGACAGCACACGCGCCTACGTCACTGCCGAGAACGGAAACGTCGTCTCGGTAGTCGACACCAAAGATCATTCCGTCATTAAGACGATCGAACTGCCACGCGGTGACAGCAAGGCACTATCAAAACCCAAAGGCGTCGTCGTTTCAGCGGACGGGAAAAGAGTTTACGTCGCGACCGGCCGCAGCAACAGCGTGGCCGTGATCGACGGCGAACAACTAACCTTGATCACACTGATCCCCGTCGGCCAACGCCCCTGGGGCATCGCTCTGACCCCCGACGGACGCAAAATCTACACGGCAAACGGCCTCTCGAACGACGTCACCGTGATCGACACGAGCACAAACAAGGTGATTGGCACGGTCAAAGTGGGCGACGGCCCATGGGGCACCGCGCTTTAATCATTAGTGCTTCTATCGTAACGTGGGGTGATGAAATTCCTGACCAAGCCGGGTGCGAAATCGGGCGATGATGAGATCATCATCGGCAACGGTTTCCATGTGTATGTGTCCTAAGCGCACGTAGAGGGACGTGCGCTGTTTCAACAAGCGCTGGAGACAGCCCAAACAGATCCTCGACGGCCGGCAAAGCACACTCGCAGAAACTCGACGAGGCCTTGCACAAAAAGTCATTTGGCGCGCTTCGCTTCGGCTACGCCGCCGGATGTGCTTCGGCTACGCCGCCGGATGTGCTTCGGCTACGCCGCCGGATGTGAGGCAAGGCTCTGCCTTGCCGTTAGCCCCCCTGGTAGTAGTGGGCTATGCCCTCGGTTCGGGCTCTGCCCTAAGGACTTATGGGCCAAGGCCGAACCGGGGGCTTAGCCCCGAACATTATTTTAAAAGCCTGACGGCAAGGCATAGCCTTGCCTCACATCGGGCGGCGAAGCCGAAGC